>JBDQJG010000080.1:0-13472 GCA_040263955.1 Verrucomicrobiales bacterium
AAGAGGGCTGCGAGCAGGCGCTTGGTGAACTTGATCATGATAGAATAACGTCTGGTCGATGGGTTACGGGTTTTCAGTCGCCGGTATTTCACCGGAATTAAAAAACTGGCACAAGCTGGATTAGCAGCCACCAAAAAACGCACACGTGTTTTCGGGCCCGCTGGCAGCAGTAGTTTCGGCTGTTCTGGCCAAGGCATAGGCGCCAACCAGTCAAACGTGATTGCCTCAGTGGCTTGTCTTGTCGCGGGGATCGCTGCCCTTGCTGATGTCTGTTTTCGGATACGCATCGCTGCCCTTTGCCTCGACCACCAGCTGCTGGCAGCGCTTTCGCAGCTGATCAAGCAATGCACGGTGCTGCGGTGAATCGACCAGGGTGGTGGTTTCCCGTGGGTCGGTTTCCAGATCGTAGAGTTCCTCGTAGATCGGCTGTTCGCCACGGATCGAGGCAGTGAGGGCGATTGGGTGCGGTTTGTCCCTCTTCTTGTCAAAGTAGCGCACGTATTTATAGCGCTCGCCGCGCACGGCCTCGATGCGTGGGTAGTGCTGGCCCATGAACATGTTTTCGGCAAAGAAGTCCGCGCGCCAGTTGGGGCTGCCCTGTCCCCGCAACAGCGGCACCAGTGAGCGGCCCTGCATTTCCGGATGCGCGGGCAGGCCGGCTAGCTCCAGCAGGGTGGGGGCGATATCGATGGAGACCACAAGCTGGTCGCGCCGTTGTCCACGAGCCTTCCGCGGGCCGCGGGGATCCACGATGATGAGCGGCACGCGCAGGGACTCCTCGTAGAGCAGTACTTTGCCGCCGAGGCCGTGCTCGCCAAACTGCAGGCCATGGTCGGAGGTGAAGACGATGACCGTGTTGTCGTAGAGCTCCTGCGCCTTCAGTTCTGCGACGACGGCACCCACGAGATTGTCGATGCCGCTGACCGTCTGGCAGGTGCGCACCATGCGCTCGCGCATTCCGGCCTCCGTTTTCAC
Source organism: Verrucomicrobiales bacterium (assembly GCA_040263955.1). Taxonomy (GTDB): domain Bacteria; phylum Verrucomicrobiota; class Verrucomicrobiia; order Verrucomicrobiales; family DEV007; genus CALSSN01. Next base: position 976 of record JBDQJG010000080.1, read on the forward strand.
GAAGTCGTAGGTCTGGATGTACTGCCCATTGTAGACCGCGCGCGGGATCTTGGGCTGCTTGATATCCGCCTCGGCGATGTAGGTTTCGGGCAGCGGCATGGCATCCTCCTGGTCCCGGTAAGCGCCACGGTAGAGTTCCGGGTCACCGGGGCGCTGCTGCATCTTGTTGACGCTGAAACTGTGTGGCACGTTGAAATTGACCAGCAGGCAGAAGGGTTTGTCCGCGGGTCGTGCCTCGAGGAAATCCGCCGTGCCTGCAAACCCGGGATCGTGCTGGATGAAGTTCAGTGTTCCCTCCTCGAGGATTTCCACCTGGGTGTTGGCTTGGGCATTGCGGTAGATCGGGTGCAGGTTCTTCGGATAAAAGCCGATGTGGTTGTGGTTACCATACCAGTAGTCGAACAATCCCTCTTCGATGCCAGGGGTGTGGTTTTTGCCGACGTAGCCGACGAAATACCCGGCCTGCTTGAGCAGCATCGGGTAGGTTTCCTGCAGGGCCTCCGCATTCAGCGAACTGTTGGAGCCGAAGGTAACGCCGTGCTTGCGCTCATACTGGCCGGTGAGGATACAGGTGCGGTTGGGCGTGCAGGAAGCCGAGCTGACAAAGGCGTTGTTGAAGTAAGCACCCTCTCTGGCGAGCTGGTCGATATGCGGGGTTTCAAGCACCGGGTGCCCGGCGCAGCCCAGGTAGTCAGCGCGGTGGTCATCGGTGAGGATCACCAGGATGTTCGGGCGCGCTGCGGCGGCGACCGATGACAGGGCGAGGAGCAAGAAGAAGATCGCTCCGATTGGCACGCGAGTGATCATTCGAAGGCCTGCTGGTTGGCCTGGCTTGCAGGCTCCGGTGACTTCGGCTCGGGCAGGTAATCGACGAAGTCGCCGTCCTGGGCTCGGAATTCCTCGATCGTCCTTTGCCTGAGCCCTGCGAGCTGCTGCCTGTATTCCGGGTCGACTGCGAGGTTGACCTGTTCCTCGGGATCCTGCTCCAGATCATAGAGTTCTTCGAGGGTATCCTGCTGCAGGTAGCGGATGTACTTGTGGCGACCCTCGCGCATCATCATCCACGCGGGCAGTCCCTGGCGCACGAACTCCTCACAGGCATTGCGCTGCAGAACATCCGCAACACGCTCGCCATACGCGTAGGTCGTGTTGATCATCAGCATCGGCCGGTCAAGGGAGGCCTCCGACTCCTCGAGGAGCCCGAGCAGGTCCCGCCCGTGCATCTTCCAGGCCGGCTCGATCCCGGCCAGCGAGTGGATGGTGCGGGTGATGTCGACCCCGCTGACGGGCTCCCGGCAGACACTGCCGGGCCGGATGCGCCCGGGTGCGGAGAAGACCAAGGGGGCACACAGGTTGGCGTCGTACGGTGCCCACTTCTCTTTCATGCCATGCTGTCCCCATGCGAAGCCCTGGTCGGAGGTGAAAATAATCACAGTGTTTTCCAATTGCCCGCTCTCTCGGAGTGCCGCGACCAGCGCTCCCACGCCATCATCCAAAGACCTGACCGCCCGGTGGTATTTTTTCACTGCGGCGTCATAGCCTCGCGGCTCACCATTTTCATCCTTCTTCCAGCGCGTGTGCATGCGCAGGTGCTCGGGCTTGCCGGAACGCGGACCGAAGATATCGGCAGGAACCTTGGAGGCCGGCGCTTCACGGTAGGCGTCCGCATGGCGCACGGCCGGGGTGTAGGGGGAGTGCACGCCCCCGTAGCAGAGCCAGAGATACCAGGGCTTTGCAGCGTCCTGCTGTTGCTTGATGTAGTCGACCGCCAGCTCGGTGAAGCGATCCGTACTGTAGCCTCCCAGCGGCTCGCGCTCGCCCCCGTTGGTCCGCACGAGGGTCTTGTCGTAGTAGGCCCCTGCATTCCTGGCACCATTATTGTGACCACGGTCCCAGATCACCGAGTAATCCCAGTCGCGGCCATGGCCGACGTCCTTGCCCAGGTGCCATTTGCCGATGCAGGCGGTCGCATAGCCGTTCTGCCGGAAGATTGTCGGGAAAAACGGCAACTGTTCGGGGTCGTAACTGGCCATCGGGTAGTCGGTGATCTCCAGCGTCTGGATCCCATGCTGGAGCAGCCCGGTGAGGGCACTGGCGCGCGATGGTTGGCACCATGTCCCGGTATAGCAGGTGGTAAAGCGCATGCCGGAAGCCGCCAGCGCATCGATATGCGGGGTCTTCGCCCAGGGGCGGGCCTCCTCGTAACAGGAGACCGTGCGGTGCGACTGATCGTCAGTGAAGATATAGAGAATATTCGGAGGCTTCCCGGCGGCGAGTGCGCACTGGCATATGACCAGCGCCATGGCGTGAAGCAGGATGAAAAGTGGAAGTTTCATGGTCTGGGGCCGCTGCGGGGCGACCAGCTCGCCTTGCCTTGTTCAGTCGTCAATGAAGCTGCCGTGCTTCAGGAATGCGATAGTCTGCTCGATGGCTCGCTTGTTCTTCATCAGGTAGGGGTGGGTGGCATGGATGGTGACGTGATCCTTCATGCCCTCGACCTTGGTGTTTTCCACCGAGACCTTGCCATCGTCTTTGCCTTTAATCATGCGGCTGTTGATCTGGTTGATGCTGCGGTCGCCGGCAATGATGCCGCACTCGAAGTCGACCCTGCCGAGCTGGTTGACCGTGGAGTCCGAACCGGTGCCCAGTTCGTCACCGGCGGCTCCGTTGAGCTTCCGGTAAAGCTTCCAGTGACCGATCTTGTCGGTGACTTCGCTGCCCCCGTTTGGCGGGCCAAGCATCACGACCCTGCCAAGGCGGTTCAGCTCGTGCTGCTTGCAGTAGCAACGCACCAGGATACCACCCAGCGAATGGGTGACGAAATGGATAGTGGAACACTCTGCCAGCACCGGGTTCTGCAAGGCCTTGCCGATGACCAGTTCGCTGAGTTGCTCGATGCTGGCGGTCCTGGAAGGATAGCCTTGGTTGACGACGACAAAGCCTTCCTTTTCCAACGCGGCTGCCATTTTCTCCATACTGCTCGTCGTCCTGCAAAGGCCGTGCAGCAGGATGACTCCCTCGGCACCTTCTGCAGCAAGATGGGACATTGGAAGCAGGATAAGAAAGAGGAGGACGCGTCTCATGGTCGGAGTCTGCGGGCAAAAATCACTTGGTAAGGTGCCTTGCCAGGAACTCTGCGCTGCGCTTAATGATCTCGTCTTGCGAGGGTTCCAGCTCACCGCGTCCGTCGCCTCCCGTGCGCCAGTTGTGGCCGGCATTCTTCACGATCACAATCTCGACCGGGGCACCGAGCTCTTTCGCTCGTGCCTGCATGTGGCGCGCGTGGTGCACCGGGATGGTGGTGTCCATATTGCCCTGCAGCATGAGCAGAGGAGGACTGTCGCTGGCCAGGTAATTGACCGGACTTACCTCGCGGTAGAGCTCGAGCTTGTCCTTCGGATCATGATCCGGAGGTAGGATGCGGGCACCGAAGCGGTCACGGAAGTTCGGGCGCCCGTCGGGATTGAACAGCTGCGGGTCCTCGAAATCACAGGGGCCATACCAGGAAACACCGCCACGCATGGTGTAGTCAGCGTCGGCTAGGGAGGGCTCACCCGGCAGGCTTTGCGGGCTGGAGAGCAGCAGCATCTGCGCGATCTGGCCACCCGCCGAGTCACCGAAGCTACCCACGCGGCTGGGATCGAGGTGAAGCTTGGCGGCATGCTTGACCAGGTAGCGCAGCGCGTCCTTGCTGTCGGTGACGCAGTCGCGGATCGTGATATTACCGCCTTGCCGGTAGAGGCGATATTGCACGGCGGCCACGGCGATACCCCGCTCCGTCAGAGCATGCACGCAGGTCCCGATCCTGGCAACGCCAGCCTTGGCCTTGTCGCCGGTGACCCAGCCGCCACCGTGGGTGTAGATAACCACGGGGTAGGACTCACGCAGCTTCTTCTCCGGGTAGTAGAGGTCGAGCTTGAGATCGCCGTCCGCGGTTTGCTTGTAGGGGATGTCCGCAACGAGATGAACGGGCGTGATGTCGCGTGGACGAGCACGGGCCTCGAGCAGGAGACTGCAGCTGAGGGCGATGATCAGCAGGGTTTTCATTGGCAAAGGGGAGCGGCTGCACTGCTATTGTTCCGCGCAGGATACTGGAATGACTGCGAAAAACACCGCGCCTTTCTACTCAGCTTGGGAGCCCAAGCACAGCACGGCAGGAAGATCTCCAGAGGGCTTTTCGGGCAGGGTGACAGTGAGGATGCCATCGGTGAGGCTGTGTTTGAGTGGTTGATCCAGCTCGGTGGAGAGGTGGATACTTTGGATGTTTTCGGAGACGTTGGCCACGGTGAGGGTGTTGTCTGCTGGCCAGTCAAGCAGGGTGATGTAGATCGTGTCGCCTTTGCGGGTGGCGATCCAGGGGAAGTCTCGCTCAAGGGATGTGTGAGGGGCGGGACGATTGAGCTTGGCGAAGCGGGCTTCCTTGTCGGCTCTGCGTTTGAGGGATTCTGCGGTGGGGGTGCCGGGGAGGTTGAAGGAGACGGGTTGGGCACCGTAGACGGCGTCGCCGTTGAGATTGAGCCAGTCACCGACTTGTTTGAGCACAGTCACCGATTCTGCGGGAAATTCTCCATCGGCAGTGGGGCCGACATTGAGCAGGAAGGCGCCGTTCTTGCTGACTACTTCGAGCAGTTGCTGGATGACGTGGCTGGGGGTTTTCCAGGCGTTGTCGCCCTGGGTGAATCCCCAGGAGCCGTTGAGTGTCATGCAGGTTTCCCAATGCTTCCACGGGCTGTCGGCCGGTATTTCGCGGTCGGCGTAGGAGAGGTAATCGGTATCGAGGCTCTTGAGCATGTCGAGGTCCTCTTGGCTGACCTTGTCCATCTTGTTGCCATCGAGGGCAATGCGGCTGTTGATAAGGGTGCCGGGGCTGATTTCACGGACCACCTCAGAGAAGGGTTTTGCCAGCGCAGGGTTCATGCGCCGGGGGGTGTCATACCAGAGGATGGCGGGTTGGTATTGAGTGAGGATCTCTTTGACCTGGGGGATCGAAATGGTGTCGAGATAGTCCTTCATCTCGTCCATGCCGGAAGGCTCGGTCCAGTTGTGGCTGGGGAAGCCGCCCCGGTGGTACCAGTCCTGGGCGTGGGAGTAGTAGAGGCCCAGCTTGATGCCTTCGGCATCGCAGGCCTCCTTGAGCTCGGCGATCAGATCGCGTTTGAAGGGGGTAGCATCCACGATGTTGTAGTCGCTGATCTCAGAGTCGAAGAGCGCGAAGCCGTCGTGGTGCTTGCTGGTGATCACGATATATTTCATGCCGGCATCTTTGGCAATTTTGACCCACTCGGGGGCATCGAATTTGGTCGGGTTGCAGGTTTCGGTAAGCTTGGAGTATTCCTCGATGGGAACCTTCTTCGCGTGCATGTACCACTCCCCCTTGGCGATCTGGGAGTAGAGACCCCAGTGGATGAAGAGGCCGAACTTGTCCTGATCGAGCCAGGCCGCGCGGTCACCAGCTGAGGGAGCTGGAGAAGCCACGTCGGGAGTCGACCGGGCAGCAGTTGATTCATCGAGCAACTCGACCTCGGTAAAGTACGCACCTCCCGGCTCGCCTTCTCCCTTGTAGAGCCAGGTCTGCAGGGTGGTCTTGCCCGCGGGAAGCTCCAGCTCGAAAGTCACCGCAGTGGCGCCCGCCTCGACCGGTTTTTCCTTCTCGATACCGGCAATGGCGACTCGGGCGCGGTCGGCTACCAGCGCGGTCGGGTGGGTCGACGGCATCTGGCGCAGGGTGAGCCGGTAGCGGCCGGCCTGTTTCACGTCGACGTGCCACGGCCCGGTGACGCGATCGCGTCGAGCAACCGCGCCGGCATGCCAGGGCGGATTCCCGGACTCCATGTACCAGTCCTGGGAACTCAGCTCGGTCGGGTTCTGCGCCGGGCTGCCAAGGTCGAGGCACACCGGCGTCATGCGTGGCGAGACCTCGGCCCAGAATTCCTCGCAGAGGGCGCGTAATTCGGTGACCTCTTCCGGGTGTTCGGCGGCGACGTTGTGCTTCTGGCCGGGGTCGGAGGCAAGGTCATGCAGGGTTTCCCCGTCGAGGAGGCGCCACGGACCCTTGACCACGCACGAGCTCGTCCATTGCTGGCCGGGGCCGGAGAAATGCGCGCCGCCCTGGAGCTGGACCACGACGTGCTCCCGATGGGGTGGGGCCTCCGAATCGCTGAGCTGAGCAGCGAAGGAGCTGCCATCGAGAACGAGACCCTCGGGCAGGTCGATCCCACAGAGCTCGGCAAGGGTGGGAAGTACGTCGAGATGAGCGGCGAGGTGGATAGCGTCGCGTCCGCCCATCAGCCCGCCATTCGGGCCGTTGGGCCAGTGGATGAAGAATGGCACCCGGTGGCCACCCTCGAACACGGTCGACTTCTGGCCGCGCATGCCGGCATTGAAACCGCGAAACGCGTCCTCCGGGGACAGTCCCTTGCCGCCGTTACCCTTCGAAGTGCCGTTGTCGGTCATGAAGATGATGATGGTGTCGTCGGCCAGACCGAGCGCGTCGAGGCGATCGCGGAGCAGCCCGACGTTGTGGTCGAAGTTGGCGATCATGCCGTAAAACTCGGCGCCGAACTGCCACTTCACGCTCTCGCGGTAGGGCGCGGCCCACTCCTCGGCCACAAAGTAGGGCGAGTGGGGGGCATTGGTGGCGAGGTAGAGGAAGAAGGGAGAATCGCGGTTCTCGTCCACGAAGCGCATGGCCTCGGCGAAGAAGACATCAGTACAGTAGCCCTCGAACTTCTCCCATTTTCCGTTGCGCTCGTAGGTGTCGTCGAAGTAATCGTTGCCCCAGTAGTCAGCGGCCTGGCCGATGCCACCGCCGCGATGCCAGACGACATCCTGGAAGCCCCGGTCCTGCGGCCGGTGTGGGGCGTTGTCGCCCAGGTGCCACTTGCCGACCATGCCTGTGCGGTAGCCGGCGCTGGCGAAGACTTCGGCGACGGTGGTCTCGTCGGTGTGCAGCATCGACCTGCCTGAGCTCGTGCGATAAGCGCCGGTGCGTGCCGGGTAGCGCCCGGTCATGAGGGCGGCGCGCGTCGGGGTGCAGAACGGGCTGACGTGGAAGTCGGTGAAGCGGACGGATTCAGCGTGCAACGCATCGAGGTTGGGCGTCTTGAGGACCGGGTTGCCGTGGCAACCGAGATCGCCGTAGCCCTGGTCGTCGGTCATAATCAGGACGACGTTCGGTCGCTCGGAAGCGCCCAGGAAACTTGCCGCGCAGAGCGCCAGCAGGCAGAGAGTGAAGAGTACAGGTCTCATGATCACGAGGTTTTTAACTATGCTATAAAACGCTCTGGAAACGGGTCATCTTTCCGCCGTGTCCAGGCAGCGGGGACTACCAGGCAACGCGCATGCCCGCATCATTCTGCGAGCGCCTCGGCAATGTCCTCCAGCGGGTAGGTCCAGATCTCGGAGAGGGTGGGATGGTACCAGTGCACCCCGAGCAGGTCGTGCACGTTGGCACCCAGGCTGACCGCCACCGCCAGGGCGTGAATCAGTTCGGAAGCGTCCTTGCCGACACACTCGGCGGCGAGGATTCGGCCGCTCGGGCGCTCGGCATGCACCTTGACGTAGCCATGCTTCGCCTCCATCAGGATCGACTTGCCGTGATCGTCAAAGGGATACTCCTCGGTCAGGTAGTCGATGGCACGCGCTTTGAGTTCCGCCTCGGGAATACCGACGTAGGCCACCTGCGGGTCGGTGAAGATGACGCTGGTAAGGTGATCGTAGTTGATCGGCTTCACCTTGCCGCCGAAGGCGTGGTTGCCGGCAATTTCACCCTGCAGGATGGCAATATGCACGATTTCGTGCGGCCCGGCGACATCGCCCGCCGCGTAGATGTCCGGGTTGCTGGTGCGTTGGTGGTCGTCGGTCATGATATGGCCGGAGGGCAGCAGCTCGATGCCGGCAGCTTCCAGGTCGAGCCCGGCGGTCTTCGGGATTCGGCCGAGCGCGTTGAACAAGTGGGCGGCTCGGGCTGTGCGCGACTGGTCGCCGTGCCGAAAGACGACCTCTACGCCACCAGTGGAGCCCGCGCGGATCTCCTCGATGCTGGTGCCGGTGTACAGCTGAATACCCTCCTCTCGGAAGGCGTTCTCCACCACGGTGGCCGCCTCCGGGGAGGCTTCCTTTAGGATATGCGGGCTGCGCTGGATCTGAGTGACCTCGGTTCCGATACGGCAGAGGAACTGGGCGAGTTCACAGGCGACCACGCCGCCTCCCAGCACGATGACCGAGGACGGCAGCTCGTCGAGTTCGAGGATATCCCTGCTGGTCCAGCTCGGAACATCATCAAGTCCGGGAACCGGGGGGCAATTCACCCGTGACCCGGTAGCTACGATGATCTTTTCACCTTCCAGCACCCGTCCGTCGGAGAGTTCGAGCTGGCGCGGCCCGATGAACCTGGCCGAGGCGCGGTAGAGGGTGAAGCGCTGGGACTCGAGCTGTTCACTGCGGTAGTCGGCGAACTCGGAGATGGTATCAAGCTTGCGCTGGTGCAGCTTCGCCATGTCGACTCGGGCCTGTGGAATCTCCAGGCCGAAGCGCTCTGCCATACAGGCGAGGTGCAGCACCTCGGCTGAGTAGATCAGGGTCTTCGACGGCATGCAGCCGCGCAGGATGCACAGGCCGCCGAGTTCCTCGGCGCCGTCGACAATGGCGACATCTTCGCTGTGCTCGCGGGCGGTGCGGGCGGCAGCGTAACCGCCGCTGCCACCGCCGATGACAATGAAGTCGTGGTAGATCGTGTTCATGCTTTGTAGATGGTCTTCAAGGCGTGGCCGGCAGCGTGGTAGCCGCACATGCCGTGGACACCGGCTCCCGGCGGGGTGGCGGCACTGCACAGGAAGAGTCGTGGATTGGGAGTCGAGTAGGGGTTGAGCCTGACGATCGGGCGGGCGAGCAGTTGCTGGAAGTCGGAGGCACCACAGGCGATGTCGCCGCCCGGGTAGTTCGGGTTGTAGCGTTCGAAGTCGGCACAGCCCATGGCGTGGCTGCCGAGGATGGTATCGCGGAAGCCGGGAGCAAAACGTTCCACCTGGGTGAGGATCGCCTCGGAGGCATCACCCTGCCAGCCGTTGGGCACGTGGCCGTAGATCCACGCCGTGTGTCTGCCCTTGGGCGCCCGCGACGGGTCGCACAGCGTCGGCTGGGAGACCAGCAGGAAGGGATTCTCCGGCAGCTCGCCATGGGCCACCGCACGCTCGGAATGGAAGATTTCCTCGGCACTTCCCGCCACCTGCACGGTCCCGGCGCGCCGGCACGCATCCGAGATCCATGGAATCGGGTCGGACAGGGCGAGGTCGAGCTTGAAGACCCCCGGTCCGTGGCGGTAGGCCAGCAATCGACGCTTGTAGGCCGGCGGCAGGTGCTCGCCGGCGATTGCCACCATGGCAGCCGGGCGAGTATCGAAGAGATAGCTGGACGCCTCGGGGAGCTCATCGAGCGCACTGACCTCGACCCCGCAGCGCAGTTCACCGCCGAGTGACTCCAAGTAGCCCACCAGCGCCTGCCAGATCGCCTCCGAGCCACCCTTCGCCTTCGGCCAACCGACGTGGTGCCCGGCGACCTGCAGCATCAGCCCGATCGCCGTGGTCAACGGCTTGGCCAGGTCGACGATGGCATGGGCCGCGTTGCCGGCGAACAGGGCGCGGGCGGGTTCGTGGTCGAATGCCCGCGACCAGAAACCTTTTGCCGGTGTCATGGCCCGCAGCCCGAAGCGGGCGGCAGCGAAGGGATGACGCGGGATGCTGATCGGGCCGAGCAGATCGCCGAACAGCTTCGGCGCATCGGCTACCAGTGGGGCAAAAATGCTGCGGTAGGCACGGGCATCGGCGGCTGAAAACTGTGCTGAGGTCTCGTCCACCGAGCGCATCAGACCGACCCCGGCCTCGGGGTGCTGCCGCGGATCGAGTGTCTGCGCCATGGGGATATCCGGCTGCACCCACTGCAGGCCGAACTGGTCGAGCGGCAGGGAACGCAGGAAGGGTGCTGCCAGCCCCATCGGGTGGGCAGTCGAGCAGACGTCGTGGCGGAAGCCGGGCAGGGTCAGCTCGGCAGTGCGCGTGCCGCCGCCGGGCTGGTGGTGGCGCTCGACGACGACTACCGAGTGACCGGCCTGCGCGATGCGGATGGCCGCGGCCAGGCCGTTGGGACCTGATCCGATCACCACCGCGTCATAACGGTCACAGGAGAACGGGCCCTGGAATCGATCGACATTCGGCATGCTTTCTTGTAAACGCACCTTGCCCTGCTTTAAAGTCCCATCATGTCCAAGCAACAGGAAGCCATGCGCAGCCTCCCGTCGGTGGAGAAGCTTCTCCAGGAGCTCGACCCCTCGGCGTTTCATCCCGTGCCGCGGCCGGTGGTCGCCGACCTGGTGCGGCGCGAGGTGGCGAATCTGCGAAAACGCTTGCAGCGCACGGGCCAGTCGCTTGCAGAGGGCGAGGCGCTCGCCGCGGTGACCGGCGCGCTCCTGCAACTGCGCAGCGCCCGCCTGCAGCCGGTTATCAATGCGACCGGGGTGCTCATCCATACCAACCTCGGACGCTCGCCGGTTGGCACCCGCGCGGCCGACGCCCTGCGCACCATCGCCACCAGTTACAACAACCTCGAGCTCGATCTGCTCAGTGGCGGCCGTGGCAAGCGCGCCGGTTACCTCGAGCAGTTGCTTGCCACCCTGACCGGAGCGCCCGCCGCCGTGGCGGTGAACAATTGCGCCTCGGCCCTTGTGCTGATTTTGAAATCGCTCATCTCCGGGGAACGCAACGAAATGATCGTCTCACGCGGTGAGCTGGTCGAAATCGGTGGCGGCTTTCGCGTGCCGGAAATCATGGAAGCTTCCGGCGCGGTGCTCGTCGAGGTAGGGGCGACGAACAAGACGCGTGCGGACGACTACCGAGAGGCCATCGGTGAGCGCACTGCGGCCATCCTGAAAGTCCATCGCAGCAATTTCTGGATGGGTGGATTCACGGGGGAGCCCACTACCGAAGAGTTGTCTGTGCTGGCTGACGAGGCGGGTATTCCGCTGGTCGAGGACTTGGGCAGCGGGGCCGTCATGCAGACCGACCAACTGGCGCCGATCGAACACGAACCGACTCCCATGGAGGTACTCGGCAACGGAGTAGGGCTGGTCTGTTTCAGTGGTGACAAGCTCCTGGGAGGGCCGCAAAGCGGCATCATCGCCGGCAAGGCGGATCTGGTGGCGGCTGTGAAGAGGGAGCCGTTCTTTCGCGCCGTACGCTGCGACAAGTTGATCCTCACCGTGCTGCAGGAAACCGTGAGCGAATACCTCGCGGCACGGGCAGACAGTGGCGAAGGCGACCAGGTGGCATTACCGGATATCCCAGTGGTGCGTGCACTTGCAACCAGCGTAGAGGATCTACGCGCGCGGGCTCATGCTATTGTCGCGGAGCTGGAGCAAGCGGCACCCGGTATCCAGGCGCAGATCATCGACACCGTGGCGCGCACCGGAGGCGGCACCATGCCCCGCTCCGAGATTCCCTCGATAGGCCTGATCATCAAGCACCCGGAAATTTGCAAAGCCGAACAACTGGCCACCCGCCTGCGCCTGGGTAGCCCTCCGGTGGTCGGCTATGTCGAGGACGACTCCCTGCGCCTCGACCTGCGCACCGTGTTTCCCGCCCAGGATCCGGCTCTGGTAGCGGCGCTGGCGGAGTGTTGAGGGGCTGCGAAGCAGCCGTTTTAGGTGGTTAGGTATGAGGTAGTTAGGTTTGAGGGCATTGAAGAGTGAGTAGTGAGATCGAGTGACGATGCGAAGTCCTACCCGGAAAAACAAGTCAAGAGAGGCATCGAGGAGGTGCAAGGATGAAACAGATCGGGCTACCACAAGTGGGTTGAATGGAGCGAGGAAGACCAGGTTTATATCGGCAAGTGCCCAGACTTGATCACTGGGATTCATGGGGACGATCCATTGCAGGTTTACCGTGAACTCTGCGAAGTGATTGAGGAGGGGTCATCAGGCACTTTGCCAAGACCGGGCGGCAGCTTCCAACCAGCCGCACCCGGCCAGTGATGGAGGTCGCATAACCCCCGGCTGCCTTGCGACAGGGACGCCAGTTCTCAGTGTTCGGTCCGGTCAAGCGGAGATATCTGACGGCCGAATCCCATGGGAAGGCTTGGGTGCAGGCCGCTGCGACCCTTGAATCTTGAAACTACACACCTCCAACCCGTGAAGACGAAGTCTCCGCGCAGCACATGAAACCTAACCCCCGATAAGGCGGCCTTACCTGCGTCTTCGCAGCACGGTGGCACTGAAGCCGAAGAGCAGCAGCATGGCCCGGCTCGGTTCGGGGATGAAGTCGAAGAAATTGACACTCGGGTCTCCGGGGAAGGGGATGCTGTTGAGCTGCAGGATGATGTCGTTGGTGCCGTCAGCAAACGCGATCTGCGCGAACAATCCCCCAACCGTGCCGTAGATATTCCCGAGGCTTCCGGTAATCGGCGCCGATGTATTGAAAAGCGTGTAATCCCCGATCCCGACTCCGAGA
>JBDQJG010000081.1:0-13363 GCA_040263955.1 Verrucomicrobiales bacterium
GGTATGGGGTGCCGCTGGTCGCGGACATTCACTTCAAGCCCGATGCGGCCATGGAGGCGGCCAAATGGGTAGACAAGGTTCGGGTGAACCCGGGCAATTACGCGGACAAGAAGAAGTTTGCAGTCCTCGAATACAGCGATGCCGAGTATGCGGCCGAGCTGGACAGAATTCGTGACCAATTCAGCCCCTTGGTGGAGCTTTGCCACGCCAATGGGGTGGCGATGCGGATCGGCACCAACCACGGTTCGTTGAGTGATCGGATCATGAATCGCTACGGGGACACGCCGTTGGGAATGGTCGAGAGCGCTCTTGAGTTCGCCCGGATCGCTCGTGATCACGGTTACCACCAGTTTGTCTTTTCCATGAAGGCATCGAACCCGAAGGTCATGATCGAGGCCTATCGTCTGCTGGTTGCGAAACTTGTCGCGGAGGGCGAGGATTGGAATTACCCGGTGCATCTCGGTGTGACGGAGGCAGGGGATGGCGAGGACGGCAGGATCAAGAGTGCCATCGGAATCGGGTCTCTTCTCGCCGATGGTATCGGAGATACCATTCGTGTGTCCCTGACAGAGGACGCCGTGCATGAGATACCTGTCGCCCGTGCATTGGTTGCCCCGTACAATGCCGGGCCGGCGGTGTGCGCTCTGCAGGAAAATCTGCCGGACCTTTCCTATGACCCTTTCGACTATGTCCGCCGGTCGTCGGAAAAGATCGAGGTGGGTGGACTGACCCTCGGAGCCGATCAGACGATCCGGGTGCTGACCTCGGCGCGCAAGTGGCAGGCACTGGCACACAAGATCGAGCGCATGGGAGATTTCAAGCCGGAGGCCACGCCGGAGGATGTCGGCTTGCGGGAAGTCGATCCCCGCGACGAGCAGGCTGTCCGGGAACTCAACGAGTTACGGGAGACTGTTCCGGTGACAGTGGCTGATGGACTGGATATTCCGGTTGTCGTCGCATTTCGCCTGCTGGCCGCCCGCCTTGCACCGAGGCATCCGATCGTGCTCAAGGACACGTTCGAAGTGTCAGATGATGACTCAGGTGATTTTCTTTCCAACTTGCTGGAAGCTGCCGGGAACATTGGTTCGCTTCTGTGCGATGGCATCGGTGATGCCGTGCTCATTCAAGGCGAGGAGGCGCCTGGGCAGTCGTTACGCCTTGCCTACAACATCCTGCAGGCAGCTGGAGCGCGTATTTTCAAGACCGATTACGTGGCCTGCCCGAGTTGTGGTCGGACGCTTTTCAATCTGCAGACGACAACCCAGAAGATTCGTGAGGCCACCGGGCATTTGAAGGGTGTGCGCATTGCGGTGATGGGGTGCATTGTCAACGGACCGGGTGAGATGGCGGATGCGGATTTCGGTTACGTGGGGGGAGCTCCGGGTAAGATCAATCTCTACGTCGGCAAGCAACCCGTGCAGTTCAATATTCCCGAGGATGAAGCGGTGGATCGGTTGGTCGATCTGATCAGGGAGCATGATCGCTGGGTGGACGCGCCGGCGGAGACTGTGGAGGTGTGAGGCGTTTGGAGCTGAGGAAAAGCCGTTTTCCGAGGAATCTTCCCGGATTCATTTTTCACGCCGATGATCGGTGGTGCGGCTGTCCGGAGCATGTTGGTTTGAATCACTGTCAGTGCCATGGCTGAATACTCGATGCAGGTGGAGGATCTGGTCAGGCAGGTGACCGGCGCTTCGTCGGTTGCCAGGAAGCAGCGGGTTCAGTCGCTTTGGAGCGGGTATGGTGAAATTGCGCGTTACCGGGTGGCGGGAGCCGTTGAAGGTACGACCTCGGTGATCGTCAAGCATGTGACGCCACCGGGCGGTTGTCATCATCCGAGGGGTTGGAACACGGATCACTCCCACCGGAGAAAACTGCGATCGTATGATGTGGAGCTGGCATTTTACAAGCGTCACGCGAGGCGTTGTGAAAGGGGTTGCCGGGTGGCGGCGTTTCTCGGCGGACTGAGAACCGGGGAAGGGTGGCTGCTGGTGCTGGAAGACCTCGACGCGGCGGGATATTCCGGCAGAGGAGTGGATGAGACGGACGAGGAGAGAATGAGCTCCTGCCTGGCCTGGCTTGCATGTTTTCATGCGACCTTCCTTGGGGAGAGTAAGCACGAGGGACTGTGGGAAACAGGAACCTACTGGCATCTCGCCACGCGTCCGGACGAATGGGCGGCCATGACGGAGAGCCCCTTGAAGTCGGCGGCGCATGCGCTCGACCGGCGGCTTTCAAGTGCACGGTTCCAGACGCTCGTGCACGGTGATGCCAAGGTGGCCAACTTCTGCATACACGACTCCGGGGCTGTGGCGGCGGTGGATTTCCAGTATGTGGGAGGCGGCTGCGGGATGAAGGATGTCGCGTATTTCATCGGCAGTTGCCTGAGTGAAGATGCATGTGAAAAACACGCCGCGCAGCTGCTGGATATTTATTTTGACGCTCTTCGAGAGGCATTGATCGGGTGTGGCAAGTCGCAGCGCATGGCAGAGGTCGAGAATGAGTGGCGGCAACTCTATCCTCTGGCCTGGGCCGACTTCCATCGGTTCCTTGTCGGCTGGTCGCCGGGACACTGGAAACTCACCGGCTATTCGGAGGCCATGGTGCAAAGTGCGCTGGTCGATCTGAAGTAGATCAGGGGCCGAGAGCGGTTCAATGGCCCAGGGAACCTCTGATCAATTCCACCACCCGCCGCAGGGGATTGGATGGGTTTGAAGAATGCATCGCTGCGCTCGGGGGATGGTAGTAAAGCTCCTCGGGGTGAAGCCCGTATCCCGCGTGGCTATGTTGCTCGTTGCTCGTGGATCCTTACCTTATCCACTTCCGCCTCGCCCCGCGTCACACAGAATCCGTACGGCAATGGCGGGCAGCGTTTTTAATCAGAGCTTTCTTAGAAAACGGGGACACCCGCAGGCGTGGGTGCCGTCTCGGTGGGTGCGCAGGGGAAATTTTCTCCGACGAAGCGGTCCCAGCGCTGACGGGTCTCTTGTGAGACGATCGCCTGCATCTGTTCGGTGCATGTGCCGCATATCATCAGGCCCTGGATGATCTCATCGCCGCCACAGATTGCGGCCAGGCCGTATTCGGACGGCACGTCCGCGGTTCGCCTGCCGGCGCAGATGGCACATTGCAGAAGACCATCGGCATACCTGATGTTCTCCGCCTGAAATTTTTCCATGCGGACACGTGATTCCTGGGAGAACTCCTCGATCAGTGAGTTGTGACAGGGCAGGCAGATTGCATATTCCATGATGCATTCGTTGTTGCGATAGACTTTCGAGATCTGGAAGCCTTCCTCGAAGTCGGCCAGTGTTTCGCCGCACCGCGTGCAGATCTGGAAGGGACGTTCCTCGAAATCGGAATGCAGTTCGCAGGGGATTGGGGTATGTGGGTCGTTCATCTGGGGGGTCGATTGTGGTGCGGATAGGTCTCGCTCGCCGGTTCTTTCAGCTTAGATTGGGAAGTCATGGATTGTAAATACCCAATGGCATGCCTCGTATTGCTTGTCATTACCGTAGCGCGTGTTCCTTGCCACGGTCGCAATGCGGTTGGCTCAGGCGATGATCGAGGGGGCAGCAACTGGCGCTTGTTTCGGGGAGACAGTGCGATGTCCGGCGTGGCTGATGTCGATCTGCGCCTGCCATTGGAGCGAGCCTGGACCTTTCAGGCTCCCGTAGAGTCAAGGGTCGGATGCAAAGCGTCCCCCCTGATCGGTTGGCAGCGGGTTTTTTACGGGGATGACAGTGGTGTGTTCCGCTGCCTGGCACTCGATACCGGCAAAGAGCTATGGAGTTTCCGCGCCGGTGATGTCATCGAGGGTGCCGGGTGCTTCGCGGCCGGAGGCTTGGTGGTTTTCGGATCCGGTGATGGCATGGTATATGCCCTTGAACGTGATACCGGCAGGGAGCGGTGGCGTTTCGAGGCCGGGGGAAAGGTCCTGGGTGGGCTCAATCTATATCGTGGTGTTGGTTCCTCCGGAATGGAGTTGGTGGTGTTCGGCAGTTACGATCACTTCTGCTACGCACTCGACGCAGTGACGGGGGAGAAACGCTGGGAGTTCGAGACAGGCAGCTATATCAACGGTGCGGTGGCAATTGACGAGGGCGTGGCAATTTTCGGCGGGTGTGATGGGTTTCTCTATCTGCTCGACGTAGTGACCGGGAAGCAGCTCGGCGTGATCGAAGTAGGTTCGCACGTGGCGGGGACGGTCGGAGTGGCGAATGGGGTCGCTGTTGTCGGTCATTATGGCAACAGGGTGGCGGCTTATCGTCTCGAGGATCGTGAGAGGCTCTGGGAATACGGGCAGCGAGAATTTGCGTTTTTTTCATCGCCTGCGGTCACGCCAGATCGTGTGATTATCGGCGGGCGTGACCGCAGAGTGCACTGCATTGATCGTCTTTCGGGAGCAGGAATCTGGCAATGTCGCGTCGGTGGGCAGGTGGACGGTTCGCCGGTGGTCTGCGGGGAGCTGGTTGTTGTGGGTGCCGACGATGGGGTTCTGCGTGCCCTGTCCATCGAGGATGGGAGGGAGTTGTGGAGCTATGAGCTGGGTGAGGAGATCAAGGGATCTGTCGCCGTGGTGGATCACATGCTGGTGGTGACCTGCGATGATGGAAGTGTTACGGCTTTTCGCGAATTGCCTGCCAGGTAGGTGCAGGCTGCGGTGGTGCCTTCGCGTGCATGGTGCGGATCAAGTGCCCAATCTGGCGTGGGAGAGTGTCTCGAAATTGGACTTGGCGGATTGCGGCGGTAGGATGAGAACCTTGAGAAGTGTTTCGACAGCCTGGGCCCTTGTGCTCGTGCTCGGTCTCGCCGCGTGTGACCGGGAAGATTCCGGTGTTGCTGCGGTTGGTGGCATGGGTGCTGATGCGCAGCCGAAGCCCGGAAATGTGAATTGGCAGGGGGGTGATTCCCCTTCCTCTGAAGCAACATTCGTCGGCTCAGCCACGTGCCGTTCGTGTCACCAGCAAGAGCACGCCGGTTGGGAGGGTTCGCATCACAATCTCGCCATGCAGGAAGCCAGCGACGCGACGGTATTGGGCGATTTCAATGAAACCAGTTTCACGCATTTCGGGGTGGAGACCCGCTTTGCGCGCGACGGGGAGAGGTTCCTCGTGACCACAGACGGTCCGGATGGTGCATTGGAGACCTACGAGGTGGCTTATGTCTTCGGCGTATATCCTCTTCAGCAGTACCTGATCGCATTTCCCGGGGGGCGCCTGCAGGTGCTGCAGGTCTGCTGGGATAGCCGCCCGAAATCCGAGGGGGGACAGCGCTGGTATCATCTCTATGCCGATGAGCCGATTCCCCACACCGATGTGCTGCATTGGACCGGTCAGCATTTCAATTGGAATTACATGTGCGCGGACTGCCACTCGACGGAATTGGCGAAAAATTACGATGTCGCGACCGCCGCTTACTCGACGACCTGGCAGGAAATGAGTGTTGGATGCGAGGCCTGCCACGGCGCGGGCAGTGAACACGTGGAGTGGGCTGGCAAAGTGGCTGATGACGAGAGCCCCGAAGGTGCTCATGAGTATGGGTCCATGGGCTTGACGAATGTTCTCAAGGAGCCTGAAGAGGGAGCGTGGACCCTCGATCCGGAAACGTTGCGGCCCCGGCGGACGGTGGCCTTGCAATCGAATATCCAGGTCGAGAGTTGTGCACCGTGTCACTCGCACCGGCGTTTGCTGGCACACCCCTGGACGCATGCTCATCGAGGCGTGGGCTTGTATGACACGCACGCGCCCTCCGTTCTCGACCAGGCGCTGTATCACGATGACGGGCAGATCAAGGAAGAGGTCTATGTCTATGGATCATTCGTGCAGAGTCGGATGTTTCATCATGGGGTGCGTTGCAGCGACTGCCATGACCCACACAGCCTGGAACTTCTCGCGCCGGGAAACAACCTGTGTGTGCGTTGTCACTCGGGTAAAGCCTACGATTCGCCGGAGCACCACAGGCACCAGCCCGGCAGTGCCGGTGCTTCGTGTGTGAATTGTCACATGCCCGGCAAGTATTACATGGGGATCGATTGGCGGCGCGATCACAGTTTCCGGGTGCCGCGGCCCGATCTGGCGCAGCTGTATGGAACCCCCGATGCCTGCACGGGATGTCATGCCGATCGCGGTGAAGGCTGGGCGGCTGATCGTTTCCGGGAATGGTATGGCGAAAAACTCGGCGAGATTTCGGTTCACCCGGGACTTGACCTTGCGAGGGCGCGCAGCGGGGTGCCGGACGCGGATGCGATCTTGGCGCGATTGGTTACGGGTTCTGAAGAGGTGCCGGGAATGATACGCGCCACCGCGGTGGCGGATTTGGCTGGGCGGCTGACAGGGGCCACGCTGCCGGTCGTGCGCGCGGCATTACGGGATGAAGATCCGGCCGTGCGACGTGCCGCGGCTGCTGCCTGTGCGGCGCTGCCGGCGGAACAGCGCGTACGGGATCTGGCCACTTTGCTTGACGATGCTGCCCTGGGCGTGAGGATTGAGGCGGCCCGACTGCTGGCTCCTGTTCGGGGGCGCCTGATCGGGGATGTGGCGGCCCGTTACGAGCGGGCGCTCGTGGAGTTGATGGACTCGTTTGAGGCAGTGAATGACCGGGCGGCCTCGCACATGGGAAGAGCGATCGTGCTCGGTGATCTCGGGCGGCATGAGGAAGCCGAGGAAGCATACCGGGTTGCGCTGAAAATGGATGCACGCTTCATGCCGGTGCGAATCAATCTTGCCGAATACTACCAGCAGTTGGGGCGCGATAAGGAGGCCCTGCGAGTGCTTGAGGAGGGAGCCGAACTCGACACCGAAAATGCCATGATCGAGGAAGCCCTGGGAAGGTTCAAGGTGCGGGCAAAGCGTTACGGTGAGGGATTGGTTCACCTCGGCAAGGCTGCTGAGCTTGCTCCCGAAGATGCGCGTATCCAGTTCTTTTACGGGGTGGCACTGAACTCGCAGGGGCGGGTTGAAGAGAGTTTGCCGATACTCAAGCGAGCTCACGAGATAGAACCGGAAAATGCCGAATATCTGATGGGCCTCGTGAGCATTGCCCGGGATGCGGGACGTTGGGAGATCGTGGTCAAATACGGGCGCAGGCTTCGCGAGGTGGCTGCTTCTCCGCAGCTCGAGCAGTTGCTACGCGCGGCCGAAGCGGAACTCAAAAAAGTTCCGTGAGCGGATCGTTGGTCGATTTTCGTCGAGAGGATCCGCCGCGGCTGTTTGACAGTTTCAGGACACGAAAAAGGCTCGCCCCGTTGCCGGAGCGAGCCCTGTTGTTCGGGGAATCGGTATGCGATTTCCCTGTTTTAAAGAGACGCTATGCGGTCGGAACCTCGGCAATTGTCTTGAGGACGCGTGCTGCGACAGCATACGGGTCGGCCTGGGAATTGGGACGACGGTCCTCGAGGTAACCTTGATACTTGCCGCCCTCGACAAATGAGTGAGGCACGCGAATCGAAGCGCCGCGGTCGGCAACACCATAACTGAAGGTGTCGATGGCCTGTGTTTCGTGCATGCCGGTGAGGCGCAGTTCGTTTTCAGGTCCGTAGGCGGCTATGTGCTCTTCCATGTTCTCCTTGAATTGATCCATGAGCTTCTCGAAGTAGTCTTGGCCTCCAGCTTCTCTCAAGTGCTTGGTGGAGAAGTTGCAATGCATACCGGAACCATTCCAGTCGCCCTTGAACGGCTTGCAGTGCCAATCGACGTCGACACCGTATTTTTCGCCGATACGCAGAAGGAGGTAGCGCGCCACCCAGATCTGGTCCGCTGCGGTGCAGGCGCCCTTGCCGAATACCTGGAATTCCCACTGCCCCTTGGCGACTTCGGCGTTGATGCCTTCGTGGTTGATTCCCGCGTCGAGACAGGCGTCGAGGTGTTCTTCGACGATCGTCCGGGCGATATCGCCGATGTTCCTGTAGCCGATGCCCGTGTAGTATTCACCCTGTGGCTCGGGGAAGCCGTGCTCGGGCCACCCGAGGGGGCGTCCGTCCTGGACGAGAAAGTATTCCTGTTCGAATCCGAACCACGCATCGGGGTCGTCGATAATCGTTGCCCGGGTGTTGGAGGGATGCGGCTCGCCATTGGGAAGCATGACCTCGCACATGACGAGGAAGCCATTGCGACGCGAACTGTCAGGGTAGAGGGCGACAGGCTTGAGCATGCAGTCGGAGTCACCGCCTTCAGCTTGCTGGGTGGATGAACCGTCGAAGCCCCACAGTGGGCAGTCTCCCAGGCTGAAATTTTCGGGATCGCCGGAGACGATCTTGGTCTTGCCGCGGAGGTTGGGAATGGGCTCGTAGCCATCCAGCCAGAGGTATTCGAGTTTTATTTTAGCCATTGTTTTTTGTTGTGTGTAGAATGGAGTTTTGTTGGGTGGGTGTCGCGAGCCCGGTGGCTCGCAGCGTTCTCTGTTCAGAGAGAAACAGCATATATACGCATGCACGATTCATGCCAAGTGGGGATCGAAATAAAATGCGAGTCAGGTGGTAAAAAAAGAGCGTGCAGGCAAGAGGCCAATAAAGCACATAATCGACTTTCTAAAAAATCACCATAAAACATATTTAAGAAACCTTGATATTGCGCTTATGATTAGGAATAAGTAGTCGTACACAGTGAGTTATGGCACGGGGTAAAATCTACGTGGGTGTTGAAATTGGCACATCAAAGATGTGTGTCGTTGTCGGCGAGGTAAACCCGGATGAGAATATAAAGATTCTGGGCGTGGGTCAGGCGCCATCCCGCGGTGTGAGGAAGGGCGAAATCTGTGATTTCGAGACTGCCAAAACCTGCCTGCACGATGCATTGGTCAGGGCGGAGGATCGCAGTGATGTGATGGTGCGCAATGTCATGCTCAGTGTGACAGGATCGCACGTGGCCAGCCTGAACAATCGTGGCTCATATTTACTCCCGGAGGGGCAGGATGAGCTGACCGAGGAAGATCTCGATGAAGTCGAAAGCATTGTCCGGGAAGTAGACATGCCTCAGCAGAATGTTTTTCTGCACAGTATTATTCGTCACTACTATGTCGACGGGCAGGAGGGAGTGGTAAATCCGGTGGGAATGATGGGCAGCAAGCTTGAGGCTGATTATCACATTATCCACGGGGTGCGTAGTCGGATTCAGAATTCTATTCGCTGCGTCAGGGAGATTCCATTGGAAGTCAGCGACGCGGTGTTTGCCCCGATTGCTGCGGCCCAGGTAGTGCTTGGTCGCGATGCAAAAATCTCCGGCGCGCTGGTCATCGACATCGGCGGTGGCACGTCAGATTATGTCGCCTATGCCGATGGTGTGGTCAGTGCAAGCGGATGCGTGGCGATCGGCGGTGATCACATCAGTAACGACTTGTCGGTAGTGCTGAACATCCCACTTCGGGAGGCAGAAAAATTGAAAGTGCGCGAGGGCAGCGCCGAGTTTTATGACGGTCCGGAGGACCAGCGCATTGTACGCCTTGAGGGCGATAATACATTCGGAGGAATTGACGTCGATCGCGTGGTGCTCAACGAAGTCATTCACATGCGTGTGCGGGAAATCATGGAGCACGTCTACTCCGAAGTCGCGGCAAGCGGGGCACTGGAGCGCAATGCCGGGGGAGTGTATTTGACGGGTGGATCCAGTCTTCTGCGGGGCATCGACACGGTGGTGGAAGATGTTTTCGGGATGCCGGTGCGCCGTACCAATGCGGTATTCGTGAGCGGGTTGAATGCCACGTTCGAAAATCCCCAGTATGCGACCGCCATCGGACTGATCCATTACGCACACATGCTTGATCAGGAAGCGCCGGCGACAGGACCCATTGCTCTTTTCAAGAACTGCATCACTGGAATGCTCAACGGGGTTCGTTGCGTGTTGGGTTTGTTTTGACTATGGTAGCCGTGTCTCTTCTGTATTTCCTGCCTCCAGCCAGATTTTCATGATTGCATACAATCCGGAGAAAGGACGCGAGGTTGCCTCTTGCGATGCAGCAAGGGCGTGTGTGCTGGGGATCGGTGGTGCCGGTGCCAATGTGATTGACCGGATTGCTCTCGAGAACATGGTCGAGGTCGAGCTTGTGAGCCTGAACACGGACATCCGTGCGTTGACCAATGCAGTTGCCGCAAGAAAGGTGCAGTTGGGCAGAGAGATCACGCGGGGGCTGGGTGCCGGAGGGGATGCCGAACTCGGGTTGCAGGCAGCCAAAGATGCCGAGCCCGAAATTCGTGAACTGCTGACAGGTAAGGAGATAGTATTTCTCTGCGCGGGACTGGGCGGAGGAACCGGCTCGGGAGCTGCGCCGCTGGTTGCCGGCCTCGCGCGGGAAATGGGAGCATTCGTCGTAGCCTTTGCAACGATGCCATTTTCTTTCGAGGGGCGCCGCCGTGTGGAGCAGGCGAAGCAAGCGCTCGCGGATCTCGAGCGCTCGAGCGATATGCTCGTGGTGTTCGAGAATGACGCGATGGGAAAATTGGTGGTCTCCAAGGCTGGAGTGCAGGAGGCATTTGCGGCTGCTGATCACCTGGTCGGGCAAAGCATTCGAGCGGTAACTGCGTTGGCTCTGCAGCCGGGCTTCATTCGAATTGGGATGGATGACCTGAAGGCTGTGCTGGGCAATACCAATGCACGTTGTCTCTTCGGTCATGGCCTTGCACAAGGCAAGAATCGTGCGCAGGAGGCGCTCAAAAGGGCAATGAAGAGCCCCTTGCTGGACGGAGGAAAAGCAATTGATCGCTCGGGCAGTGTGCTGGCACACGTGATGGGAGGGCCGTCCATGACTCTCTACGAAGTCGAATTGCTGATGGCAGAACTTGTCAAGTGCACGGGAAGCGACATCAGGATTCTTTTCGGTGTCGGTGCCGATAAAAAGTTGGGAGAGCACATGAGCGTTACGGTGATCAGTTCGATTGCTTCTGCCGGGCAGGTTTTTCTCAAAGAGGAAGCTGGCGCGAAAGTCGTGCTCGAACAGGAGGCTGCGCGGGACGATGCGGTGGACTGTGTGAGGGCAGAGGAAAGCTCTGCATGTTTGGGGGAGAGCGACGATCCGGAGCCGGGTTCTTTCACCGAGGACGAGATGGAGGACGAGGACAGTGCGCCTGAGCAGCCGCTTCTCGTGCCAGGGGAGGAAGGCAATACTGGAGAGCAATTCGAGATGGACCTGCTGTGTGATCAATCCCTGCAGGGAGCAGCAGATGAGACCGATCGTGGCATCGAGCCCCTGGTTGACGTGTCCTCGGATGCGCAATCAGTCGAGCGCGCAGATGAAGAACTGCGGCAGGAACCGAGTGAGAGCATGGATGGTGACGATCCGACGGGTGCGGAGGAACAGGCCGGAGTGCTCATGCAGTTGCTTCCCAAGGTGTTTGGTCGGAGCAAACGTAAGCGGAAAGAAGTAGCCCGGGAGCCGGGTGAGTCTGGAGATATGGATGAATCCGCCGCAAGCGCGGAGGATGGTGAGAGCGAGTATCAGAGGCAGAGTCCGCTGGCAGCTACTGAACAAATTGCAGGTGAAGAAAACGGGGAAAATTATCCGGTGATTGCCGCCTTGGAGGATGTTTCAAGCGAACAGGAGATCGAGGTTTCTGCAGAGGCAACCCGGCCGGTCATGGCAACCGTTTCACAACAGCAGAACAAGGGCCCCGATGCCGAAGGAGATTCCGTCGGTTGTAACGAGGAGATGCCTGGGCCGGGCCGGTTGGCGGAGTCTGGCCTCCAAGGTGCCCTTGCCCTCGACGAGGGTAAGGCTGGAAGATTTGTCAAGGGTGAGCCGACAATCGTTGATGGCGAGGACCTCGATGTGCCTACTTTTCTGCGCCGAAAAAGTGTGCGGTAGACTGCACGGAGGAGATGTTCTGCAGTGTCGGCAAGCGGCTGGAAAAGTCACGTGTGATGCGCCTCGTATGATGTCCGCGGGTGAGAGACGGCCGGGTTTTTAGGCTGGAAATTGTCCGGTGATGCGAGCATGGATAGCGACGTGAGGAGATCACTCACAGTCACCTTGGAGTGGAGAACGGCGTGTTGGTGAGGACAGGCGTTCGGGTCCCGACAGTAAATCCATGAATCTGCCAAAGATAGAGGGCTACAAATTGCGGGGCGTTCTTGGAACAGGTTCCTGCGGCACTGTCTATTTGGGAGAGCGAGCCGAGGGAGGTATGTATGCGATCAAATTGTTGGCTTCACTGGCAGTCAACAGAGACGTGCTTGGTCTTTCTTTTGTGAGGATCGGCAGGAAGGCTCGTCCCGCGACCATACTTGATGTAATCGAGTACGATCTGGTGGGTTCTCCGCAGTTTATCGCCATGCCATTTCTAGGGGAGTTCGGCACGGACGGTGTGCCGGTGCCCGCTAGTTTCGGATCGTTGTGTGGCAGTATCCCGGAGTCGGAAGCATGGGAGGTTCTCGGCAAAATCGCATCGGGAATGGCTTTTTTGCATCGTGAAGGCGTGGCGCATTGCAATCTGAGCCCTTCAAATATCCTGTATGTGAAAGAGAGGGGACGGTTGGAGCCCAGAATCGTGGATATATCGCTGGGTTGGCTGGGCGGAGTGCATCGTATGGATCTCGATCCGCTGCTGCCGTATCTTGCGCCGGAGCAGGCTATCACTCCCGATGATTTTTTCAAAGGGGCAGGATTGCGCTGGGATGTCTATGCTTTCGGAGTATTGGCTTATGAGCTGATTACCGGGCGGTTGCCGAGGATCGCGGGCTATGCAAAACGTGTGCGTGACCAGCAGGACCCGCATGGAGTGGGGTTGCCCTTCGTTCTGGACGCGGAGGATTTCCTGCTGAAGGTCGAGGAAGAGCAGGATATTCAGTGGCCATGGCAGGCGGCGTCGCACGGAGATGCCCGGCGCAGAAAAGTAATCGAAGAGTGTCTTCGTATTGACCCGCAGAAAAGATGGGTCGATCTACGTGAAGTCGAGCGAGAGTTCGTGACAGTTGAGAACGAGGCGTTGAGCGCGCAGCTTGATTCGAAAGCAAGACACGAGAAACGCAGGCAGAGAGACAAGTTGGTGAAGACTCGTATTTTCAGCATAAGTGCATGTTTCGGGATGGTTGCAGCCGGAGGGTATGGCGTTCACCTGGCCAATGAGCTTGCAGCGGAGAGAGAGCAGCGGGTCATCGAGGAAAGTCGATTACGAGACATTATTGCCGAGCGTGACCAGAAACTTGCGCGACTGCGCGGAGAGCTTGAGGAGGCACAGCAGAGCTTCAAACAGGCACGCGATCAGACAGACGGACTCATCGTATCGTTTCTCGATTCCAGCGAGGAGATCGAGCGAATTCTGGAAGGCAGACAACTGGAGGGAGCACTGGATTTCTATGAGCAGCGGGTTGCTGCGGCTGCTACGGAAACAATCACCGCTGTCAGTATCCAGGATTTCTATAATCTGGCGCTGTTAAGA
>JBDQJG010000082.1:0-13287 GCA_040263955.1 Verrucomicrobiales bacterium
CACCCGCGCCGCTGATGATGCCGCTGAGCTCCTGGTCGGTGGTGCTGTTGTAGTTGAAGGTGCCGCTGTTGGCGACATTCCCATCGAAGGCTGCGCCCACGCCGAGCGAGCCCGCGCCAGTGACGTCCAGGGTGCCAGCGGAGATTGTGATGGTGGAACCAATGTGAGTCCCTCCGCTGTAGAGGGCACCACTCACCTCCAGGGTGCCACCACTGACGGTGGTATTTTTGGAGTAGGTGTTGTCCCCGGAGAGCGTCAGCGTGCCAATACCGCTTTTAGTAAAATCTGTCCCGTTTCCATTGGAGACTATACCATCCTCATCCTGTATAATTCCTGCATACGTGGTACTAGTAGCTTGGTCGACAGTCAGTCTCCTCCTATAAACCTCAATCAATCCGCCCGAACCAGAGAGCTCGGTTACGTTTACGTTTTCGAGCCTCACGCTGACCTTTCCGCCGTTGACGGTCAGGGGGCTGGAACCAATATTGGAGCGTGGACTACTATCCCAAGAAAGTATACCATCATTCACCGTAATACCGCCGGTGAATGTGTGCGTACGTCCGTCGAAATGGAGCGTGCCAGTGCCGGACTTGGTGAGGGTACCACCGTCGCTGATTCTGTTTACCCCATCACTAGTGCCAGCGAAGGTGTAGTCGTTGGAGGAATTGACCAGCACACTGTTGGGAGCGATCACGCCGGAGAGGGTGACTGTGCCGGCGCCGGCGCCGAGGAACTGCACGTCGTCGCCGGTGTTGTATGTGTCACCACTCCAGCTGGTGGCATCTGAAACAGCCGTCCATGTGGTGTCAGTGCCTCCGTCCCAAACCACGGTGGCCGCCTGGGAGGCGATGGCTGAAAGGATGGTGAGTAAGGTCAGCGCCCACAGCGGGCCGGAGAAGCGCGGCGTGGGTCGCGGCATCGGCAAGTCATCCCCCTGCCGCGTCTTGCGGCAAAAGAGACTGTAGAGTGAGGTTTTTACAGAGTTTTCGGAACCGGGCATCATGCACTTGAGGGTTTTAAGATTTCAAAACAGCACGTTCCTGGTGATTTCCCAAGCCGGGCTACCTGGCGGCAGGTTTCTCAGCTGCTGCTGCAGCGGCTTCTGGGGTGAATTTTTATGCCATAACAAGGCTTTCCACCCTGGAGTCGGAATTGAGGAGCCGTAGGAACTTTACAAGGACCGTGCCGCAGACCGGCTATTCCACCCCTCCGAAAATACTACCCCTCCGAAAATACTACCCCTCCAAAAATATTAAGGTTGCCGCAAAAACTCAAATAGGGCAAGAGAAAAAAGCGGCCAAGAGCCGCCAGTTTCAAGATTCAAGTTTTCAGACTTCAGACCGGGGCGGAGAACAATGGGAACCACGGAAGTCACGGAAGGGCACGGAATCGTAGGGAGCGGTGCGACCGGAGATGGACTGCCCAAATGGCTGCCCGAAGGGCGACCGAGCAGGCGGTGCGAGGGAGTCAATCGTAGGGAGCGGTGCGACCGGAGATGGACTGCCCAAATGGCTGCCCGAAGGGCGACCGAGCAGGCGGTGCGAAGGAGTCATTTCAGACCGGGCAAGCGCTGGCATCTGACGACCGAATACTGAAGACCGAAAACCGCGAAGGGTAGGGCGGCCTCGCCGAGGACAGCAGCGGACGAGACCCGATAGCGATCCCGATAGCGATTTCGATCCATCCGCGGGCTCTGCACGGGGTGCGGGGGGCCCGCGCTCCGGCAAAGGAGGCACCCTGACAGGGTCGCTTTCTTTGCTTGCTACGCCAACAGATCCTTGACCACGTGGCCGTGGACGTCGGTGAGGCGGTAGTTCCGGCCCTGGAAGCGGTAAGTGAGCTTCTCGTGGTCGAAGCCGAGAAGGTGCATCCAGGTGGCCTGCAGGTCGTGAACATGGACCTTGTCGCGCACCACGTTGAAGCCGAGTTCATCGGTCTCGCCGTGAACGTAACCGCTCTTCACTCCACCACCGGCCATGATCATGCTGTAGGCGTCCGGGTAGTGGTCGCGGCCGAGGATCTGCCCCTTCGAGGTGCGGCCCTCGCGGAACGGGGTGCGCCCGAACTCACCGCCGAGGATGATCAGGGTCTCGTCGAAAAGCCCGCGCTCCTTGAGGTCGTTGATCAACGCGGCCACCGGCTTGTCCATGGTGGCGCACTTGCGGGTCAATCCGTCACCGAGGCCGGTGTCCTCGCCGGTGCCGTGGAAATCCCAGCCCCAGTCAAAAAGCTGCACGAAACGCACGCCCTGCTCGGCGAGACGACGGGCAAGCAGGCAATTATTGGCGAAGCTCGATCCGCCGGGCTCTGCACCGTAGGCCTCGAGTGTCGCCGGGTTCTCCTTCGAGATATCCATCACCTCCGGGACGGAAGTCTGCATGCGGAATGCCAGCTCGTACTGGGCGATACGGGTCAGGGTCTCCGGATGGGCGAAGTCGTGAGCGGCCTGTTCGTTGAGATCGCGCAGCGCATCGAGGCTGGAGCGCCGCAGACCGCGGTTCATGCCCGGCGGATCGGAAACGTAGAGCACCGGATCCCCCTTCGAGCGGCACTGCACTCCCTGGTAGACTGAGGGAATGAAGCCGGCGCTGAACGAATTCTTGCCACCGTTGGGCTGGGTGCCGCTGGAGATGAGCACGACGTAGCCGGGCAGGTTCTCGTTCTCCGAACCGAGCCCGTAGGTGGTCCAGGCGCCGAACGAGGGACGCCCCGGCTGCTGGAAGCCGGTGTGCACGAACAGCTCGGCCGGGGCGTGGTTGAACTGGGTGGTCTGCATCGACTTGATGACGCAGAGGTCATCGGCCACCCCGTGCAGGTGCGGGATGGCGTCGGACATCCAGATACCGCTCTCGCCGCATTGCTGGAAATTGCGCTGGCAGCCCATGAGCTTGGGCGTGCCAGAGGTAAACGCGAAGGTCTTGCCCTTGACGAACTCGTCGGGGCAATCCTGCCCGTCACGGGCGGTCAGCTCCGGCTTGTGGTCCCACAGCTCGAAGTTCGGCGGCGAGCCGGTCAGGTGCAGGTAGATGACACGTTTGGCCGTCGGCGCGAAATGCGGAGCCTTGGGCAAGAGCGGATTCTCCGGAGCAGTGAGCGCCGATGCCTCGCGCCCGAGCATCTGCCAAAGCGCGGCCGCGCCGACCCCTACCCCGCAGTCCTTGAGAAAATGTCTGCGGGTGCGGTGCTTGAGGTGTTCAATCTGCGGATTCATGGGAAGGAAAGAAAAGTGAATGGTGAAAAGTGAAGAGTGAAATGGTCACTTCGCGTTCGCTTTGGAAAGTGAGAACAACGCAACTGCAGGAGCGAGCTTGCGAGCGATGGATAGGAGTAAACTTGCGAGCGATAGGTAGGAGCGAGCTTGCGAGCGATTAGAGGAAATATCCTTGCGACGAAAACGGAAACTCGCTCGCAAGCTCGCTCCTCCATTCGATACGTGCTAAACAATTTCCGTGGCAAGAGATCCGAACAAGGGCCATGCGGCCTTGCGCCGCGGGCGTGCCTCGATACCCAACGCGTCCTATTTCGTGACGATTTGCACCGACAATCGCGGCAAATCACTGCTGGAGGGCGGTTGTCTCGGCGCGATTCTTGCGGAACTCGGATGCATGGAGGGAGATGAAGCACTCGCATCACTGCGCTGCGTGGTGGTGATGCCTGATCACCTGCATCTGCTTTTTCAACTGGGAAGCAGGCTGACCCTGGGCCAGATCGTGAGCCGGCTGAAATCGAAGACAGGGTTCGCGCTGCGTCGACGCGGATTGCAATGGCAACGAGGCTACCACGACCATCGGATTGATCCGGAAGAGGCAATCTTTCCGATACTGGCCTACATGTATCGCAACCCGGCCCGTGCCGACCTGGTTTCCGCAGAGCAAATCGATTCATATTCCGGCTGGTGGATCTGCCAATCAGACGCGGAGTGGTTCCATGAAGAGGCGAGGTTAGCACGGTGGGATGAAATGGAGGCTCCGAAATGGGCCTCGGGTTGATCTTGATATCCGGAAACTGGAGCGTGTAATCAGCAGGAGTGAGCCCGCGAGCGGTCTCTCGCTTCGCATCGCTCGCAAGCTCGCTCCTACAGGCAACCTCTTGATCAATCGCTCGCAAGCTCGCTCCTACGGGATGCCGGGAGGACAGGTTCATCGCTTCATCATCATCTCGTCGAGGTTGAGCAGGACATTGCCGGCCACCGTGAGGGCGGCGAGTTCGACATGATCAATGCCTTCGGGCGCCGGGCCGATCGGGTTGGTGGCCATGGCACGGGCCAACTCGGCATCCTCGCCGTAACGTGCCTTGGTCTCTTCATAAAATGCCACCAGGCGCTTGAGTTCCGATTCCTTCGGCAGGCGGCCGACACAGAGGCGAAAACCATGACGCAGGCGCTCGGCAATCGCGTCGCCCGCCTTGACCATCCTGCGGGCCAACGCCTGCGCCGCCTCGATGAAGACCGGGTCGTTGAGTGTAACCAGAGCCTGTAGCGGCGTGTTGGTGCTGTCGCGGCGGACCACGCAGACCTCGCGATTGGGCGCGTCGAAGGTAGCCATCGACGGATAGGGATTCGAGCGGCGCCAGGTGGTGTAGATGCCCCGGCGGTAGCGGTCTTCTCCCTGGCTCGTCTGCCAGTCGATACCGCTGCCGAAGGCCGCCTTGAGTCCCATGTCGGGTTGCAGCGGCTTGACCGGTGGACCGAACATCTTCGGGCTGAGCAGCCCGGCAACCGCCAGCGCCTGGTCGCGTACCATCTCCGCAGCAAGCCGCACCCGCGGGCCGCGGGCCAGCAGGCGGTTGAGCGGGTCGCGGGCGGCCATCTCGTCGGTGACGTGCGAGCTCTGGCGATACGCCCTCGTTGTGACAAGCAGCTTGAGGAAAGCCTTCATGTCCCATCCGGATTCGACGAGTTCGACCGCCATCCAATCGAGCAAATCCGGGTGCGAGGGCAGCTCACCCTGCGACCCGAATTCCTCGCTGGTGGCGACGATCCCGACCCCGAAAAGTTTCTCCCAGAAACGGTTGGCGACCACCCTTCCGGTCAGGGGATTACCTTTATCCACCAGCCAGCGGGCGAGATCCAACCGGGTCGGCTCCGCCTCGGGATTTTCCTGCCTGAAGGTCGGCGCGGTCAGTGCTTCGGGGAATCCCGGATGAACCTCCGGACCGTGATTGAGATACGAGCCGCGCAGATGGACGTGGGTCTTTCTGCGGTTGGCCTCGACCACTTCGCGTAGTACTGGCACCGTGGTGTGTGGCTTGATCGCGTTGATCTGGCGGCGCAGGGCCGCCACTCGATCCCGCTTACGGATACCCTCCGGGCTGTATTGCACGAAGTGTTGCAGCAGCTTCGCCGTTGCCGCCTGGTCACGCTGGCCGGCAGGCACGGCAAGGATGGCGGTGATCGCATCGGGCAGCGCGGGTGCGGGATGTTCGGTGTCAGTTACCGAGACGCGGAAACGCCCGATGGCATGGCTCGGATAATTCTGCTGCAGACGCATGAACAGTTCGTGGCCGCTGACCGGAGCCGCCAACACGAAGACCGCGCTGTGATCGCGCCCGTGGCCCCCGGCGATGGCCCATCCCGACTCCCGTCCGGCATCGCCATCGATCGCCCCACCGACCTCGAACTTCGGCTGTTCGTAGCTGGCACTGGCTCGGGCAAAACGGGCCACCTCGTGTCCGGCCATGGAGGCGACAAGTTCGCGCTCCGGAGCCTTCTCGTAAACCCCTTCCCACACCGGTTGACGTGCGGCGTCGAGCACCGTCATGCGGAACCCGTCCAGACGGGGCTGCAGACCTTGATCGGTGCGGTTCCAGACCACGATCCGTGACAGGTCGTGCTCGGCCCCGAGATCGACCTCCCACCACGGCGAGATGTCGAAGTTGGCAGTATGACTGGTGCTGCCGTCCTTGAAATCGCCGTCGGTATTGCCGTCGATAGCGCGGCTGGCCTCGCCGCCGTGACCGGTCGTGCTCTGAGTCGCGGAACCCGCAGTGGCGAGGTTCTTCTCACCCGCCGTATCGAAGACCTGTACTTCGGCAAGATGCAGGAACTTATCCTTGCCCGGCAACTCGATGCGCACAAAGCGCCCACGCTTGGTGGCGTCGCCATCCCCGTCGCCCGAGGTGAACGAAAACTCGTTGAGCACGAGATTGTGGGTTCTTGCCGGTCCGCCATGGGGGGCGAGCCGCTCATCAGCCAGCAACTCGAGCCGCACCGCGGTGACTTTTTCAATCGGCGACGTGGCCGAGAACGTGTAGTCATCCGTCTCGGCCCGCGCACCGGTGGCCAGCACTGACTTGTCAGGCTGCAATTCCAGGGTGGCTCCGGAAGAGGCGGCAAGCTCCGCGGGCTCAAGCACGTGCCAGCTGGTGGCCGCCATACGGGCTTCCCACTCTGCAAGCTTCGCGACCATCTGCGGATCAGAGGCCGGATGCTTGAGCGCTTCCTCCAGTCCGGCAATTTCCTTCTGCAAGGCCGCCTTGCGGGCCTGCTGCTCGGGAGAGAACAGCGGCAGGGTCGGGCTCTCATCCCGCTTGTCGGAATCCTGCGTCTGGTTGAGAATCGCGAAAACCTCAAAATACTCCTCGTGGGTGATCGGGTCGTACTTGTGGGTGTGGCACTGAGCGCAGGCCATGGTGGTGCCCATCCACGTGGCCAGGGTGGTGTTGACCCGGTCCACCACCGCGACGTTGCGGAATTCCTCGTCGTTGGTGCCGCCCTCGTTGTTGGTCTGCGTGTTGCGGTGGAAGGCGGTGGCGACCAGCTGCTCCTCGGTCGGATCTTCCAGCAGGTCACCGGCGATCTGCTCGAGCGTGAACTGGTCGAAGGGCTTGTTCTCGTTGAAGGCCCGGATCACGTAATCGCGGTACGCCCAGATCGTGCGGGCCTGATCATCGGCGTAACCGGTGGAATCCGCGTAGCGGGCGAGGTCGAGCCACATGCGCGCCCAGTGCTCGCCGAAGGTGGGACGTGCCAGGAGATCGTCGACATAAGCGGCATAGGCCGCCGGTGAGGGGTCGGCGACCAGCGCATCAATTTCCTCCGGCGTCGGCGGAAGGCCGGTCAGATCGAGCGCCACCCGCCGGGCCAGGGTGGCGGGATCCGCCTCGGCGGAAAAGCTCAATCCCTCTTCCTCGAGCTTACGGAACAGAAAGGCATCGATCGGGTGCTCGATCTTGTCGGCCTGTGGCTTTGGCACCTGCGGGCGTTCCGGCTTCACGTACGACCAGTGCGTCTCGTACTTGGCCCCCTCCTCGATCCAGCGACGCACCAGGGCCACCTGCTCGGGAGTAAACGGCTCGCCGTGCTTGGGCGGCGGCATCACCTCGTCCTCATCATCGGAAATGATGCGGTAGAAGATCTCGCTGGCATCCGGATCGCCCGGCACGATGCCGATCACGCCATCATTGTCGGCGGTGGCTCCCTCGAAAGTGTCCAGCCGCAGCCCGGCCTTGCGCTCCTCCTCATCAGGCCCGTGGCAGAAGAAACAGGTGTTGGAGAACAACGGACGGATGTCGTTGTTGAAACTGACCTCGGCAGCAGCCGGCGAGGAAATGCTCGCTGAAACGAGGAGAAACAGGATTCGGAGGCGGTACATCGACAAAACAATGATTTTTTAAGAACGTATCGAGGCAGCGGAAACTTTCATTGCCCCACAGAGGCCCCGGCGGCTCCCTCGGAGCGCACGGCGACACTGAAAGCGACCGACTCCGCCCTGGGCAGGGAATTGTGCAGTCGAAACCGTAGGGGACGGTCCTCACCGAAAGTCCCCTTTACACAGACGGCGATTGCCTGTTGAGGGATGTTCTGGCGTCCCGCCTCATCGCCGAAATCGATGATACCATCCTTGAAAGTGATTGACGGGTGGGAGACGAAAATGCCATTTGCTGCCACGTCGAGCTCCCGCAGGTCCACTCGCAGACCCGCCTCACCCCAGGCGAAGAGCAGGATAGGATCAACAATCTTCGCATCGAAGTGCACGGTGGCGGGTGCCACCGCAGGGTGGTCTCCCTTGCAACCAGGGGCGCCGACAGCTGCGGATTCCTGGTGGTACCAGCTCTCGGCGCGGGTCAGCTCCGCGAGGTGCTGACACCAATCGATCGGACAAATCGCACCACCGTTCGCAATCGCGACACTGTCCATCCTGAGGGCGGCGGCGCCGAGACTTCCCGCCGCCTTGCCAGTGTTGGACTTCCCCTGAAGCCACGTCACCGACTGAACCGGGACGGGGCGTTGCACCTTGCCTGCCGGTGCCGATACGAACCGCTGGACAACCCATCCGGGAGGCGATGTCGGCCGCTCAATCGTGGTGGCCTCTGCACTACTGGCAAAAAGCTGGCCCTCACGCAGTCTCCCCAGTCTCGGTTCGCCACTATTGTAAACATCGACAATCCCCTCCTGCACATACAGATCGACCTCGTTCTCAGTGGTGATGCGGACAGCGAAGGCGGTGCCGATATCGACGATCTTGCCACCGGCATGCCACAGGGTGAAATGTCCGCCCTGGCCGAGATCCTCAACCGCGACATTTCCCCGATGAAGGTATGCCGCACCGGGCCCGAGCACCTCCAGCTTTGCCGGCGCCTGGATATGGACCAGCGCCACATCAGGAAAAGCGAGTGCAACGGTGCCCTCACGGAGTTCCAGAACACCCGGAACCAACGGTTGCGGGTCTTGCAAACTGCCCGCGGCATCCCGGGCGATCAATGCCGCAACCTGTCGCGCTCGCTGGTAATTTCCGCGGGCCAGTTCCCCGGGAAGCTCGCGATTTCCGGCCACGAATGCACGATACTCCATGCCCGGGGCCGAGAAAACGGGACCTGCCTCCACAGCAGACCGCGAGTGCAGGGCAAGCCAGGCTCCGGCAACGACCAGCACGAGTGCAAACGTGAGCCCGAGCGGAACCAGCGGCCAGTTTCGCCGGAGCTGCGCAGCCGCCACCGGCGGCGCGATCTTGAACTCGCCGCTGCCTGATGCCAGTAGTCCACCGATCTCCAGATCGAGCGCGAGCGTATCCTGTTGCTCGCTGGTAAGCTCCGAGAGCTCGAACCGCTCGAGAATCTCCTCGGGGCCGATGCCGGCAAGAAGGCTCTCTCTGAGTTGCTGGAAGGTTTTATCTCTCATTGTCATGGCGCTCTGCTGGTGATCGATCTGCGAAGTCATCACAACTCCCCCTGCAGGGCGAGCTGGCTGCGAACACAATCCTGAAGCTGAAGGCGGAGCCGGCGAAGCAGGGTGCGCACGCCTCCTGCACTGAGCCTCGAATCCCGCGAGAGTTCGCCGGCATCCACTCCGTCGACGTAGCGCCTGGTAAGCAGCAACCGGTGTTCTTCACTGAGCCGCTGCATGCAACCGGCCAGCACCCGCCGACGGGCCACCAGGGAGGTCTCCTCCCCGACGTGGTCGGGTTCGGAAATGCGGGCAAGTACTGGGGCCATCTCGCGCTGGTAGCGGTCGATGATCCGCATGTCGCGGTCGGTTCTCCGGTAATGCTCCCGGGCGACATTGCGGGCTACGCCGAAGAGGAAGGCGCGCACGCGCTCGGGGTCTTCCAGTCGATCGAGTTTCTGGAAACTCCGGCTGTAGCTCTCCTGGAGAAGGTCGTCAATGGCACCAGCATCCGGGCAGCGAAGATACAGGTACGCACGCAGGCGAGGCTCAGTGGCACGAACGATAGCGGCCAATGCTTCCGGATCTCCCGATTTCAGGTAGATGGCGACACTGTCCCCCAGGACCCGGTCAAGCCGTGGATCGCTCCAATCGAATCCAAGTTCTCTGCTGCTGCTCAACATCACGAATTTTCACCTCAGGGTGTATGATGCCACCTAGGTGTTTCAATTTTTTTCCGTGGCACCAACTTTCTCGAGTCGAGAAACCGGTCGCATTCCAGCCATTCCTGAGCAGATTTCTCCTCACGATAGCTCACCCCGACTGACCCGTCATTTATAAGCGCCTGCCCCCGGGCGCTGCCATGCCAACCGATCCAACCGCTTGATGACCTTTCCCCTCACACGCCTGCTGATCTGCCTGCTGATTCCGTGGTGCGTTGCCCGCAGTGAAAACCCCGGGGAGGCCTCCAACAGTGCAGCGCCGACACCGTCGCCATCCGCTTCCCTGCTGCGGGTCAATGTCTCCAACCAGGGCTACAATTTCCGCCTCCCATGGCAACGCTCGGATCCAGCCGGCAAACGCGGCCTGGGAGCGCTGCTTGACGACCATCGCGTGCTGGTCACCGCAGAACTGGTCGCCGACGCCATCTACATCGACTTCGAGCTGCCTGCCTCGGGCAGAAAACTCACCGCCCAGGTGGAGACCATCGACTACGAATCGAACCTGGCAGTGCTGCGCGCTTCCGACGAACCCGACACGTTCTTCGATGGCCTCGTGCCGCTCGGAATCGGTGAGGACAGTGCCATCGGTGAGACGCTTGAAGTCTGGCAGATCGAGCCTAATGGCAGCCCGGTTTCCACCACCATCGAGATTTCCCAGGTGGAAATCGGCCCCTACTTCGTGCCCGGGCACTACCTGTTGCAATACAAGGCATCCGGGAATGTGCAATACCGTGCCGGCACCTTCACCCTGCCGGTCGTTAAAAATGGTAACATCGCTGGCGTACTGTTCCGCTACAGCTCAAAGGACGAAGTCTCCACGATTATCCCGAGCCCGATCATCCGGAACTTTCTCGCCGACGCGCAAGATGGCTTCTACGATGGCTTCCCCAACCTCGGAATCGAATACGCGCAGACACTCGACGAACAGTTCCGCTCGTTTCTCAAGCTCGGTGACCACACGGGCGCTTACATCTCATCCGTGCGCCCCGGGACTTCCGCCGAAACCGCCGGTATCCTTGCCGGGGACGTGATCATCTCGATCGACGGTCATGACATCGATGCGCGCGGCAATTACAACGACCCCGCATATGGCCTGCTCAATTTCAGCCACCTGGTGCGCGGCAATGCCCGCGTCGGAGACAGCTCCGAACTCGTCGTCATGCGCGCCGGAAAACCGCGCACCATCACGGTGACTCTTCAACGCAAGCCGGCACATGCATACCTGGTCGACCCCTACATCTTCGATCGCGGCGGCAACTACCTGCTCATGGGTGGCCTGCTCTTCCAGGAGCTCTCCCGACCCTACCTCGAATCGTACGGATCCAAGTGGCGCACACGCGCGCCATTCAAGCTGGTCTATGCCATGAGCCACCCGGAAAAATACGAGCTGCAGGGACGCAGAAAGCTCGTCTTCCTGGCCGGCACCCTGCCCTGCCAGAGCGTCCAGGGCTACGAAAGCCTCGGAGGTATCATCGTAGATTCAGTCAACGGGCGCTCAATCAATGACATCCGCGACCTCGACATCGCCTTCAACTACCCCGCAGAAGGCATCCACGAAATCCGCTTCGAGGACCTGCCAAAAGTCATCTGGCTCGACGACGAACTCGCCCAGCAGGACAACTTTCTGCATATTCCGCAACGTTACCAAATCACCGAGCGCATGCGGCTTGAGTAGTTACGAGCTCAGCAACTCATACAGCATGCCCGAACAGCCCGCCGAAAACGACTGCCCGGAGGCCCTCGCCGAGATTATCGCGCTCTTCGAGTTCCTGCCGGAGGACGAGCGCCGCGGTGCCCTCATCAACTACGCGGAGACCGCCATACTGCACGCTTCCAACGACAAAGAGGACTACGACCTCGTCGACATCCGCAAAGATAGGGAATGCACCGACACGGTGGGTGTTTTTCTGAAAGTAGACGAAGGCGACCGGGTAAGCTTTTCCATCGACCTCGGCCCGCAGGTGCAGACACTGACGCGCGCCATGACCGCGATTCTCTGCAAGGGCTTGAGCGGCTGCACCCTCGAGCAGGTGCTGGAAATTCCCGCCGACTTCGTGCCGCGCATCATCGGGGCGGAACTCGTCCGTATCCGCAGCCGGACCGTCTACTACGTCCTGACCCGGATGAAGCATGCGGTGAGGGTCCTGCTGGATCGACGACGCCAAGAGGCCTCGTGCCGGGCGTAACCCTCTACACCGAATCCGAAAAGCCGTGCACAATGAAATTCCGCACTCCCGCGATCCGTATCAAATCTTCCATGCACCACGCCAACTCCCCGCACCAGGTCTGCGCTTTCGCCCTGCACAGCTTCCTGCTCGTGATCACCTGTGCCACACTTGCCGTCACTGCGGTGAACCAAGAGGTGACCGCCGCCGACCTGCCGCCGGGCACCCTGCTGCTGCCGGAATCCGCCCTGCCGGAATACGAGGCAAAGATCGACCACGCCCGCCTCATCAGTGACAAGGGCCACGAGGTGCTCAAGCTCGGGGCCAAGGTCTATGCCCAGGTCTGCTTCAACTGCCACGGCGACGCCAGCGTGGCCGGCTCGCTGCCCAATTCGCTGCGCTTCGCCCAGGGGGAATTCCAGCACGGCAGCGACCCGCACACCATGTACCAGACCATCACCCGTGGCTGGCGGCTGATGCCGCCGCAGGTGCAACTGACCCCGCGAGAGAAATATGCCGTCATCCACCACATCCGCGAAAAACTGATCAAGGGCCGCAATCCCTCCCAATATTTCAAGGTCGACAAAACGTATCTCACCGGGCTTCCCGGGGGAAGCGACCTCGGTCCGGCGCCGGTGGAAAACCTGCCGTGGAAGGAAATGGACTACGGACCGTTTCTAATCGGCAGCTTCGAAATCGCCACGCCGGAGGAACAGGCCGCGGGCAGCCCGGAAGCAGTCACCAGCGACTCGAACATCGCCTACAAGGGGATCGCCCAGCGCCTCGATCCGGGCGCCGGCGGCATCGCAACAGGCCGTACCTGGTCGGCCTTCGAGCACGACACACTGCGCGTCGCCGGCGTATGGAGCGGCGAGGGTTTCATCGACTGGCAGGGCATCAACTTCAACGGCCGCCACGTCGTCCGGCCACGCACCATCGGTGAACCACTCATGGAAATCGCCGACGGCCCTGGCTGGGCCAACCCGGAGACCGGCAGTTTCGATGACGCTCGGTTCCAGGCCGCCGACGGCTTGCGCTACGGCCCGCTGCCACGCTCATGGGGACGCTACCGCGGCCTCTACCGCCACGGCGAGCGCCTCGTGATCAGCTACACGGTGGGCGACGCCGCCATCCTCGAAAGCCACGAGCTCGGCGCCAACGGAAATTTCGTCCGGCAGCTCAATATCGGCAAGTCGAGCAAGGATCTCACGCTGCGGGTGGCACCCGCCTCGCTGCCACTGACCCAGGCTGGCGTCAACGCAGCCAACATGAGCAATGCCGACGGCTACTGGACCTG
>JBDQJG010000083.1:0-13063 GCA_040263955.1 Verrucomicrobiales bacterium
CATGAGGACGATACAAGCGAGCAGGCTGCCGAGCAGGTGCATGAAGCAGAAGTTGAAAGCGCCGGCACGCAGCGAAGAACGATCGCGCGCTCAGCGGCTGTTTGTCATCTTCGGAATTGTGTCTGGTGGCAGCGTGTGTTTCCGCGGGGTCACTTCATTACATGCGCTCCACGGGGCGGATGCCGAGCAATTCCAGGCCCTTGGCGAGCACGCGGGCGGTCAGGTCGCAGAGAATGAGCCGGGTGTTGCGCGTGGTTCCCTCGCTTCGGAGCACCGGGCAGGTTTCGAAGAAGCCATGGAATTGTCTGGCGAGTTCGTAGAGATAGCTGGAAAGAGTGTGTGGCCTGTGGTCATCGAGCACCGCGGCGACAGTGTCTCCGAACTGGGTGAGCTTGAATGCCAGGGCCAGCTCACTGGGCTCGGTGAGGACTACATCCGTCGGATTCAGTACAAGATTTTCATCGAGCTTGCGGAAAATCGAGCGTGTGCGCACGTAGCTGTACATCAGGTAGGGAGCGGTGTTGCCCTGTTGGCTGAGCATGCCCTCCCAGGAAAAAACGTAATCGCTGGAGCGGTCGTGCGAGAGTTCGAAATACTTAACGCTGCCGATACCGATGGCCTCCGCGATAGTAGCTTTTTCGGTTTCTGGAAGCTCAGGATTCTTGTCGTCGACGGTGGCACGGGCACGTTCGACGGCTTCCTCGAGCACTTCCACCAGCCCGACATTTCTTCCCTCGCGGGTGCGCATGAGCTGGGGTGGTGCATCGGGATTTTCAGGATCGCTTTGTAGGATGCTGCCGAAAGAAATATGAGAGAGTTGCGCCCCGATCCCACGGCGCCGCGCGATTTCGAAAAGCTCGCGGAAATGCAGCTGCTGGGGGGCGCCGACCACGTACCAGATCTTGGTGGCGCCCTGTTCATGAGCGCGGTGGTCGATGGTGGCCAGGTCGGTGGTCGTGTAATTGAAGCCGCCGTCAGACTTACGGATGATGGCAGGCTTCTTTTCCAACCCGGCAACGCCCGCGAAGAAGACGCACAGCGCGCCGTCGCTTGGTGTGGCGATGCCTTCCGCAACCAGTGCGTCGACGAGAGGTGCGAGGCGATCATTGTAGGCGGATTCACCCAACCAGGTATCGAAATGAATATCCAACCGATCGTAGATTTTCTTCAGTCCCGCCTTGGAGAGTTCGACGCATTGTTGCCAGATTCTGGTGTTCTCCGGGTCTCCAGCCTGCAGCGCGACGAGTTCCTGCCGAGCGGCATCTGCGGTTTCCGGATCCGATTTCGCCAGCGTGCTGACCTCGCGGTAGCAACGCACGAGTTCGCCGATGGGATCGTCTTCCAAGGCATCCTGATCGAGCAGGGTTTTCCATCCGTGCAGGATCATGCCGAACTGGGTGCCCCAGTCGCCGATGTGGTTGTCGGCGATCACCTCATGGCCGAGAAAACGCGCGATGCGTGCCAGGCTGTCGCCGATAATCGTGCTTCGGATGTGGCCGACGTGCATCGGCTTGGCAATGTTGGGTGAGGAATAATCGATGACGATGCGATCCGCATTGCCAACTCGGGTAGCGCCGAGGCGCGGGTCATCGAAGAGCGCGGCGATCGCTTCTCCAAGCGCGTCTCCGGAAAGATGAAAGTTGATGAATCCCGGTCCGGCCACTTCCAGAC
Organism: Verrucomicrobiales bacterium; assembly: GCA_040263955.1. GTDB lineage: Bacteria > Verrucomicrobiota > Verrucomicrobiia > Verrucomicrobiales > DEV007 > CALSSN01. Next base: position 1,672 of record JBDQJG010000083.1, read on the forward strand.
CGGCGTAGTGAACCGTGCCGATTGCCTTGACGATACGGTCGGCCAGGCTGCGGGGATTCTGCCGGGAAATTGCCGCTAGAACCATGGCGGCGTTGGTCTGGTAATGGCCGAATTTCGGATCGGCTGTGAGGGATATCTCCGGACGGAAGTCCTGCTCAAGCGGTATATCGATCTTTTCGAGGGCCTTGCGGACGAGATCCGTGAGAAGTTGAGGAAAATGTGTTGGGTTGCTCATGGCCGGGTTGTGCCCTGCAGGCCGTGTGAGGCCAGCGAGTGAATGCGCGGGCGTGAGTCTAGCACGGCGGGGTGGCCAGGCAAGCCCGGGAGAGCAGTGCCTGCCTCACTTCGGGAGCATCTTGCGGTCAGGCTGATCCTGTTTGGGCGTCGAGATGCTCCTCGAGAATACGCCGGATGGCATCTGGGTCCCCGGCATCCGTGAGCCGGGCCCGGGTTTCCCCATTGTTGAGCATGCGGGCAATCTCAGCCAGTGCCTCGAGGTGTTGTTGGAAACCGTTCTCGGGAACAAGAAGGAGAAAAAGCAGCGTAACTGGCGCGTGATCGATGGCTTCGAAATCGATGCCATTTCGGGAGCGTCCGAAAATCGTGACCATCGACTCGAGTCCAGGAATGAATGCGTGGGGAATGGCAACACCCGATCCGATGCCGGTGCTGGTCTGCTCTTCACGATCCCTGATTGCCTGCATGGCGGCGGATGTTTCGACACCACGCAGGTGTCCGGTAACTGCCAGATGATCGACGAGTTCTTCGAGGGCGTCGAAGTGGTCGGTCGCCCTCATGTTGTCGAGGATTTGATCCACGGAAAGCATCTTATCTGGGGAGGTCGGGCCGAATCTCGGGAGTGGCCTGAAAGTTGGGGGTGAGAGCGGTGAAGAAAGCGGGGTAAAAGAGATTTGCTCAAGGAATGCTAGGAGGTTCAGGTGGCAAGGGCAAGTGCCAGCATGGCGCACTCCGGTGGCAGTGAAAAGGCGAAGGAGCATCGCGGGGTGCATGCGAGTTGCTTGAATTTTTACTGCGTTTGGGATTGTCGTTGATGACAAACGTGAAATACTTTAGATTGATTTCCCTTTGGAGATGAAAAAAATTCTTGTTCAGCACCGCGAATCCAGAAGGAAAGAAATCTTCTTCGCGGAAAACATGCCGATCACGGTGGGGTGCTCCGCGGAATGCACGGTGAGTATTGACGAGGGTCTGTCCGATGAGGTGGCGGCGAGGATCGAAGCGCTGGAAAACGGCGGCTACCGCGTGGTGAATCTCTCTTCGGGTGGAGAGATGCAGGTCAATGGCCTTCGGGTAGAGGGAGCATCCGAATTCAGGGAAGGTGACGCGATCAACCTGGGAAAAATCGAGGTTTTTCTGGAAAGAATCGGTGTTGATTCAAGAAACGCGACTCCTGCGCATGATGCCGTTGATCAAGCGGCAGCAGCAGGTCCTGCGCAGGAAGCTCAGGCAACCAGTAGGGATGAGCCCGGCCCGAAAAAGATTTCCGGTTCGAAATCTGCCGTCAAGCGGGCGGTCGGGTTGTTGCGTAGGTTGCCGGCATTTGTGCAGCAGGGAAGGTCTGACGAGACGGATGCGGATGATCTTTCGCCAGCTGTTGACAGGGAAGAGGAGGAGCAGTCGGTGGAGTCGAAAGCCCCTGCAAAAAACGAATCCCGTCAGAAATATGAGCCGGGAAGTTTCTGGTCGAGAGGAGTGCAACACAAGAATGACGAGGTCGTCACGGCAGAAAAAGGTGAAAGCGAGAATGCTCAAGGGCGTCGGATGCCAGATTTCCAGAGACGCAGAATTTTTCCGGAGCGCCAGACTGCAAAAGATTTCGCGCAGCAGTTCAAGCCCGCCATGTCGCTTGAAGAAGGCGGAATGGACGCGGTGCCGGAGGGTGATACATCCGGCCGGGAACTGTCGGTGGAGAATGTGTCGACGGGTGTATCCGTCGATGCTGCAGCCAGCTTGGACTTGGAGGAAGTGGAAAAATTGCTGGAGCAGAAGGTGGCGCTGATCGAAGAAATTACGCTGCTTGAAAGTCAGCAAGTGCAACTGAGAGACAATCGCAGGGCTCTTGAGAAGGAAGTGACCAGGGAGCGTGCGCGGCTTGCCTTGATTGAAGAGAAGGTGATGAAAAGCGAGGCGGAGTTTGCGAGACTGGAGGGCCTGTTGGCTGCACAGAAAGGCGAGTCTGGCCCGGAGAGATGAGGGCGGAAGGGAGCGGTAAGCGGGGGGCTTGTCGCAAGCGGACTGATTGAGTTGCCTGGTGAAGTGAGACGGAAATGACACGCGAACGGACCGCTCAATGGAACGGCAGGATGTTCGTGTGTTCCTCGACATCAGAATTGGATGATTGAACTCGATCCATCGAAGCAGAGCGTATTGGCAGGCAGTCACACAATTGAACCGTGCTGATTGAAGCTGTTGCAAGAATGATCAATTGAGGCTGTATAATGGAAGAGATGCAAAGGGCAGACATTCAACTTTCGCGGTGCTCCGTGTCGTCAGTCAACGTCGTGTTGGTCACGCTGTGTGTTGCCTTGGGCATATCCTTCGTGCATTGCCGGGCTCAAGACGCAGCGCAGCGTGCGGGACTTCCCGTGCCGGACGAGTCCATGATTGCGGAATCTGCCGAGGTGGCGGTGTTTGCCGCCGGTTGCTTCTGGTGCGTGGAGGAGTGTTTCATGCAGCATCCCGGTGTGTTGGCGGTGATTTCTGGTTATGCGCAGGGCAGTGAGGGGGACGCGGTCTACAAAAAAGTGAGTCATGGGGTGACTGATCATACCGAGGCGGTGGAAGTTTATTACGATCCGGAGCAGATCGGATTTGGCGACCTGGTTGATTACTATTGGAAGATTCACGACCCCACGACCTTGAATCGGCAGGGTAATGATGTAGGCAGGCAATACCGTTCCGGTATTTATTACCGCAGCGCAGAGCAGCAAAAAATTGCCGAGGCATCCAAGGCTGCTCTGCAGGCTGAGGGCCGTTTCAGCAGTCCCGTGGTGACCGAGATTCTTCCGTTCAAGACATTCTTTGCTGCGGAGGAGTATCACCAGAATTATTACCGGAGGAACCCGGATGATCGCTATTGCAATGCCGTGCTGGTTCCGAAACTCAAAAAGCTCGGGCTCAAATGGGTCAAGGATTTTTAGAGGCCGGAAACTTTGCAGAGAAGTAAAGACCAAATGAAAAGAAAGTACATTGTCGTTCGGTTTGTTGCGTGCCTGTTGGTATGGTCAAGCGCGCCTTCCGGTGCCGAGGAAGAGCAGTTGGCTCAGGATGCTGTTGCCAGCGGGCAATTAAGTGGGGTGAAAGAGACCGAGGCGGAGTTGCGGGCCCGGTTGACGGATCTGCAGTACCACGTGACTCAGGAAAACGGTACCGAGCGTGCCTTTACCGGGGAATACTGGCAGAACAAGCGGGAAGGAGTTTACGTCTGCATTGTTTCCGGTGAGCCGTTGTTTTCATCGCAGGACAAGTTCGATTCCGGCACCGGTTGGCCGTGCTTCGTCCGGCCTATCAAGGAGCGTTTCGATCTGCTCGTGGAGGTGGAAGATACTTCCCATGGAATGCGGCGAACCGAGGTGCGGAGCCGGGCCGGGAATTCTCACCTCGGGCATGTGTTTACTGACGGTCCCGCTCCGACCGGCCTGCGCTATTGTATCAATTCGGCAGCTCTGCGTTTCATTCCTCTGGAACAGCTCGAAGAGGAAGGTTTGGGAGCGTATCTGGCGATTTTCGAAGCCACCACCAAGAGCGATGAGCGCAAGAATTGAGCAGGTTTCCGATCTGTCGGCGCGCTACTCAGTGCTGCCAGTTGCCGGGTGATTACGGCAGGCAAACGAAAGGGGGAACGGTCTCGGTGAAGCGCAAGCAGCTACTGGTTTTGCTTGGTTCTTGCCTGCTGGCTTCCCTGCTCTGTAATGTCGTTCTCTTCGAGAAAGCAGTTTCTCGGATGCGCCTGGAGGCATCCGTGCGCCTGGCACCTACCTTTCTCGTCTACCGCGAGGCGAATCGGGAGCTGGCGCCTGTTCGGGAAAAAGTCGACAGGGTTATACTGTTTGGAGATTCCCGGATTCACGAGTGGACTGGGCTTTCCCGGCATGAGCGCTTCGAATTCGTCAATCGCGGTATTGGTGGTGAGACGACAGCGCAGATGCTCGGCAGATTGGAAACGGACGTGATTGCCCTGCAGCCGGCATTTGCAGTATTGCAATTCGGCGTGAACGATCTCAAGCAGTACGGGGTGCTGGGCTCCGGTGATGAACTTGGCGAGCAGACGTGGGCTCGAATGAAGCAGATGACCCACCGGCTTCGTGCGACGGGGATCACCCCCATCGTGATGACAATTTTTCCAGTGGGCGAGATACCATGGAAGCGTCGTCCGGTCTGGTCATCGACGACACAACACTGGATCAGGACAATCAACGGCAGGTTGCGCGATGGAGAACTCGGTGACGGAATACACACCTGGGATTGTGATGCTTTTTTCGATCAAAAGGGGAAAATGAACCCCGTTTTCGCGAGGGATGAACTGCACCTCAATGCGGCTGGCTACGAAGAGTTGAGTCGCCGTCTCATTCCATTATTGGAAAATCTGCAGCAGGCGGATCTTCTCAAGTCGAGCAGTAAAGGCAGTGACGAGTGATGTAGTCAAGCACTTCGGGGTTCAGTGGCAGGTCCACCGTGGCTCCGGCAGCCAGTTGTGAGCGGATTTTTGTGCTCGATGCCGCATAGGCGCCCTCTACGAAGTGTCCACGGAAGGGAGGGGAATCTTCGGGGGTTTCCCCATCCCGGCAGAAAACGATGAATTCCACGAGTTCAGCGAGGTAGGAGGCCCGCTGCCATCGAGCCAATTGCCGCCACTGGTCTGAGCCGAGGATCCAGTAGAGCTGCAGGCGGCCATGCCTGGATCCCTGAAGTTGGTCGCGGAAGTGCTCTGCTGAGCGCCATGAGTAGCTGATGTCACCCAGCCGGGCCTCGTAATCGGAGACCGAGGCCCAAGGGAGCCCGCGGATTGCCAGATTGATCATGGTGATCCGATGATCAGCGTTGGCAGGTGAACTGCCCTGCTTGAACGGTGAGCAGTGGGTTGGAAGAAAGATCACCTCATCGAGGCCAAGCTGATTTCGGGCCTCACTGGCAAGGAACACATGACCGAGGTGGACAGGATCGAAAGAACCGCCGAATAGCGCTACCCGGAAAGCTGGAGCCGCCTGCCTGTCCATTCGTCAAGCGTGCCATCAAGTCACCATTCTGTCAGCGGAATCGTCGCACCTTTCGAAGCCGTGCGAGGATGCCTCGTCTGGTGGTTGCCGGAACCGCCAGGCGTGGCGTCTTCGTGCCGGTTTTCTGCTTTGCATCTCCGATTCGGGGAGCGAGAGCCAAGGTTCATGCACGGGAGCGCGGCTCCCGGGTGTCGGTGGCACCGCTACCCGGAGCGGTAACGAACGGGCCTCCCGCGAGGGGAGCGGGGGCGGTAAAGGCCACCTCCTCCACGGCACTCTCCCTGCCTGCGAGTGGAAATTCCTTGCGCAACGGGTGGTAAGGATAGCCCTCCCACATGAGGATACGGCGCAGGTCGGGGTGGTCGGAGAAGCGGATGCCCATCATGTCGAAGACTTCCCGTTCGTGCCAGTTGGCGGTTGGCCAGATGTGAGACACGGTCGGAATTTCCGGTGCATCCTCCGCGCAGACAGTCTTGATACGGAGGTGAGTGCCGTCAGCGATCGAGCAAAGTTCGTAGACCACCTCGAAACGTGGATCTTCACCACTGTTGTCGACGCTGCAGATGTCGAGTAGCAAGTCGAAACCGAGTTCATCACGGCAGTAAAGCATGCCGGTAACGAGGTCACTCGCCCCAAGCAGGACAGTCGATTCCCCCCGGAATTCGCGGATAGTCGCTCCGCTTCCCACCTTGCTGGCAAGTTTCGTTGCGGCATCGTGTGGACTCATGGGATCAGGGTAGAAGGGTTGGAAGGGATCGAGAGGGAGGGGGAAATCGCGATGAGGAGCGAGCGGGGAAGTGTCTTATCACCTGCTGACCGCCGCATGTCCGGCTGGTTGATGCCGTTGCTGTAACTCGGGATCCCCGTCGATCTTGCGTTGCAGTTTCATAAAGCCTTCGAGCAGAGCTTCCGGGCGAGGCGGACACCCTGAGATGTAGACATCCACCGGCAGCAATTGATCGATTCCCTGCAAAACGGCGTAGCTGCGATACATGCCCCCGGAGGAGGCGCAGGCTCCCATGGCGATGACCCACTTGGGTTCCGCCATCTGGTCGTAGATGCGCTTTACCGCGTATGCCATCTTGTAGGTCACCGTGCCCGCCACGATCATCACATCCGATTGCCGGGGTGAGAAACGCATGACTTCGGCACCGAACCGGGAAATATCGAAGCGCGAAGAAGCGGCCGCCATCAATTCAATCGCGCAGCAGGCGAGACCCATCGGCATGGGCCAGAGCGAGTTTTTTCGCATCCAGTTCATCGCCGCATCCAACTGGGTGAAAATGACGTTGCCTTCGATCTTCGAGTCGTAGGCGAGTTCGGGTTGGGTATTGGTCGTCATCATCAGGGGCGGCTTGGAGCGTGGCTTCCGTCTTCCGGGAATGGTAAAGTCGTGGATCAAGGTAGCAAGCCGCGTTTGTGAAAAATTTCACAAGGGGGCAGGGTCGCGCACTCCGGGAGGTGGTTTCACCAAGCGCGTCCGCGTTGTGGGGAGTGTTCTTGCCCGTTGGGGGTGCTTTTCTGAAGCAGGGCGGGCAGGAGCAGCAGGGTGGTCAGGAGAGCGGCGAGGAATGCGGCCGCGCAGAGCAGGCCGAAATGCAGAACGGGAGGAAAGGAAAAGCTCAAAAACGTGGTGAAGATTCCGACGAGAATGAGACTGGTGAGAATAATCGGCCTTGCCTTGGATGCCAGCGCCTCCGCCACGGCCTCGGCAAAGGCGAGTCCCCTCGAACGATGACCGAGAAAACTGGTGATGAAGTGGACGCTGTCATCGACGGCAATTGCGAATGCGATTGCCGCCACCATCACGGAGATCGCATTGAGAGGAATGTTGAAGATTCCGGCCAGCCCGAGCACGAACAGGACAGGGAGCATGTTTACTGCCAGAGCCATCAAGGCGAGCCGTGGTGATCTCCACAGCAGGGTGAGCATGATTCCGATCCCGATGATTGTAGTGCCCGCAGTGCGCAACTGGGAACGGAGAATCGAGCGCTCCGCTTCGATGATGGTGTGCAAGCCCTCTCTGGCTGAAACTGAGACCCCGTCCGGAGCAGTTGTGGCAGCATGGTCGAGGATGCGGTGAATCACCCCGAGGTAGTCGTCCGTCGGCATGTCCGGTGTGCGCACGACCAAGTGAGCGGTCTGCATGGCTGGATCGCAGAGGCCGCGCAGGAAAGGAAAATCCATTGAGGTGAGGGCGAGCACGAACAGGTTCCGGGTGAGCGGCGACTGGGGCAATCGGAATGAACCCTCGGCTTCTCCTTCCCAGATCTGGTTCATCATGGCGAGCAGCTGGGCATAAGAGTAGACCCCGGAGATCGCCGGTTCGGTTTCAGCGAAGCGTTGCAGGGATTGCAGGTAGTCAAGAAAGGCCGGTGCGTTGATGCCACCTCGGGTGCCGGTGTCGAGGTCGATCTGGACGACATTGATTCCGCCGTAGATCGAGTCGAAGTGCTCGATGGCCTGGCGGGACGGGCTCGATGGTTCCACGAACTCCACCGCCCTGATATCCGTGCGAATGCGGGCCATAGCCAAGAGGGAAACAGCGAGAATAACAACACTACCGATGGCCAGGGGCCATTTGCGGGCCGCACTCCACCGGGCATATCGCAGGGCTTGCTGTGGCGCCGGAGGCCGGGGGTGAGTTTGCGAAGAGCGCGTCGTTCGCCCTGCGCGGCCGCTGAAGACTATGCGCATGAGGGCCAGACCCGGTCCGAAGGTGAGCAGGAAGACACTGGTGATGGAGAGGGAGCCGAGCAGGCCGATCTCCCGGACGCTCGGCAGGTCCGAGAGAAGCAGGGAGAGCAGTCCGGCGATGGTCGTGAGGGTGGCGAAGAGACAGGGCCGAAGGGTGGATTGCAGCATTGCCGCCACGGGATCCGCAGCTTCGGTGTTGCCGCGCAGGCGGATGATCGTGCCGATGCTGTGGGTCAGCAGGGTCAATTGAACGCCGGCCGCCAGTGGCAGGAGAAGCAGGTTGAACACCGTCATCTGATGGCCGGTGGCGAGAATGATTCCGGGAACGAGCAACAGCCCGGCGGCCTGCAGGATGAAGATCAACAGCACCCCGGCAAGTGAGCGCAGGAACAGTATGAGAAGAAGCAAGGTGATGCCGGCGGCGATCGGAAGAAAATTTCGTAAGTCCGATTGCAGGTTATCGTGCACTTCTGCCTCGACCATTGGGAGAGAAATCGCCTTGATGTCCCTGCCTGCCGTGCGGAAAGGCGTGAGAATGGCGTCGATTTCTGTGGCGAATTCCCGCCGCAGTTGTGGTGTGGACACATCGCGTCGGTAGGTCGCGGTGATCAGGGTGTGCTGCTCGTCGGGTGCGACGATCACATTCCTGATCAGTGGATTGGCGAGGCAGAACTGTCGCAGTCGGGCAAGTTGTTCATCGTTTGGTTTGGGGAGACCCGGGACCAGTGGCTGCATTTCGAAGGAAAATCCTTGCCTTACCGGCTTGGAGGAATGTGTCAGGCTCTTGACGTCGATGATATCCTTGGAGCGCAGCAGGGCCTCGCTCAGCGCGGCGATATCCGCCAGCCCTTCTCGGGTAAAGATCCGATCGGTGCGCAGGCTGACCACCAGCACGAGGTTGTCCTGGAGAATTTCCGTGATCTTCTCGAAAGACGCCAGATTGCGCTGGTCGCCATCCAGCAGGGTGCGGGCATCTGTCCCGATGCGAATTTCCCGCAACTGCCCGATAAAGGGAATGCAGGCGAGCAGGCTCAGGATCAGTGTTGCGACGGGCCAGCGATAGAACGGATTGCGTGGCATGAGGGAGAGGATTTTTTCCGGTGACAAACGTCGTATGAAATCGTCTTCCGGATCAGGGGTTGGGAGTCATTCGGACAATGGGTCTAAAGTTGACAACCGCTTGCCGGGCGCATGAATCGTCGTACTGTTTGGAGAGCGGCGGGAATGCATCTGATTGTCATGCGGGCAGGCGGGCGCTACAACGTATTGTAGAAGAACCAATCAGTCAGGCGATATGAAAAGCTCGACACCCATACAGAACGAGGTTGCGCGTTTTATGCACGGCCTGAAAAAGCGGAATCCGTACGAGATCGAGTTCCAGCAGGCGGTGCATGAGTTCGCCGAGGCTGTCATGCCTTACATTCACGATCACACGGAATACCGCGATGCGCAGATCCTCGAGCGCATGACCGAACCGGATCGGATTATCATTTTTCGTGTTACCTGGGAGGCGGATGATGGCAGTATCCGGGCCAACCGGGCTTGGAGAGTACAGTTCAATAATTCGATCGGTCCGTATAAAGGCGGGTTGCGGTTTCATCCGTCGGTGACGCAGAGTGTCTTGAAGTTTCTTGGTTTCGAGCAGGTGTTCAAGAACAGCCTGACGGGGCTCCCCATGGGAGGTGCGAAGGGGGGATCCAATTTTAATCCGAAGGGAAAAAGCGACCGTGAGGTGATGCGCTTCTGCCACTCTTTGATGTCCGAACTCTACCGGCATATCGGAGAGGATACGGATGTTCCAGCCGGCGACATCGGGGTCGGTCAGCGGGAAATCAGTTACCTGTTCGGGCAGTACAAGCGTCTCTCCAACCGTTTCGTGGGAACCTTGACCGGCAAGGGCATGGAATTCGGCGGCAGCGCCGGGCGCAAGGAAGCTACCGGCTACGGATGCGTCTATTTCTGTGAGAATATGCTCAACCATAAGGGCAACTCGCTGGCTGGAAAGACGATCTCGGTTTCAGGTTCGGGAAATGTCGCCTTGTATACCATCGAGAAAGCCACCGAATTGGGAGGCAAGGTGGTCACAGCTTCCGACTCATCCGGTTTCGTGCATGATCCCGATGGAATCGATGCGGAGAAACTGGCTTTCCTCAAAGAGCTCAAGGAAGTCAATCGCGGTCGCATCGGGGAATATGTGGAGCGTTATCCCCGGGCGAGTTTTCATGCCTCCGCCCGCCCGTGGGCGGTGCCGGTCGACGTTGCATTTCCCTCGGCCACTCAGAACGAGCTTGATATGGATGATGCGAAGGAACTCATCGGGAACGGAGTCATGGCGATTGCGGAGGGCGCAAATATGCCGACCAACCTGGATGGCATTCACGCTTTTCTCGAGGCTGGCGTTCTGTTTGCGCCGGGAAAGGCAGCGAATGCCGGCGGGGTCGCCGTGTCCGGGCTTGAGCAGAGCCAGAACGCGTTGCGTCTGTCATGGAGTCGGGAAGAGGTCGACGCCAAGCTTCGCACCATCATGCGCGAGATTCATACCAAGTGCCTCACGCATGGTGAGGTCGATGGCGTGGTCAATTACGTTCGTGGTGCCAACGTCGCCGGTTTCATCAAGGTGGCCAATGCAATGCTTGCCTACGGCGCGGTATGACGCTGAAACGCAGGCGTTTTTTGCAAGGACTGCCTTTTCCGGGCTGTTATTCGGCCTCACGCAGGCCAAGCACGTCTTCCATGTCATACAGGCCCGCGGGCTTGCCGGCGAGCCACACTGCAGCGCGTACCGCTCCTTCCGCGAAGGTGTCCCTGCTTGATGCCTTGTGGGTGAGTTCGAGCCTCTCCCCGGCGCCGGCATAGATCGCGGTATGATCACCGACCACGTCGCCTCCGCGGACGGCATGCACCCCGATTTCACGCGCTGTTCGGGCTCCCACGTCACCTACTCGGCCGTGACGAGCCTCGGCATCGTAGCAAACCCCTGAGGCCTCGGCGAGGATCTCGGCGAGTCGTCTGGCAGTTCCGCTGGGGGCATCCGTTTTGTGGCGGTGGTGCATCTCGACAACCTCGAGGTCGAAATTCGCTCCCAGGATTCTTGTCGCATGGCGGGCGAGCCAGAACAGCGTGTTGACCCCGACACTGAAGTTGGGCGCATGCACGATCGGAATCTCTTTCGCGGCAGCGGCGATGACTTCGAGCTCATCCTGGTTGTGGCCGGTGGTTCCCATGATGAGGCTCTTGCTCCGGCTCACGCAGGCCTCGACCAGTTCGGTGGTGAATCCGTGGGTGGTGAAGTCGATGACAGCATCGCAAGCCCCGAGGGCATCAGCCAGTGAATCGCCAACATCAATAGCTGCCCCGATTCGGGTCGCGGGTTCGGCTTCGACGGCACGAATGACGGACTGGCCCATGCGGCCCTTGGCACCTGTGATGAGAATGTTCACGATTGATTGAGGGGGAGG
>JBDQJG010000084.1:0-12854 GCA_040263955.1 Verrucomicrobiales bacterium
GAGTAAAAGTGAGCTGTTTTTATAAATTCTTAATAATCAGTTTTTTGTAAAAATAAAAAGCTGGGAATAAAATCTGAATCATGTGTTTGGAGGGGAACAAGAACCAGTCGAGTCGTTTGATTCACAGTAATTCGCAGCTTGTTCACATGAAATTGCCATACTTGTTCCAGGTGGATGATCGATTGCCGGTAGCAATTCTTTGAGAGCGGGATTTGCGAGGGCGCGCTCAGCAGCCATGATTTCGGCAGCTTTTTTGCTCGATCCTGAACCTTTTCCCAGAATATGAGTTTCCCAGATCACGTGGACAGTAAAAATGCGGGCATGATCCATACCTTCGGTGTCGATCAGCTCGTAAGTCGGGCTGTTAGGTGAAAGGGTTTGTAGCAATTCCTGCAGCTGACCCTTGGGATTTTTTTCTTCGGGATGCTCGTGGATTTCTTCGATCTCCGAATGAGAGAATCGCAAAACCACCCGCGTAGCTGCCTCAATGCCTCCGTCGAGATAAATGGCACCGATAAGAGCTTCGAATCCGTTGGCTAGATTCGATGCACGAAGCCGACCTCCAGAAGCAATTTCACCTTTACCCATCTGCAGGTGATCTCCCAGCCGAAGTTTGGTGGCCAGAGAGGCGAGTGCTGTTTTAGAAACCAGGCGGATACGAAGCTTGGTCAGAAGTCCTTCCTGGAAGTGACTGAAACGATGGAATAATTCGGTTGTATAAATGAGTTCAAGAACTGCATCTCCAAGAAATTCAAGACGTTGATTATCTGTGATCGATTGATGAGTCTCGTGACGTTTACTCGCATGTGTCAGCGCCTCTGCTAACAGGAGAGGGTTTTTGAATCGGTATTCCAACTGGTCTTCGAGCGAATCCATGAATACTCCGGGTTGCTTTCCTGATTGCGAGCTGCGAACAGATGAAAATGGGGTGACCGACGGGACTCGAACCCGCGACAACCGGAACCACAATCCGGGGCTCTACCTACTGAGCTACGGTCACCGTATAATCAGGGCCGTGAAACTAGAGTGAATTACCTGTACTCACAATTGCTTTTTCGGTTATCGTCGAACTCTCTCAATGGAAGAAAAGCTCAAGAAAAATGTGGTCATGGCGTTCAAGGAATGGTCCTTGATCTGTGATGCGCTGGCTGATGGTTCCCAAAGTTTGATTTTCCGTAAAGGCGGAATTGCCGAGGGAAGGGGAGGATTTTCATTTGATCATCACCGATTCTGGTTTTTTCCAACCCAGTTTCACACCCAGAAGAATCAGGTTCTGCCAGTCGCTGCAAATAGCGATCATTCACGATTTCGCGAGCATAGCCTGCAACCTGGAGAAGGGTTTGAACTGGATCTCATGGGAGAAATCACCCTTAAAGGAATACTTGATGCATGGTGGAAGGTGGAGCAATTGCGCAGTTTTCACCATTGGCAGGATGCGGTCTTGAAAGAGCGATTCGAGTACGGCACTCCAAAGGGTATCCAGTTTGCGCTGGTGCGGGTTTACAGGGCGGACAGTCCATTGCAGTTGATCATGGAGCGTTCATTTGGTGGTTGTCGCTCATGGATTCAGTTGCCGGAGAGCAGCAATACAGCAAGGTCTTTCACTCCTGTGTTGTCGGACGATGAATTCTGCCGATTGCGGGGGCACCTCGAAACAGTTTTGCAATGAATTGCGTGCGCTTGAAGGAAGGTCGAACCTGGGCAGAGATTGATCTTGCTGCCCTGTGTCATAATGCGGCGGTTGCGCGCAAGCTCGCCGGAAATCGTTCTATCATGGCCGTGGTCAAGGCCAACGCATATGGTCATGGGATCTCGGATGTGGCGCGCAGCCTGGAGGGATTAGTGGATCTGTTCGGGGTCTCGTCGTTGATGGAGGCGGAGGAAATCAGGGAAATAGGTGTAAAACGACCAATTTATTTTCTTGGATCCGGTTTGGCAGATGAGGTCCCAGGTATCGTGGACTTGGAGGATGTTGTGGTGACAGTTTCGGCAATCGAAGAAGCGCGGCTGCTTTCTCGGCATGCGGCGCCCAGAGGTCGTTGCGTTCCAATACACGTAGCAATCGATACTGGGATGGGACGTTTCGGATTCCAGCCGGAAGAGTGGGAGAGAACATTGATTGCCGAGTTGCAATCACTGCCAGGAATCAGACTTACCGGCTTGATGAGTCATTTGCCAAGCGCTGACGAGGATGAAGTATTCACGCAACGACAGTTGCGAGATTTTTCGCAACTCGTCGAAAAGGTTCCCGGCCTGGACGCTCACATTGTCAATAGTGCGGGCTTGATCGCTTATGGAGGCGAGCAGATCGGCAATATTGTTCGCCCGGGCTTGATGTTATACGGGTGTTCACCAGTTGATGCTCCAGGTCTGGATTTGCATCCGGTAATGTCTTTGAAGAGTCGAATCGCGGTTGTGAGAATGTTGCCGGCAGGGAGTGGCATCAGTTATGGACGCAGTTATGTGACCGAAAAGCCCATGCGGGTGGCGACAGTGGCAGTAGGATACGGCGATGGATATCGCCGCCACGTATCGGGAAATGGGGGGGAAGTGGCGGTGCGAGGACAACGTTGCCGCATTTTGGGAAGGGTCACCATGGATCAAATCATGATCGATGTTGATCATCTTCGTGATGTGGCGGCAGGGGATGAGGTGTTGCTTTTCGGGTCGTCAGGGCCGGGGGATTCGGTGCGAATATCGGTTGAGGAAGTGGCGCAAAAAGCCGGATCCATACCGTGGGAAATTTTCACCGGAATCACACCGAGAGTTCTTAGAATTCCGAGTGTAGGAACTGTTGTGCGGGAAACAAGTTGACCCGTTGATTGGAATCCCGTAACTGCTCAACTGTGAGAATGTTCGCACCGCGATCAACGGTGAATGTATCGATCCTGGCGGCAGCATTGTCGGTAGGTGGCTGTTTTCAGCTCAGCGGCTGTAAATCCCTGAGTGGAATCGAGGAGGGAGCCGCTATTACCAAGGTCAAAAAGTATCATCTTGACCTGTCCAGTCAGGTGAAGGCAACGGCCGCGGATAAGATGATCAACCATGAATACGAGCGGCGGCTTTTCGGAGCGGTTTCCCAGAAAGATCGCGAGGCCAGGGAAGGATTTTATTTCACGGTTTTTTGGACAACAGATAATTCCGATGTGCCCGCCATCGTGCGACTCGAGTATTTGCTTGAACAAACAAACGATAAGGTTCACGTGCAGGAAGACGAGGTAGCCGCGGGGCAAACAACCAACGTGACTGAATTTTCAGTTCTCGGCGATGAGTATGCTGAGTTCGGCGAAGTACTTGCCTATCGAATTTCCGTTCATCAACAGGGAAAGATTGTGGCAGATCATCAATCGTATCTGTGGGAATAGGGGCGCCCTGACCCAGATGTTTTTGCAACTACCTTGATGGAGCCCTTACAGTGTAATCTCGATTCAGTGAGTGACTCCTCTAAAATCTTTGTTGGTGAAGTTGGCGGGATCCGCTGGATACGCGTGGAGGGCAAGGGTTCCGTACAGAACAGTGCAGCGCTCAAGGACTATATCGTTGCGACGATCGATGCTGGAGCGAAGCAATTTATCATCGATCTGGAAAATTGTGGCGGTATGGATTCAACCTTTATCGGGACTATTACCGGGATAGCGCTGCGGATCGAGGGACAGGAAGGCTTCGTCGGGTTGGTAAATCCCGGTGAGCGAATTCTGCAGCTGGTGAAAAGCCTCGGACTCGATGAAATCTTCGAGATCGACGAAGCGGGAGAGAAATGGCAGCAGGAACGACGACTCGTTGCCAGTGGACTCGAAGAGGTGATGGATGAAGCCAGCAGGGAGGAAAAGGCTCGGGTTTCTCTTGAGGCCCATGAGATTCTGGGAGAAGTCAATGATGAAAATCTCCCGAAGTTCCGCGATGTGGTGGAGTATTTGAAGAACGATCTCGGGTAATGTCGATGTCCGCGTGGTTTTACATCGCGCTTTGTATGGCGGCTGTTTCCTTGGTGCTTGTGTTGTGCCTCTGGCGTCAGCGCCGGCAATTGCATGAAGTCCACCAGGAGCGCGAGTCGATAGTCGGCGAAGAGCGCCGGATGTTCGATTTTCTGCATGGATTGGGCGAGGCCCTCACACACGACAACCCCAGGGAAAAGATGTATCGGCTCATAGTCGAAGGTATTTCCACTGTGGCGGATGCCAGTGGGGGGGCGATCTACATGCATGATTCTGAGAAAGGAATGTTGCAGCCGGTAATGCATTCGGCTTCCTGTCCGCCGGTGATCACACTTCCGGAAAGGATCATCGAGAGGGCTCGCACCAATCCCCAGACACTGAAAAGTTTCCTGCGCCTCCACAGTATCGGGGAGCAAGACGGCATCCTCGGCGAAGTATTTCAAAGTCAGCAGCCACTGCGAGTTGCGGACTTGCGGGACACAGAATATTTCCAGAAAGTTACCAATACATTCCAGCAGCATGTCACCGCGATGATAGCTCCCTTGTCTAGTGGGATAGACCATTACGGTGTGCTGGTGGTGTCGGATGATCGCTTGGAAAAGACGTTTACCGACAATGACTACGAGGTGTTTCTCTCCTTGGTGGAACAGTCCTCGTATGCGATCACCAGTGCGCGCATTCACCAGGAGGCGATAGAAAAACGAAAGATCGAAAATGAATTGCGCAATGCCAGTGAGATCCAGCGCGTGCTTCTGCCTGAGAGTGATCCCGAGTTGAAAGAGTATCGCTTTGCAGCAATCAATCTGCCGGCAAGGGTTCTCAGTGGCGATTACTATGATTACATCGCAATCGACCAGGATCGCTATGGTGTCACCCTTGGAGATGTCTCCGGCAAGGGCCTTCCCGCGTCATTGGTTGCCGCGATCACTCGCAGTGTCCTGCGGGCCAATGCCGGCGCCAGCACGTCTCCGGCAAAGGTTCTTGCAAAGGTCAATCGGGTCATCTTTCCAGACATTCGCGAGGATATGTTCATTACCAAGGTCTACGCGATCCTTGATCGCCAGTCCGATGAGATTGTAATAGCCCGGGCGGGACACAATCCTCCGCTGTATTTCGACTGTGCCAGCGGTGAGGTGAGGGAAATCGCCCCAAGGGGCATGGCGATCGGGGTCGACTCAGGCAATGTCTTCGATCGTGTGATTTCCGAAGAGCGCATCACAATGAAGCGAGGTGACTGCCTGTTGCTTTACACTGATGGTGTGTCCGAGGCAGTCGACGTCAATGGGCGGGAATACGATGTGCCACGGCTGATCGAGGAATACACGAAGTCGGCGGCGGGCGGCGCGCGAAAAATAGTCGAGCATCTTGAGGCAACATTGAAAGAATTCACCAAGGGACTTCCGCAAGCCGACGACATTACCTTGATTGCCATCGAAAAACGCTAACAGTAGTGCCCCCTTTCACCAGGGTAGATCCAGATGACAGCATCCCCCGACACCGAAACCAGTCCAGAGGACGACGTGGACATTACCGACGAGCAATCAGCGCGGCAGAGCGAATTGGATGACGCGTCGGCAGCAGATGAGAATCGTTCGACCATTGATCAGAACAACAACCCAGACACCGATGTGCCCAAGAAGAAAACAGCCGAAGAGGAAGCAGCTGAGTGGCGTGATATAGCGTTGCGACGACAGGCCGATCTTGAAAATTTTCGCAAGCGGATCGAGCGCGAGCGACTTGATTCGATTCGATTCGCGAATGCCGCGTTGTTGGAAGAACTCCTGCCGGTGATCGATAATTTTGAAATGGGTCTGGAGGCGGCGCGATCGGAATCGATGGATTCGATGATTTTCAAGGGTATGGAGATGGTGAAAAAGCAGTTGGTTGATTTTCTCGAATCCAAGGGCATCAGGGAGGTGGTGACCGGCAATACCGAATTTGATCCGGCGATTCACGAGGCGATGGGTCAAGAAGAGAGCGACGAGGTGGCTGATGGTCATATCATCCGTACTGTCCGCAGGGGTTATCTGCTCAACGACAGGTTATTGCGTGCGGCCAGCGTGATGATAGCGACATCGCCAAAGGATAAAGATGCCCGTGCGGTGTCTGCCGGCTCCGGTGAGCAATCGGATCCCCGGGAGGGTTGAGCCATGGCTGATAAGGCAGATTATTACGAGACCCTCGGGGTCTCTCGCGATGTATCCGCGGAGGAACTGAAGAAGGCTTACCGCAAGTTGGCGGTAAAGCATCATCCCGACAAGAATCCGGATGATCCGCAAGCCGAGGAGCAGTTCAAGAAAATCGGGGAGGCCTACGAGGTGCTTTCGGATCCCGACAAACGCGCGGCGTATGATCGCTACGGACACGCCGCGTTCAGCCAGGGCATGGGCGGTGGCGCAGGTGGTGCAGGAGGCTTCCACGACCCGTTCGATATTTTCCGTGATGTCTTTGGCGGCGGCATGGGCGGTGGTGGCGGCATTTTCGAGGAGTTTTTCCAGGGCGGGCGTTCAGGCGGGCGCCGCGCACGTATGGACACGTCGGGTTCGGATCTGCGCTACGATCTGGCTATCACATTGGAGGAGGCGGCATTCGGCTGTGAGAAGGAACTGGAGATCGAGAAACTGGTCGCCTGTGATACATGCAAGGCCAGTGGATCAGCCGAAGGTAGTGGTGGCAATACCACCTGTGGCACATGCGGTGGAGCGGGTGCGGTGATCTCTTCCAGGGGGTTCTTTCAGGTGCAGCAGCCTTGCCCGCGTTGCGGTGGCACCGGTCAGGTCATCAGCAATCCCTGTCGCAAATGTGATGGCGAGGGCCGCGCCCAGGACACCCGGCGGGTAACCATAAAGATTCCCCCCGGAATCAATGACGGCATCAGGTTGCGCTCGGTCGGCAATGGTGATGCCGGCCTGCGGGGTGGTCCCTGTGGGGATTTGTATTGCGTCATTCACACCCGGGAGCATGAATTTTTCGAGCGCCACGATATGAACCTGTATTGCGAGGTGCCGGTATCATTCGTCAAGGCGGCACTGGGAGGCGAGCAGGAAGTGCCGACCCTGGAAGGCAAAGCTTCTATCAAGATTCCCGTGGGCACGCAGGGAGGCACAGTCTTTCGTCTGAAAGGCAAGGGCATCCCGGAACTTGGAACTTCCCGCAAAGGAGACCTGCATGTCGAGGTGCGCGTGGAGGTGCCCACGAAATTGAACGCCGAACAGGAAGAAAGGCTGCGCTTATTCGCTGAATCGGTGGGGGAGGAGAACATGCCCTTGCACGAGTCGTTCCTTGAGAAGGCGAAGCGCTTTTTCAAGTAATCATTATTTGCCGAGCCATGCGTCGCTTTTACCTGCCGCCGGATGAATGGGTGGATGGTCGGCCATGCGCATTGGTCGGAGATGAAGCGCATCATTGTCGCAAGGTGGCGCGGGTGGTCGAGGGAGACGAGGTCGAAGTAATCGATGGTGCCGGACGCAGCGCGCGTGCTCGCGTGCGGGGATATGGCAGTGGATGCGTGGACCTGGAAGTGCTGGGGGCGCCTCAGACTCATCCCCGCGGGCAACCCGTCGTGCACCTCGCCTTTGCAGTGCCGAAGGGAAAGAATATCGAGCTGGTGATCCAGAAGGCAACCGAGCTCGGGGTGGACAGAATCACCCCCTTGATCACGGAGCGAACCATCGTGCGTCCCGGGAAAACTGACCAGTCCGGCGCCAAACTGCGCAAATGGCAGCGAATCAGCATGGAATCGATCAAGCAGTGTGGCCGGAAATGGTTGCCGGAAATCACCCTGCCGGTGCCATGGCGGGAATTTCTCGCCACCGGAGAGGAAAAATCCACCATCCGGTTTCTCGCGTCGTTGGAAGAGCACAGTCTGCCCGTATGTGATCACCTCGAGTTGCTTGGGAGCCGGCAAGTGGTTGATGCCAAGGAGGTTGTGCTGGTCGTGGGACCGGAGGGAGATTTCAGCCCGGGGGAATATACGGCTGCCCGGGATGCTGGCTTTCATGCCAGTGAGCTGGGTGAGCACGTGCTGCGCGCGGAAACCGCCGCCATAGCCGGGCTTGCAATCCTGATCTCGGAAGTGCGGCGGATTCGGTCCCGACACTGAGCAGTTCCCAGCTCGCGTTGCAGTAGAACAATCCGGCGTCTACCCTGCAGCATGCACGTCGGGATGGTGCGCGACCACCGGTTCTCGTTCCAATCGCAAGCTCGTAAAGCAACCACCAACGATTGATGACCACTGCGAACCTGCAATTGGAGCAACCGATTCGGATCGTTTCGGACCTGCACCTGGGAAATCCGCATTCTCTGCTGAAGAATGTGGACGCACTCGCTCCCGTCATCGAGGGAGCACGGACGATGGTTTTTAATGGCGATACGCGTGAGGACAGGATCATGACAGTGCGCGGGCAGGCTGAAAAGTCATATGGTCGACTCGTTGAGCTCTGTAATACACTTGGCGCAGCGCCGGTATTCTTGTGTGGCAATCATGATCCGGAGATCAGTCCGCACCAGTATCTCGACCTTTGCGGGGGACGAGTTTTCATCACCCATGGAGATCTGTTGTTTCCCAGTGTCACGCCATGGTCGCGGGAAATAGACGGGATTCGTGATGACATAGAGCGCATTAACGAAGCGTATGGTGCGGCTGCCGAGACGAGTCTTGATTTGGCGGTGCAAAGGCTTTGCGAGGTGCGTAGCAGAGTGAGCGTAGAGCTCGTACGCGCTTCGGGAGGTAGTCGAATCGAAAACCTGCTGGTGACTCTGGGGGAGCTGTGGCCGCCGAGGCGACTATTGAACATAGTTTCCATCTGGCGGCAGACTCCGGCATTGGCGCGTGCATTTCTTCGCGTTCACCGCCCGGATGTGGAGTGCATGATTATCGGCCATACCCACCGCCGCCAACTTGCCACGAACCGCAGTCCCTTTGTCGTGAACACCGGCGCATTTGCCCCGGGATTGGGCCGTTGCGTGGTAGAGATCGATGAAGACCAGCCCTGGACACGCTCCGTGAGGTATCGCATGAATGGATGCTGGCATCTCGGCCGTCGGCGGTTGGTGGGTCGAGGGTAAGGATAAGGTTTGATATGGCATTGAAGGAAATCACTGTTCCAGATTGTCTGCCGGCTGTTCCAAAGGAAGTCGCGGGGTTTCTGGATGAGGCGGATCGGCGCATCGATGCCTTTTTCGCCAGTGGCGAAAATCGAACTATTCCGAAATATCTGCCATCCAACGCCGCGATCACCTACCAGGTTCTGGCGTGGCTGACGGCGGCGGACCTACCTCTGGGGCGCGTCTTTTGTGAGCTCGGCAGTGGCTTCGGCGTGGCGGCGGGATTGGCGGCAATGCTTGGATACGAGTCCTATGGAATCGAGTGGGAGGACAAGCTCGTGCGCATGTCCCGTGCGCTGTTGCGGGATACGGGAGTTGATCCGAGTATTCTGCATACGAGTTATCTTCCGGAAGGTTACGAGGTCTTCACCTCCGCGGGAGAACCCGGCCTGATCATACCGGATCATCATTCGGATCACGGACTGGGCGAGTATTTTCCACCAACTTTCGAGGGCATGCCGCATACCACCGATGAGGTGGCCGTGTATTTCGTGTATCCCTGGCCATCGGAAAGGCACCTGATGCAGCGGCTGTTCGAGAATCTCGCCTGCGAAGGAGCGATCCTGCTTCTGCATTCCGGAGATGAGGAGCTGCGGGTTTTTCTGCGTCTCGAGGCGGACGAACGGACTCAATCGGAGGCGGAGGACGAGAATTCTGCCATCGATGTGGACGATGTGCGGTGAAAATTGTCGATCCGATAGCCGTATCACTGCCCGGGTATGCGCCGATCGGATATATTCCGGATCAGTTCCTTGCGCTCTTCGCCGGGGGCCACCGCAGGGGCTTTTTCTTTCAGGTAGCCACCACGAATATTGATGAGGCCGGTTTTCGAAACCAGCATGCGGGGTCGATTCGAACCTTCCTCCTCGTAGATTTTCTGGTTCACGATTTTCCCGTTGGTATTGATCGTGACGTGACGGTAGGTGCGCGGGGCGGTCATGTAGAGAACATTCAGGTTGTTGTCACCATCGACCGTGACCTGTGGATCGCGGTAGAGGATGATCGTCCCGAGGGAAAATGTTCCGTATTCAAAGTGACCAGTGTTATCGCGAATACGCACGAACAACTCGGTGCGCTCTGTGGTATTGAAATTGAGTAGTTGGTACTTGCGGTAGGAGCCCGCGCCGAGTTGCCCCCTGGGCACCCCGACGACCTGTTCCCAGAAAACCTGCCCATCGTTGATATCGATACGCTCCCGGTTGGATGCGAAGAACGCTCGCTTTTCCGGAAAGTAGACGCTGGCGGTAATCCCGTAGTTTCCGTAATCATCAAACTCGATGTAGTCATTGACGACAATCTGCCGTTCCAGGGCAGAGCCGGCACGCAGAATAACCGATTGTTCGGCATGTTTTTCCTGCGCTTTCGAGACCAGCTGCCCAGCCGGATTGGTCAGGTTGACTGCCAGCCATGATTGATTACCCGGGCCGTCGAGAATGATGTCTCTGCCGGAACGATTGAAGACTACGATTTTGCCGGTGACGTCCTCGCCCATGACGTGCGTGGTCTTGTCGAGCTTGAGCTCGACCATGAGCTGGGCGCTGGTTTCCGGCAGCACGGTCAGGCTGATGCCAAGCACAGCCAGAGCACTGAGAATCCTGGTGGTGGAAAACCCCGTCATGTCAGCAGGATAGACCCCGTAATCACGGAAGGCAAAGAAGATGGTGGTGTGGAAGGGAGTGATGTTTCAGGCACTTTCCACCTTGTCTTAAGTGCCCTCATCCGGCGGCGGAGTGGACGAGGCGGTGCGAAAACCGCGGGTCATCAGGGTGTCTTCCGGTGACGCTGCCCGCTTGGTCTGGTTGAGGTCGCGTGCCCGGACACTGGCGAAGCTGGCTCCACAGACGACCGGAGTCTGGCGGTCCGGGTAATCCGGGTGGTTTACCCAGGTGGCGGTCCATTCCTCGACGTTGCCGGCCATTCCCACCGCTTCGAAAGCACTGATGTCTTCGGGATGGGCATCGACCGGGGCCCAGTAGTTGAAGCCGTCGAGCGCCCCGCCGCTGGACTCGGGATTGTAGTCGGCTCCCAGGTTTGCCCTCGTGCCCGGCCTGGTATCACCCCAAGGGTAGGGTTTGTCCGGTCTAACACTTGCTGCTTTTCGCCATTCCTCGGAAGTAGGCAGGCGACGGCCCAGCCAATCGGCGTAGGCATAGGCATCCCACCAGTCTACCAGGAATACCGGGCAATTCAGGTCGATTGCCTGGCCTTTGTAGGTGGACCCTTTGGTCGCCCGTTGCAGGATGATCTGCCAGTCCGGTGGCGCGTGACCCTGCTTGTCATCGGGTTGGTCGGCGTGGTCGTGCGCGTTGCTGCCGGTTTTTTCGATAGCGGCGAGGAACCGCGCGTACTGCCCGATTGTCACCTCATGCTGGTCGATCCAGAAAGAAGGAATATGCGTGGCACGACCGTCGCTGACCACCGAGCCGCCGGGGATACGCACCATGGAATCGAAGGATCGCGCTTTGTTGTTCCCGGGGACGGGAAGTTTCGTGCTGAACGTGATCAAGGCCGCCAGTGCACCAAGGAAAAGCGTCAGGGCGGCGATTCTTCTTTTGCTGTGTCTGCGTTTGAGGAAGGAGGTAGCCAACCCTCTCGCCCGTGCCAGGCGGTTGGCCCGGCCGATATTGTAGCTGCGACCAGCGAGGCGGGTTTCGGAGAGCATTTCAGCCCAATCGAGCGTGCGTTGGCTGGAAATTTCGATGAGTGAACCGAGCAGGTCGC
Organism: Verrucomicrobiales bacterium; assembly: GCA_040263955.1. Taxonomy (GTDB): domain Bacteria; phylum Verrucomicrobiota; class Verrucomicrobiia; order Verrucomicrobiales; family DEV007; genus CALSSN01. The sequence goes on from JBDQJG010000084.1 coordinate 11,763, forward strand.
CGGCGATTCCCCTGGGAGCGATCTTGCTCAGGCTGAGGATGAACTTGCGCAGGCCGATTCCCTCATTGCGTGAGGCATTGGCATCGTCCGGTGGCAGAGCCAGGTTGGCCATGTGCGCCTGGTCTTTGTCGTCGAGATGGATGTCTGTGCCCTTGAGCGGACGATGCGCGACGCCCAGCGCCTTGATCGCCACCATCGATTCCCCGACCGTGATCATGATCTGCAGCACCTGTTCAGTGGTGAGCATCCGGCCGGCGGATGCCAGCTGGTCGAGGTTTTTGCCCGGCAGGAGGGCACCGGTATAGAATAGCGTTGTCTCGCTCTGCAGCAACTCGTAGACGGGCGCAACATTGGGGTGTACCAGGTTGGCTTTGGCGCGGGCGAGTTGCTTGAATTCCTCGCGCAGGTCCGGGTTTGCACATGCCTCGGGCTTGAGGAGCTGCAGCACGACCCTGCGCTCCACGGACTGCTGCACAGCTTCGTACATGTTCATGTGCGGCGAATCGTTGATGAAGCGCACAAGACGGTAGTCCCCGAGAACCGGTGGAACGCCGTCGGGGAGCCTGAGCTCATTTTCCGCTTCGTCTACGGAAGAGGAGGGGTGCGCGGTCGGCGCGTTTTTCATGCAGGTTGGATGCTATGGTCGACGGTTGCGGGTGACGGGCAAAGCAATCGCCCCTGCGGTTTGTCGTGCAAGGTCAAAATAAGAAAAAAACTACGCCCCGGTGGTGCATGCGCAGGGCGCGTAAATGGGTGTCGGATCGATCAGCGAAACAGGATATCGTTGATCTGGGGAGCGGTTGTCGCGGGGGCGTAGTCGAGTAACAAACGGGGCTTGGCGAGGATGTCCTGGAGTTGATCCTGGTAGTAGAGCTTGAGGACATAACCGAAATAGCTTCGCCTTCCGAGTTCGCGGATCTGCTGCGCGCTCAAAGCAGGGTGGTGGTAGATGATTTCAAAAATTTCCGGATCCTCCGACTGCCAATCGATCGGCAGTGTCCGCCACGAAGAGCGCGGCGGATCGGCAGTGCTTTGTTCGATCTGCTGACCATTCACCTGGTCGTAAAAATACACATAGACACTCACTTCGGA
>JBDQJG010000085.1:0-12717 GCA_040263955.1 Verrucomicrobiales bacterium
ACCTTTGACAGGGCCTGGGCCCTGCGGGACGGGGATTGGACCGTGGTGGCTGCGAAAAGCGGCTATCACAACAAGGGCTTTCAAGCGTGGGAGAAGACGCGGAATTTTCCGGCCGACGACGACAGCCCGGTGGAGCTCTACCATATGGCCTCCGACCTAGGGCAGCGCAAGAATGTGGCTGCAGAGCACCCGGAGCGTGTCCTGGCCATGCAGGAAAAGCTGCAGGAGATTCGTGACCGGGGGCACTCCGCACCGCGGCTGGCCAAACCCTGAGACATCAACGCCAGGAAGACCCAACTCAAAGAGTCATGATACCAAAACAGAAGGACAGATACGGCAAGACCAGGGCACTGCCGGTGGTCTGTGTGACCTTTATCCTCGCAACCGTGTTCTCTACCACGCAACTCAAGGCAGGAAAGAGTGCCGGATCCGCGGGCCCCTACGACGGCAGCTGGGAGTCCCTGCAGAAGATGCCCGTGCCCCCCTGGTTCGATGACGGCAAGATCGGCATTTTCATCCACTGGGGACCCTACAGTGCCATCGGCTACCGCCGAGGGGGAGCCGGTTACGCGGAGCACGTGCCCAAGCTCATCTACCGCGATCCCGGGCACTACTATCCCTACTTGGAGGAACGCTGGGGAGCCCACCCGCCGGAATTCGGCTACAAGGACATCGTTGCGGAATTCAAGGCCGAGAACTGGGACCCCGAAGAATGGGCACAACTGTTCAAGGAGGTCGGTGCCAGGTATGTGGTGTTCACCGCTGAGCACCACGACGGCTGGGCCAACTGGGATTCCGAGCTCACACCTTGGAACGCCGTGGACAAGGGGCCGAAGCGCGATCTCGTCGGTGACCTCGGCAAGGCACTGCGCAAGCAGGGCCTCAAGTATGCGCCCTCCTACCACCGCGAGCGCCACACCGGCTTCTTTGCCAGGGATCAGTATGCGGTTCACAGCGAGCCCATCCCGGATATCGCCGAGGAGATCGCGCGCGATCCCGAGGCCGCTATGCTCTACGGGCCGGACTTCAGCTACAGCAAGGCCTTTGTCGATGATTACGTCGCCCGCTGGCAGGAAATCGAGGCGAAATACCAGCCCGACATGCTCTGGATGGACGACTTCCCCATCTACACGCGCGATGGCAACAAGGTGCGTGCGGGAACCGCCAAGCCGGAGATCCAGTACTTCGATGACCAGGTTCGCGGCATGATCACCGGTTTCATGAACCAGGGCGCCGCACGTGGCCAGACCGTCTACGTCAACAACAAGGGTGGCAGCCGCAACTGGCCGGATGGTGTCGGTTGTCTCGAAAAGGACAACCTGAAGATGAAGGTCATCGGGCCGAAGTGGCAAAGCTGCACCACCTTTGGTACCTCCTTCGGCTACCTGGAGGGCGACCGCTACAAGAGTGTGCAGGAAGTCATGCACGAAATGATCGAGGTCATCAGCCGCAACGGCAACTTCCTCATCAACATCGGCCCGAGGGCCGACGGTACTATTCCCGAGCCGCAGGTCGAGCGCCTGCGTGCGATGGGCGCATGGCTTGCCATCAATGGCGACGCCATCTACGGCAATCGCTACTGGAAAGTCAGCGAGCAACCCGACGAGCACCTGGCATTCACCACCAGGGGCAAGAAGCTCTACGCTATCAAGCTCGCCGAACCCACGGCACCCTTCACCATCGCGGGCACTGCCGGATGGAGTGTCGACACGGTCAGCTCGGTGCGGTTACTGGGTTCAGGGGCAGCAGTATCCTCGCGAATGACCCCGCAGGGCCTGCAGATCAATCCCCCAGCCGAGCTCGGCGCGAGTCAGCATGCCTGGTGCTTTGAAATCGTGACCAACGAGGAGCAACACACGCCCAACGTGATCGTCAAGGATGCCACCGAGGCACTGAAAAACACCCGCAAGGTGGACTTGGAGGGACGCGCCGGAAAAGGCGGATTCAAACAGCTAAGGAATAAATAGACGGAGACGACGACAGCTCTGAGCATTGCAGTGACAAAACGAAACAATGCCAGAAACACATCGCCGCCTCCGCCGGGAGGATCGTGGGGTCATCTACAGGATGAATCAAGCAGGTAAAAGCCAAAGAGAGATCGCACAAGCGATCGGATTCAGTCAAGGGACAGTGAGCAAGGAACTTTGCCGCAATCGGGGTCTGCGGGGATACCGCCCTGCCCAGGCCCAGAGGACTGCAGAGAGCCGCAGGGACGGCAAGAGAGCACGAAGGCGCAGTCTGGAGGGCGCGGCACTTCTTGAGGTTGAGCGGCGCCTGAGGCTGCGCCACAGCCCCGAGCAGATCAGCGGGGCCCTTGATGTCGAAGGGATCGCCAAGGTGAGTCATGAGACCATCTACCGTCACGTCAGAGAAGACAGAAAGGCAGGAGGCAAAATCTTCCAGTTCCTCAGGATAAACGGGAAAAGGCGATACCGGCGCAGGGCGAAGGCCGGACGCTACAACAAGATACCCGGGCGGATCGGCATTGAGGAACGCCCTGCCTCAGTGGAGAACCGCACCCGCTACGGAGACTGGGAGGTGGATCTGATCGAGGGGCGGAAAGGAACGGGCTACCTCCTGAGCATGTATGAGCGCAAGACGAGGACAGGCCTGCTCCGCCGCCTTGACACCAAGGGTGCCAAGGAGACTTCGGAGAGGATAGTCGCCACCCTCAAGGGCCTGAGGGTAAGGACGCTGACCTACGACAACGGGGCCGAATTCTCCCGCCACCAGGAGGTTTCGGCCGCCCTTGGTGCAAGGGGCTTCTTTTGCAACGCCTACCACTCATGGGAGAAGGGGGGAGTCGAAAACTTCAACGGTCTGGTTCGTCAATACTATCCGAAAGGAAGTAGCTTCGCAGACATCACCGCCGAGGAACTCCGCAAAGTAGAGTCGGCGCTCAACGATCGACCGAGAAAAACCTTAGGTTTCACCTCTCCATCACAACACAAACACAAGATTGCTGCTTAGAAGCAAATGATTCGATAGCAGTTTGAATTTGCCAAAGACTGATCGTAAATTGCGTTCCCTCCGGCAGTTCCGTTAAGATTTCCACCTGCACCCGGCAATCGCCTTGAGAATGAATGAAAGAACACCACGCATGAGCACACTTCATCACCTTGTGAAGCTCACTACCCTGCTTGCAGCCAGTGCCCTCACCCTGACCGTGGGGTGCGAAAAGAAAGAGGCGGCCCAAGCTCCGGCGGGATCTGACAAGCCACCGGTATCCGAGACAAAAGAGCCTCTGAGACTGGTCATGCCATTTTCCACCCAGGAGGAAGAAGAGGACAGGTCGCTCAGGGAGGACGAACTCGAAATCCGCCCGGTCGCCCCGATTGCCAGGGGGGGAGAAGCTGCAGAACTGCACATGCGTTACAACTTGAACGCACGACATCCCGGCAAACTCCTCGTCCGTGTCCGCGAACCAGTGCTGGTGCCTGATCCCCCACTCACGTTTCCAATGTCAGGTTTCATTTCAGAGCGTCGTGCAACCTGGGCCGACGTTGCGGAACCTGTCGAGGCGGAGGGGCTTGCACAGCGAGTCGTGGAAGTGAGCAAGGAGGATCTTGCAGCCCCACTGGTAATCGAAATACGCGTGGCCCACCCCCGTGCACCCGAAGAGCTCGTGCGCGTGGACTTCTGGCTGCACCGAGGTGACAAGCAAGAGTCGTGGCTTGGTTTTTACCAGTGCCGTCCCGTTACCAGGACCAATGGGAGTGCAACCATGAAACTGGATGGGGATGAGGTTGTCATCATGGAGAGCGGCTGGACGACTTTGGTGTGTTCCTACAAATTCGCGGGCGACACGAGCGAAGTTCAAGTGCCCCTCACCCGGGACGGCGCCCAATGGATCGTGGTCGAGTTCGGGTGGAAATCGAGCCTCCACCCCTGACCTGCACCCCAAAAAACAACCGCCCAACCGAGTCCATTCACAAGCAGAAAGACCGGCATCACAATCACCCGATCAACAACCCATGATGAACCGACGAACCTTGCTGAAAACCTCCTGCGCCTATGCGGGATTTGCCGCCACCGGCTCGTATGCCTTCGCCGAAACCGAGCCGAAAGCTCCGTCTTTCCTCGCGGATTACGCGGATCTCTACGCGAAAGATCCCCGCAAGGCTGCCTTGACCTGGTTCGAAGAGGCACAATTCGGGCTGTTCGTGCATTACGGCCTCTACTCCCTGCTGGAGGGCCACTACAAGGGCAAGCACTCGCGGCCGGCCGAATGGGTGTTGAGAAATTGCAAGGTTCCCCTGCCGGAATACGAGCAACTCGCTGACCAGTTCACCGCCGAGAAATTCGACGCCGATTTCATCACCGACATGGCGCTGGATGCCGGCATGAAATACGTCAACCTCACCACCCGCCACCACGACAGCTACTGCCTCTGGGATACCAGCACCACCGAATTCAAATCCACCAACAGCCCGGCCAAGCGCGACCTGGTGGCCGAGCTGGCGGAAAATTGCCACAAGAAAGGTCTGGGGCTCTGCCTCTACTTCTCACACGGCCGGGACTGGCGCCACCCGCACGGTCCCGAGAGCCTGTTCCCCGCCGAGAAAGTCGATTACCAGGAGTATGTCGACTACATCAGCACCCAGGTGACCGAGCTCCTCACCCACTACGGTCCGATTGCCGCCATCTGGCTCGACGGCATCGGCGGCGCCTGGAACACCCAAAAGGCCGCCGGCGGAAAAGATGTCCTGCAGACCGAGGCGCTCTACGAGCAGATCCGCAGCCTGCAGCCCCAGGTGCTGATCTCCTACAAGCAGGGCTTCCTCGGCACCGAGGACTTCATGGCCCCCGAGCGCCACTTCAAAGGCAAGCCGACCAAGCCATTGGAACTCTGCAATACCCTGCAGGGCTATTCCTGGGGCTACGATCGCAAGGATGAGGGCCGCCACCGCGACGTTCGCCAGGTCATGAAGATGCTGGCCGATGCCAAGGCCATGCCCGCCAACCTGCTGCTCAACACCGGGCCGCTGCCGGACGGTTCGATTCATCCGGACGATATCAAGACGATCAAGGAAGTCGGTCAACGCCTGCGCGAGCAAGCGTAGTCAGAACAGGGCTGATACCGGCGCGGCAAGCCTTCATGGCAGATGCATCCACTTTCAAGGGTGAGCCTACCCTGCAGACGCGACTGCCGCTTCGGCAAGCCTGTCTGCAGAACCAGCAGTCTCCGCAGAAGTCTGCGGCTGCTCGGGGCTGATGTGAGCCGCGTCCTGATGTCCGGCCCTGTCGCCAACGTCACAGGTCAGGCACAGAGCGGAGCGGCGGTGTTTGCAGTTCCTTGTTCGCCGCCTGGATAAAGCTGTGCCTTTTCGCAAACGCCAGAGGCGGCTAGTTGGCTGGCGAGAACATGTACACGGAACTGGAGTATAATGTACCGACCACCGCGGTATCACCCGAGATGGATATCGAATCGCAGGAGTCCAACGCTCCTTCCGAGGGGGTCAGCTTCGCCTGCTGGGTCCACACGCCTGAGCTGTCACGCGTGAAAATGTACGCCGAACCGGAAAATTTGGTGTAATCAATTCCCAGATTCACCCCGACCAACTCACTCATCGTGTCCCGTCCAACCAAGTCGCCCAACGACTCATCAACAGACCTCACCGAGTCATCAATGAACTCAAGGACGTTGTTTTGGGAATAACCACGTCGCCCGATCTCCACGGTGTCGCCTGAGATGGACACCGTAGTGCCGGAATACCAGTCCATCGCTACGCCTGATGAGGTCAGTTTTGACTGCGGGGTCCACACGCCCGAACTGTCACGATTGAAAACGTACGCCGAACCGGGTCCCAGTGCCCCGACCACCGCGGTGTCACCCGATATGGACACCGAAGCACCGAAATATTGAATGTTTTTTCCAGGGGGAGGGGCGTCCCAGGCGTTCAGCTTCGCCTGCTGCGTCCATGTGCCGAAACTGTCACGCGTGAAAACGTACGCGGAACCAGAGAATTGGCCCTTGCTGTCATCACCGTATGCTCCGACCACCGCGGTGTCACCCGATATGGAGACCTCAAGGGCTGTGTAGGAGTTCCCTCCGGAGGAGGCGGCCAGCTTCGCCTGCTGGGTCCACGCGCCTGAACGCTCACGCGTGAAAACGTAGGCGGAACTGCCTTTTGTTGTACCGACCACCACGGTATCACCCGAGATGGATACCGAACGGCCGAGCTGGTCGCAGGACTTTCCATCCGAGGCGGTCAGCTTCGCCTGCTGGGTCCACACACCCGAACTGTCACGCGTGAAAACGTACGCCGAGCCGGAGTACCACCCGTTATCGTCATCACCAAGTGCCCCGATCACCGCGGTGTCACCCGAGACGGACACCGAAAAGCCGAAACTGATATCGCCCGGGGCGGGCAGCTTCGCCTGTTGCGTCCACACGCCCGAACTGTCCCGCGTGAAAACATGCGCCGAACCGGAACCGGTTTTTTTTGACGCGTTCCCGACCACCGCGGTGTCACCCGAGACGGACACCGAAAAGTCATGGTCCCTCATCGCTGCGCCCGAGACGAAAAACTCCGCCTGCTGGGTCCACGCGCTCGAACGGTCACTCGTGATAAAGTATGCGCAAAGCGTCATCAGCAGGACCAAAACGCCACAGGACAAACTTTTGCTTACACGAGATCGCATGCACCTGGCCCAGACTTGTAACACCCAGGCAATCGCGAGTGACCATGGAGACATTAGATTCTTCATAGGCATTCTTTCAAGTCATGGAACTTTCGAGTTTTATCAATCGTGATCTTCAAGGCGTCCTCTGAAGGCGAACACCGGGCATGAGCACTGAATCAATCACGTGAATCACGCCGTTGGATGCTTCCAGATCATTGGCGATGACATTCGCGGTATTGACGGTAAGCCGGCCGTCCCGAATGGAGAAAATGATCGAATCACCCGAAAGCGTCTTCGCGTCTTCGACTCTGAATGCATCCTTGGCTGAGACTTTCCCAGAAATGACGTGGTATTTCAGGATAGCCGCCAGCTGCTCCTTATTTTCCGAAAGGCAATGCGGCCTATCTTTCGTCCCCTGCGCTGCATTTTCGCACGGTTTCCCGATAAGGGTTGACGGCAACAGCACACTCGACAGGAGGCAAAGCCCCGTGATGAGAAAATCAGGCTTGTCGATCATCGACCTGCCTCTGTTGGCGATTGGATGCGTTTGTATTCCGGCGGGTTTCTTGTTGATCTTCATGACTTGATGGGCTGTTGGAGATGGATGGTTGGTTTTGTGAAAAGGCCTGGACTGAGTTGCTGGGTGGGCATCGTCCCCGTCACCATGCTCTTCGTGGATTTTTGCACCTTGGATTCACGATTCTTACCCGAGAGCGATGAGAGCCGATCGGGAAGCCTCTCCCTTTTTCAAGCGGATGACAAATGAGGCGCCTTACCCTCGTAAACCGCACAGACACGAGAACTCGGCTCGTACCTCTCGAGAAACCCTGCATCCACCCGAAAAGACCATGAGAACCAGATCGACTGCCTTCACGCTCCTGGCATCCGCATTGCTGCTAAGTACACCGGCAAGCGGAGATACGAACTTGTTGAATCCGCTCGGGGAATCGGATGCGGAACTCCAACAGCGCATGGCGTGGTTCAACGAGGCGCGCTTCGGGATGTTCATTCACTGGGGTGCCTACTCGGTGCTCGCCGGGGAATGGCAGGGCCAACCGGTCCCGAAATATGCCGAATGGATCAGGCATACTGCAAAGATTTCGAAGGACGATTATCGCGAGGTCTGCACACAGTTCCAGCCCGACAAGTTCGACGCGGATGCCTGGATCCGCACCGCGCGCGATGCCGGAATGAAATACTTCGTGATCACCACCAAGCATCACGACGGCTTCTGCCTGTGGGACAGCGCCTACACCGACTACGACATCAAGGACCTCGCCGGCCTGGACTTCGATCCCCTGGCGGAACTCAGCGCGGCCTGCAAGAAATACGGCATCCGCTTCGGAACCTACTACTCAATCATTGACTGGGAGTATCCGACCACGGGTCCGGGGTTCGATAAAGAAAAATACGTCCAGTTCATGAAGGACCAGGTCCGCGAACTGATCGAAAAGTATGACACCGACATCCTCTGGTTCGACGGAGACTGGAAGAAATGGTGGAACCTGGAAGACGGCGCCGACCTCTATACCTACATCCGCGAACTCAAGCCTGCCGTCATCATCAACAACCGGGTTTCCAAGCGCTCGAAGTTCAAGCGCGATTTCGGCACCCCCGAGCAGGCCACGCCCGGAATGGACCTGGGCCATGATTGGGAAGCCTGCTGGACCATCAACCACTCCTGGGGCTTCAAGAAGGCCGATACCAAATGGAAATCAACTCGGGAACTCGCCGAAAAGCTCACGGACATCGTTTCCAAGGGCGGCAACCTGCTGCTGAATGTCGGCCCGCAAGCAGACGGTAGCTTTCCCGGGGCCAATACCGAACAGTTGCTCGAGATCGGCCAGTGGCTGAACACCACGGGTGAGGCCATCTACGGCACTGACAGCAGCAAGATCCCCCAGCCTGCCTGGGGACGCCTGACCCGGAAAGGACAGGCACTCTTCCTGCATGTGTTCGATTGGCCGGCCGATGGCAAGCTGGTGCTGCAGGGAGTGACAAAAATAGCACCGATCCGTGCATCCTTGCTGGGCGCAGGCGGGGAGGAGCTCTCCATCACCACAAGTGAAAGCCAGGTCGAGATGCTCCTTTCCGGGCAAGAACCGGCGGAACTGATTCCGGTGATCCGGCTGGAATTCGAAGGCGAAATCGAGGCGGCCACTACCACAGACAAGCTGGCGCTGAAGGATGGTGACATCTGCCTGAGCGCGGAGCAGGCGGTGATTGGCGATCGCGGGCCGTTTCTAAAAGGCGAAGGCAGCAAGAGCCTCACGACATGGCGACCGAGAGGCAACCGAGCCACCTGGGAGTTCGAGAACGTCTCACAGGACGCGGTGTATGACGTCGAGCTGCTCTATGCGCTCAAGCCAAAATCCGCCGGAGCCGAGTTCCAGCTGCAATGCGGCGCCAAGGAACATTCTTTCTCAGCCCCAGCGACAACCGGCAAGGATGAGGCCGGGACGCTGAAGATCGGAGAGATTGCTGTTCCCGACGTGGGGCGTGCCACCCTGGCGCTGGAGAATACGGCCGGCGATGCGAGAGATTTCAGCTTGAGGGCAGTGATTCTTCGCAAGCGATAAACGAATCGAGACGGGCAGCCAGGCAACCAGGGGATTCCTCATGAAACAGACCATTAAATACATCCTCGCCGTTTGCGCCCTGCTCACGGCTGTGAGCTCGGCCTTCAGCCAGCAATCCATCTCGCAGGATGAACGCATGCAGTGGTGGCGGGATGCCCGCTTCGGCCTGTTCATCCACTGGGGGCTCTACGCGATTCCCGGCGGGGAATGGAAGGGAGTGGACTACGGCACGGAATGCGGGGCCCAGGGCGCCGAATGGATCATGGCCGGCGCGGGAATTCCAAGGGAGGAATACCGCGAGCTTACCAAGCAGTTCAACCCCGTCGAGTTCGATGCCGAACAGTGGGTCTCACTGGCCAGAGCGGCAGGCATGAAATACATCGTGATCACCTCCAAGCACCACGATGGCTTCTGCCTCTTTGATACCGAGCACACCGATTACAACGTCATGGATGCCACCCCGTTCAAACGCGACATCATCAAGGAACTGGCGGATGCATGCGCAAAGCAGGATATGCGTTTCGGTGTCTACTATTCCCACAATTTCGACTGGTACCACAGCCGGCACAGGAAGCTGCCCAAAGAGAAGCCTGCCATGTCAGCACCTCGATATCTCGACATGGTGCAGGGGCATATCCGGGAACTCCTCACAAACTACGGAGATATGGCCGTGCTCTGGTTCGACATGGGGTTCGGGAGCCTGCAGGACGCAAATGCCCAGGGCGCACTGGTCAGGGAACTGCAGCCGAAAACCATCATTTGCAGCCGTCTCTACCAAAGGTCGGCGACCCACCAGTATGCCGATTTTGTGTCCCTGCCCGACCGGCAGGTTGCCTCGGCCCGGGTGGATCGCGATACCGAAACCTGCATGACCATGCGCCACAACTGGGGCTATGATCGGGACGACAATCACTGGAAGAGCACAAAGGACGTCATTGAGAGGCTGGTGTTAAGCGCATCGCGGGGCGTGAACTTCCTGCTTAACGTGGGACCGACGCCCGAGGGAACCTTCTGCCCGGAGGAAATCGAGCGCCTGCAAGCCGTCGGTAAATGGATGGAAGTCAATGGCGAGTCCATCCATGAGACGGCATACTCACCGCTCGATTTTGACTTCCCGTGGGGCGTGATGACTCAAAAGCAGCAGAAGCTCTACCTGCATGTCATGCAATGGAATCCGGACGGGATCTCGTTCAACGGCGTGCTGGGCACACCGGCGAAGGCATACCTGCTGGCCGACCCTGAGCGCAAGGAGTTGGACATTCAGCACGACACCAACGGCCACATCACGACCATTGACGTGCCCGGCGAGGCTCCCGACCCGCACAACTCGGTCATCGTCCTCGAGTTCAATGCCCCCATTGAGGTCGACAAGGCAGCCAGGGGTCGCTACCACTGGTCAAAGAGCACGGGTGTTGAGCACGGCCGAAAGAAGCAGAAGCGGACGAAGTAAGAAGAAGCTACCGCACCCGCCTTGGTGAAGGCTTCGCATCATGGTGGAATTCACCATTCACGATGCACTCTTCACCATTGCCCATGTGGATATTGGATAGGCGCATGAGGATAAAGATGCGCATCCACGTACGTATTGGTTACCATGATCACCAGACTGATGAAGTCCGCCGGCCTAGCCTTCCTGGTGGCTGGTGGCGTCCCGAGTGTTTCCTCGGCAACTGACACGCCCAATCTCATTCCTGCTGAACCCGCCAAGTATTCGCCCCACTACTGGTGCACCTGGTATGTGCAGAACTACTGGCAGCAGCGCGGAGGAGAAATCACGGACTTCGACAAGCTGACCAACCTGGGTGCCCAGGAGGAGATGAACTACCACCATATCTTCAACGAGAAGGACGGCTGGGCTCATTACATGAAGCGGGGGCGTGAGGACCTCACCTTCCTCATCGACCACGGCTGGCAGCTGCGCGCCAAGGACTGGAGCACCCGTCCCGGAATCAATTACTTCAACTTTATCGCCGACCCTGTCGACTTCCCGCAATACGACGGGATGACCCCGCCGGAGCAGATGAAGGCCTTCCACAAGGAACTCCAGGACCTCGGCTGGCGGGGCCTCGGCACTTGGGTGCGTGGCCAGGTTTCTATGGCCGACATGGAGACCTTCGTGAAGTGGTCCAAGGAGGCAGGCGTGACCTACTGGAAGATCGACGGTGGCGATACCGGGCAGTTCCTTGCCATGCAGGCCAAGAACACGCATTACCCCGAGCTGATCATGGAGCATGCCCATGCCCCGGGGCACTTCAATGCGAACCTGGACGTGCCTGACGCAAAGGAATACCCCTCCACGTTTGCGGCCGGAGAGAGCAATGCCGAGCGGACATTGAGGAACCTGCAACACACCGATGTCATCCGAGTCTATGACGTGGCCCCCCACCTCATCACCCCGACCACCATTCAGCGGATCAACGACATCCTGCTGCAGACCAACGGCGACCCGGCCTATCCCGCCATCATCAACACCCAGGACCTCCCCTACGTCTCCATGGCGCTGGGCACGTCCATCGCCAGCAAGCGCCACCCCAACTACATGGAGCGCACCTGGAAGGGGCGCGACCTCCACCACCAGCTGGAAGACGACCGCATGATGCAGTTCCGCATGAACGAGGTGGAACGCCTTGGCCGCTGGTCACGCATCGCCATGCCCATACCGGTGGGAGTCGGCTCCTACCTGCGCTCGGAAGACTACCTGGTCGACCACTACACGCATGATGCCTACAGCACCTGGAACAGGAGTACCTATGGCAAGAAACTCTACCAGGGGGCGCCCGCCGTCATGGCGCGCAACATGCCCTTGCCGCAAATCACCCCCGATCAGGAGGGCAACGTCCCCTACGTCATGGCCTCCACCTACCCGAATGGAGCCACCGCCATTGCCACCGAGCCGCGTGTCACCGATGCTCGCAAAGTCTGGTTCCCACGTGCCGATGTCGCGGTGAAAATCCACGATGCCTCGAAGCTCATCGGCATCGCCGGCCACTACGGCTCCCTCACCCTCGAATTCGCCGATGCTTTGGACAGCGTTACGCATGTCTGGGCACAGGATCTTCTCGACGTGAATTCCGAGGACATTGTGGGCAAGGTCTCGATCTCGGGCAACACGCTCACCATCCCGGGCGAGCTCATCGACCGCATCGGCACGGCCGCCAAGGATGAAAAAGACGTCTCCGCCCCCGGCATGGTCATTCGCCTGGAAGGCAATGATCTCCCCGTCGCCGGTGACGACTACTTCCCCGATCCCAGGCGCATCACCGCATGCAGGCAAACAGTGAAATCCGCCAGCCTCAGCGAACATAAGGATGCTTATGGCTACCGCATCAAGGCATCCAACGGCCACCAGCTCGCCCTCAAAGCACTCGACAAGCCGATCACCACCGGCAAGGCCACCATCAGCTGGAAAATGAAAGCCGTCAGCAATCCCACGAAAAACGGTTTCCTCGTGCTCAGCAATGATGCCAAGGGTGGCGCCTCTGTGCTGGCTGGCTCATGGATCGGCTCGAAC
>JBDQJG010000086.1:0-12675 GCA_040263955.1 Verrucomicrobiales bacterium
AACCCAGTTTGGATTGTCGCAATCAATGCATAACTCGCGATGATTTGTGCTTTTTCAGTTTTCCAGTCGAAAGATAATGACAAGAGCGGTACTGCCGCCGTGAGCATCACCAGAACGTATCCGCCGGCTGGCAGATGAAATGCCCCATACAGGACGGCAGTGATAGCCGAAACAAGCCAACAGGCCCGACCGACGCGGTGGAACCCGGTGTGATGCAAAATCATTGCGCCCATGTATCCCACAGAGGCAATCAGCCCACCAGTTACCGCAACGGAAATATCAAGTGTGAGGCCCAGTCCTAACCAGAAAAATCCCGTGATCAGCAGCACCCGCGCCATTTTTGCGGACAATAGAAGATGGTCGGGTATCAGCTGGTCTTGATCTTTTGGTATCATCCGAATTCTTTCCAGGATCTTGCCAATGTCACTGAATCGACGGGCCGCACGCCTACTGATTGAACTATTGCACCAGCACTCAGCAATGGCACCAGGTTTTGGCACGATGTTTTACCGTCTTATCAGAATCTTTGCCGGGCATCGATCAAAGCAAAAGATGCAGCGTAAAACTCGAGCCCCTCAGGATTCATCCTCTGACTTTTTGCGAAAGGCGCTCGGCGTTTGTCCGGTGCGCTGCCGGAAAAGCCGTGAAAAGTAGTAGACCGACGAGAAGCCCAGCATCTCGGCGATTTCGTTGATATTGCGTTCGCTGCCGCGCAGCAGTTCCTTGGCTCGGTTGATGCAGATATCGATCTGGTAACTGCGGGGAGAACTGCCGGTATGTTCACGGAACAGGGAACGGAACCGCGAGTAGCTCAGTCCCAGTCCCGCAGCCAGTGCAACCAGATCGACTTCCTGCGTGGCATGCCGCAGAAGCTGGTAGCGGGCCCGGTTCATCTTTTCCTCGTTCGCATGGCGGGTTGTGTCAGCCTGCATATCCAGCGCCCGAATCCGCGCCAGTGCCGCGACGGTCTCTCCGGCGATCATCTGCCGGAACCCCGGTGGAGCCTCCTGCATCAGTCTGATCACATACTGTAACTTGCGCAGTAGTTCCTCGTCGTAGCCCACGTGCAGAAGGGCCTTGTCCGCAGCAAAGAATTTCACAATCAATTGATGCGCATACTCTCCCTGGAAGCCAATCCATGTCTCGTCCCAGCCGATCTCGGCAAGCGGTCGGTAACGGTGCCATATTCCCGGGCGAAGCAGCATGAGGTCTCCTGAATCGACGGGCTGCCTGCCCTGTTTTTCGTTCTCCAGTATGCCTTTTCCACGCGAAAGATAGACGATCTGGTATTCGTCCAGGACCCGGCCCTGCTCCCATGAAAACAGATAACCATCAGGGTGCTCACCCGACGGGTAGATCGCTCCGGGCGGCACGCAGGTAAACCCGGCATCGAGAACGTAGATGCCCCAGTCGACGAGACTGGGTTCCACGGGGAGGTATCTGGAGTAGGGATCCGATGCAATCATTTTGTGCAAAAATAGAATCATTTCATGTATTTTCAACAGGGCCCTTTTCAGGCTTATTAGTGCGGGATGGTCTTTTTCCAGGAAGCAACTGATCAATACGCCTCGCTTGGAGTCGACGTGGAAGCCACGCTCGACATCCTCGCCCGCACCCCGATTTCTCTGCATTGCTGGCAGGGCGACGACGTCGGTGGCTTCGAGACCGGCGGCGGCGAACTCAGCGGCGGCCTGGCGGTAACCGGCAACTACCCGGGCAAGGCGCGCAGCATCGCCGAACTCCGTCAGGATCTTGAACAGGTGCTCTCCCTGCTACCGGGAAACCACCGCCTTAACCTGCACGCCATCTACGGTGATTTCGGCGGCAAGCGAGTGGATCGCGATGCCATCACTACCGAGCATTACCAAGGCTGGATCGACTGGGCGAAGGCGCAGGACATCGGCATGGACTTCAATCCTTCGTGTTTCTCCCATGACAAGGCTGGCAGCGGCTTCACACTGAGCAGTCCCGATGCCGGCATCCGTGATTTCTGGATCGAGCACTGCAGGCGCAGCCGCCGCATTGCCGCGGACATCGGCGAGCAACTGGGTTCTCCCAGCGTGACCAATGTCTGGGTGCCCGACGGCATGAAGGACAATCCGGCTGACCGCCAGGGATTCCGCCAGCGCCTCGCCGCGAGTCTCGACGAGGTGTTTTCCGAGTCGCTCGACGCCAGTCACAACATCGATGCGGTCGAGTCGAAGCTCTTCGGCATCGGCTCGGAGAGCATGGTGGTCGGCTCCCACGAGTTCTACATGGGTTATGCCATTAAGAACCAGACCGCGCTCTGTCTCGACGCCGGCCACTTCCATCCCACGGAGAGCGTGGCGGACAAGATCTCCTCCGTGCTCCTGTATGTGCCCCACCTGCTGCTGCACGTCTCGCGCGGTGTGCGTTGGGACAGCGACCACGTGGTCCTACTCGATGACCAGACCCAGGCAATCATGCAGGAACTGGTGCGTTGTGACGCCTTGCCACGCACGTCCATCGGGCTGGACTTCTTCGACGCCTCGATCAACCGCATCGCCGCCTGGGCCATCGGCACTCGGGCGGCGCAAAAGGCCCTGCTGCTCGCGCTGCTCGAGCCCGGTGAGCGACTGCGCCGGGCAGAGCTGGAAGGCGATTACACCACCCGGCTGGCCTTGCTCGAGCAAGGCAAGGCCCTGCCATGGTCGGTGGTGTGGGAGGAATTCTGCCGGCGCCATGAGGTTCCCGGTGAAGCCGGACTGCTTGCGGAAATCAAGCAATACGAGGCCAGCACCCTCAGCCAGCGCGACTAGAGCGCTGCACGGATAGATCAATCACTCCAACCAGGACACACCATGAGCAACAAAGACCAGAACCATGCAGACGCCTCCTCAGGCGAGTATGAAAACCAACCGGTCCCCAAGCACGCCCTGAAGGGGGGCGACAAGTTCTGGGGCATGTATGCCGGGGAGCACGCGGCCGGAACCGAGTTCATGATCGGTCCACTGTTTCTGCTCAATGGCGTGTCCCTGCAGAACATTGTCCTGGGTCTCCTGGTCGGCAACCTGGCTGCCGTGCTGAGCTGGCGGTTCCTGTGCGCGCCCATCGCCACCCAGGCGCGACTGACACTGTATAACCACCTGGAGCGCATCGCCGGCAAGGGCCTGGTGAAGATCTACAACCTCGCCAACGGCATCCTGTTCTGTTTCCTGGCCGGTGCCATGATCACGGTCTCGGCGACTGCGGTCGGTATTCCCTTCGACATGCCGATGCCCGCCCTGGATGACGTCTACCCTAACAGCAGCTCCTTCGTGTTGATTGTATTAGCCGTGGGCGCGGTCATCGCGGTCGTGGCGGCCCTGGGATACGAGACTGTGGCCAAGTTCGCGAACATCGCCTCGCCCTGGATGGTGCTGGTGTTCCTCGCCTGTGGCCTGGTTGCGCTCGACCAGCTGGAGGTTTCGGACTGGGCGGGCCTGGAAGCCGTCTGGAGCGAATCCATCCTGGTGGCTCAGGGAGGATCATCGGAGTCTACCATGGGATTCTGGAGCGTGATGTTCTTCGCGTGGTTCTGCAATGCGGCCATGCACGTGGGCATGGCAGACCTGTCCGTGTTCCGCTTCGCGAAAAAGGCCTCCTACGGTTGGGCCAGTGCGGCCGGTATGTATGTCGGCCACTTCATGGCGTGGATCGCCGCTGCCCTGATGCTCGCTGCGCAGATCAAGATGAGCGGTGAAACCAATCCCGTGCCCGGACCGATGGCCAACAATGTGGTGGGTCTCGCCGGTATCATCTGCGTGATCGTCGCTGGCTGGACCACTGCCAACCCGACCATCTATCGCGCCGGCCTCGCCTTCCAGGCGATGATCCCGGGATCCAACCGTTTCCGGGTCACCTTAAGTGCCGGCATCATAGCCACCATCGCCGGCATGTTTCCGGCATTCGCGTGGAAGCTGCTGACTTTCGTCGGCCTCTACGGTACCATCCTCGCCCCGATGGGAGCCGTGATCTTCTTCGATTGGCACTTCCATCGCAAGGGTCAGGCTGCCAATCTGCACCAGGCAGAAGCCAGCAGCCCGTTCAACCTCGCCGTGCTCTTCGCCTGGCTCATCCCGGTGGGTATTGCGGTCTACCTGATCCAGACGCAGGAAATTGCCGCCTGGTTCTTCCCGCTACCGTGCTGGATCGCCTGTGGTATCCTGTTCCTGATCTTTTCGGGTAAACAGCACAAAGAGAGCCACGCCTGAGCATCAACCAGAAAGCATTTGAACTGACATTCGCGATGAAAACCATTCTCAACATCCTCTCCTTGATCGGCCTGGCGCTCACCCTGTTGCCCTCCATCCTGTTGCTCACAGGTGCCCTGCAAGCCGGCGAGCTACACGTGCTGATGGCCGCCGGCATGGGCATCTGGTTTGTCTCCCGCACCCTGCGCGAGACCCTGTTCCGGCCCACCGAAATTTCCACCCACGCCGTCGAGCCCGACGCGCCGCACACGCTGTAACCCGGTCTCGCGCAAGTTCAGGAGATCACCCTTACCACAGGCCCTGCGGCAATGGCGAAGGGCCTGGCCTGAACTCCGGCCATCCTCATGATCGTCGCCCTCTACGGAGTTTTCTTCCACTGGCTTGGTGGCCTCGCCTCCGGGTCCTTCTACGTTCCCTACCGGAAAGTCCGCAACTGGTCATGGGAGACCTACTGGCTGGTCGGGGGCATCGCCTCGTGGCTGCTGGCTCCGTGGTTCTTCGCCCTGCTGCTGACTTCCGGACCGGTCGGAATTCTGGGCGAGGTGCAACTGGGCAGCCTTTTCAAGACCTACCTCTGCGGGCTGTGTTGGGGCTTCGGCGGGCTCACCTTCGGCCTCTCGGTGCGGTACCTCGGGATGTCACTTGGCATGGCGATCGCACTCGGTTTCTGCGCTGCCTTCGGGACACTGGTTCCCCCGATCGCAGATGGCACCTTCCTCGGCACTGTCTGGGCGCCCACCCATGGTAGGGTGGTGCTTTTCGGAGTGCTCATCTGCCTCGTCGGGATCGCTCTGGCCGGGCGGGCCGGCATGGAAAAGGAAAAGGGCATGTCGGAGGAAGACAAACGTGCTGCCGTCAAGGAGTTCAACTTTCCCAAGGGCGTGCTGATTGCCGGTTTTTCTGGCATCATGAGTGCCTTTTTCGCCATTGGTTTCAAGGCCGGCACACCGATCAATGCCCAGGCGGAGGCCATGGGAACCGCCGCGCACTGGGCCGGGCTGCCCACCCTTATCGTGATCCTCTCGGGCGGACTGACAACCAATTTCATCTGGTGCCTCCTCCTCAACTGGAAAAACGATACCGCCTACGAGTACTATGCCGAGTACCAGAGACAGCCGGTCCACAGGAAGGACGCCTCGATAATCGAAAACGTCACCGATGCTCCGGCCGAAGAGATGGCAGAGGAGGCGGAGCTCCCCCGCGGGCCTGACCCGGACGGCTGGAAGATCCCGCTCCTCAACAACTACTTCTTCAGTTTCCTCGCCGGCTTGATCTGGTATCTGCAGTTTTTCTTCTACCAGATCGGCGAAAGCAGGATGGGCGACTACAAGTTCTCCAGTTGGAGTCTGCACATGGCGTCGATCATTATCTTCAGCTCGCTCTGGGGCCTCAAGCTGGGCGAATGGAAGGGCTCGTCTCCAAAAGCGCGGCGGCTCCTGTTCACCGGCCTCGCCGTTCTCATCCTGTCTACCATGGTCGTCGGCCTCGGCAACTGGATGGGGGCACCCTTTTCCGCACATTGATCATACCTGTTCAGCCATGAAACTATCCTCGCTCCCTGTCCTCGCTGTGCTGTTGTTCGCTTTCGAATCAGCTTCCGGAATCGAGAACCTTCCACTTCCGGGCGAAATCTTTCCGGTCGGTGAGCACAGCGCCTTCGTGATCGAACCGGAGAAGCGCGCGCCGGGCAATCCGTGGGTCTGGTACGCACCGACCGTGGTCAATCTGCCCAAAAGCCTCCACACTTTCTACTTCGAGCAGTTCCTGGCCGCCGGCATCGCCGTGGCGGGCTACTCGCAGGGAGAGGTGCGTGGCAGCGAGGCAAGCTCGTCCCGCTTCTCCGCGTTTTACGAGGCGATGTGCGAGCGGGGCTACGCGGAGAAACCGATCCTTCTCGGCCAGAGTCGCGGCGGCATGATGTTGCTGTGCTGGGCATTCCGCAACCCAGACAAGGTCGGAGCCTTCGCCGGCATCTACCCGGTCTGTAACCTGAAAAGCTGGCCGCTGCAGCGTTCCAAGGCGGCGGTTCTTCGCGATTACGCCCTGACGGAGGAGGAGATTCTCGCCCGTCTCGACACGCTCAACCCGCCGCGCAACCTGGAGGGTCTGGCCCGCAACAAGGTGCCGTTCTTCCTGCTCACCGGTGACGCCGATGAAATCGTCCCCCATACCGAAAACAGTGTGCTGGTGCAGCGCACCTACGAGGAGCTGGGCGGATCGGTCACGGTGAAAATCGTCCCCGGAGGCGGCCATACCGGAGGGGCCGCCTATTTCGAGGACCAGGCGCTTGCCGACTTCGTTCTGCGGACAGCCGCGCTGGTCTCTCCGGCGGGTCGGTGACGGAGTGAAAACCACACGGCCCGGTATCCGTATTACCAAGGCCGGGCCCGGCTTCAAAACCAGGGCGGGCCTGTGGGCATGGATAGAGATGAGTGAACGAAGGGAACCAGGAAACGTGATGCGCAGGAAAATTGGAGCATGTGTCCTTGCGGGGGCAATGGTGGTGACAGCGGTGTCGGCTGTAGAACCGGCCGCGGACCGGAAGCAACCGAACATCGTCGTCTACATGATCGATGACCTCGGCTGGAACCAGGTCAGTGCCGCCAAGGCGACCATGGGCACTGACAGTGGCGAGTTCCTGACCCCGCACCTCGAGAAACTCGCCAGTGGCGGTCTGAGCTTCACCCATGCCTATATGCAGCCGAACTGCGCGCCGACCCGGGCTGCCCTGCTTTCCGGCCAGTACCCCGCCCGCGTGCACAACGATGTCTACGTGGTGGGTAATCTCAACCGCCACAAGGCGCCGGGCATCACCCGGGAGCAGGCCAGGTTCCTCGGGCCCGAGCAGAGCGAGGACATCGCGCCGGATGCGGTGACCATTGCCGAGGCCATGAGAGAGAATGGCTATGTTACCGCGCATGTCGGCAAGTACCACGTCGGAGGCCATGGCGATGACGAGGCGACCCTGCCGGAGAACCAGGGCTTCGATATCAATATCGGCGGCTGCAGCCAGGGGCATCAGCCGGTCTGCTTTGCCAAACAGAATCAAGGCACTTGGAGCTTCCCAGGTCTCGCTCGCGGCGACCTGGATCGCTTCGGCGCACCCTACACCGAAGCTTATGTGCAGAGGCACGGCATCCCGACCAGCCAGGTGGGCGCGCCCAAGCACGTCTGCGATGCGCTCGCCGATGCCATGGAGGAGACGGTCGGCAAGTTGCATGCCACCGGCAAGCCGTTCTACCTGCAGCTCCACGCCTATGCCGTGCACGGCCCGGTGATCTCCCGTCCCGACCTGAAGGCCGCGGCGCTGGAGCGCCTGCAGGGCAAGCAGAAAGGCAAGGCCGAGCTGGCCGGCTTCATCGCCGGCATGGACCACACCCTCGGGCGGCTGGTCGCGGCCATCGAGGATCCCAACGGCGACGGCGACACCGCTGACAGCCTGGCGGACAACACGTTGATCCTGTTCACCTCCGACAACGGCGGAACCCACGGTGACAACCTCCCGCTGCGCGGGGAGAAGGGCACGTTCACCGAAGGCGGCATCCGGGTTCCGCTGATCGTCTCGTGGCCGGGGGTGATTCCCGCCGATACCGTGACCGACCGCATGGTGCATGGCATCGACCTGTATCCGACCTGCCTCGAGTTGGCAGGCAACGCCTGGCGCCCTGACGAGAACGCGCACCCGCTGGATGGCGAATCATTCGCGCAGACTCTCCGCCAGCCGGACTCGCAGCTCAAACGCGGCCCCATCTTCTACCTGTTTCCCGGCTACATGGACATCCGCGCCCAACCCTGTGTCGCCGTTATCGACGAGGTGGCCGGCAAGCGTTACAAGCTGCTCTACTTCTACGAGGCCGATGCCTGGGAGCTCTACAATCTCAGCGAGGATGTCGCTGAGCAGGAGAACCTGGTGGACAAGAAACCGCAGCTGGCATCCAGGCTGTCAAAGAAGATCCGCAGCTGGTTGACACAGCAGCACCCCACCTGGCAGCCGAAATACCCGCTCGAGAAAGCCAGCGGTGCTTCGGCTGGGCCGCCACCGGTGCTGTGACGGCTGGTGTCGCAGGCTCTGAACGGAGCTCTTCGCGAATAGCGGAAGGGTAGGGCGTGCCTCGCCGAGGCCGCCGTTGCACCTGCTGTGCGTGAGTTCGGCTCGCGTTCACCCGTGCAACCCCGCGAGCGGGTTGTGCCACCGCAGGCCGGGGAAGCGCGAGAAGTCGGCGTCGTTCGAAAACAGGGTGGCTCGGTTCTCGATCGCGTGAGCGGCGAGGATGGCGTCGGAAAGGGTCGCGCCGGTCACCCGCGCCGCCTCCATGAGATCGAGCACCCGCGAAAAATGTGTCGGTCCCGGGAGAAGCACCCGGACATGGGGCAGACCGAGCCAGAGTTCGACCGTCTCGCGGGCCGTCGCCAGGTCGACCGCCGCGGCTCCGAGCCGCCGATTCGTGGCGATGCGGATGAATCCGAGGCTGACCTCGTGGGGCAGGCCGATCATTTCGGTGTCGCTGATGGTCTGCGTCCACCATGCATGGGCTACGGCGTGCTGGGGCACCCGCGGGTTGTAGGCGTACAGCAGCAGGTTGAGGTCGGGCAGGATCACGCTCCGAGCTCCCGCAAGGTGTCCTCGTCGTCCCACTCGTCCGCCAGGCGATTGAAACTGCGGCCCTCCAGTTCGGCCGGGAAAGGTGCATTGAAAATCGGCCGCACCTCGATCTTCTCTCCCGGCTCTCCCAGCGACTGGCGGATCGCCCGGTTGAGCACTTCTTTGAACGACAGCCCGCTGCGCTGCACTTCGCCGCGCAGCAGCGCGTCGGTGTCGGCGTCAATGGTCACGGTGGTTCTCATAATGCAATCATAACAGCATATATTTATGCTGTCAAAGCAGCACTATTTCGAATGTGCGACAAAAGGCGTGTATCCTGCGAAGGTACGCGTCTCCTCTCATGCGCAATAGCTGTGGTTCACGCGTTGCACCGTTCCCGGCTGCATGCCGAAAGACCAGGGCGCTGTCTTCGTATTAAGACAGCCGTGCATTCGTTTTCCAGCCTTGTTGCAACGTTCATTCCGTGTCCTGAGCCTGTCCGGTTATTCGGATTGGTAGTCCTGGCAAGCGTGGCACTTTTCTCGCCAGGCTGGTGCGCGGAAGAGCGGGGGCTGGTCTACTACCGCCAGGTCGAGCGCGGCGAGCCGGTGCGCCTCGAGTGCGATGTCGCGGTCTATGGCGGCACGCCGGCCGGGGTCACCGCGGCGATCCAGGCGGCGCGCGAGGGCAAGAAGGCGCTGCTGTTTTCCTTCAATCGTCACGTCGGGGGCTTGACCTCGGGGGGGCTCTCTTCCACGGACTTCGGCAAGAAGGCGTCGATCGGCGGCATGGCGGCGGAGTTTTACCGGCGCGCCGGCAGGCTGGTTGATTTCCGCCCCGCCAGGGCCGAGGCGCTGTTTCTCGAGATGCTGCAGGAAGCCGGCGTGGGAGTGCACTTCGAGCGCTGCCTCGAGTCGGTGACGATGGCGGAGAGTCGGATCGCCTCGGCCACCTTCGAGACCGGCGAGATAGTCGAGGCCGCAGTCTTCGTCGACGCCACCTACGAGGGCGACCTGCTGGCCGCCGCCAATGTCTCCTACCATGTCGGGCGCGAGCCGGCCGGAACCTACGGGGAAAGTGCTGCGGGAGCCTTCCCCAAGGCACCGGGGAACTACTACCAGTTCTGCGAGCTTCCCATCAGTCCGTTCGTGGATCCGGACGACCCGCAATCCGGTCTGCTGCCGGAGATTTCGTCGCAGCCCGAGGGCGCATCCGGCGAGGGCGATTTCAAGGTGCAGGCATACAATTTCCGCATGTATCTCAGCAACCGGGAGGGGAAGATCCCGTTCCCGAAGCCGGAAGGCTACGATGCCGGCCGTTACGCCCTGCTGGCCCGCTTCCTGAACTTCGACCCGCAGCTGCAGTGGACGCTCAACTACACGACCAAGCCGATGACCGACGGCCCGGTGCAGATGCGCAATGGCGACTCCAACAACGCGGGGAGTTTTTCCTCCGACTACATCGGCGGCAACTATCGCTGGCCGGATGGCACCTACGAGCCGGGCTTGTTTACCGAGCTGCCGGCTCCGAGGCGCGGTCTGCCCATAGCCCTGCACGAGCTCTACCAGCTGCGCGAGCAGATCTTCCAGGACCACGTCAACTACCAGCAGGGCCTGGTGTATTTCCTGGCCAACGACCCGCAGGTGCCGGAGGAGTTACAGCAGAGAGTGCAGCGCTTTGGCCTGGATCCGGATGAATTCATCGGGACCGGCTACTGGCCGCACCAGCTCTACGTGCGCGAGGGACGCCGCATGGTCTCCGATTACGTCATGACCCAGGCCAATGGCCTCTCTCAGCGGACGGTGGAGGACTCGATCGGGCTGGCTTCCTATCCCATGGATTCCCACCACTGCCATCGGGGTGTGGTTGTCTGGGATGGCAAGGCCACGGTCCGGAACGAGGGGAACTTTTTCATGGGCTGTCCCAAACCCTACCCGATCGCCTACCGCTCGATCGTGCCGAAACAGGAGGAGTGCAGCAACCTGCTGGTGCCGCTCTGCCTGTCGGCGAGCCACGTCGCCTACGGCTCGATCCGCATGGAACCGGTGTTCATGATCATGGGCCAGAGCGCTGGATCCGCCGCGGTGATCGCGATTAACGAGGGTCTTTCAGTGCAGGAGGTCCCTTACGCGAAACTGCGACCGCAGCTGGAGGCGGGCGGGCAGATTCTTTATCCCTAGAGGGATGTACTGCGATTGGAATACAAGGATCTTCAAGCATGTCACTGCAACGAAATATGAAAAAACATCTCTGTCGGGTTCTCTGCGTGTGGCTGTCTCTCGGGCTGGCAAGTGCCTTCGCACTGGAGGTGGACAATCCGCGTTGCGAATACCTGGTCGATCCGCAAGGCATCGGCGTAGCCAAGCCGCGCTTGAGCTGGGAGCTGCGCTCCGGGAAGCGCGGGGTCATGCAGCAGAGCTACCGCATCCTGGTGACCTCGTCGGAGAAGTCTCTGCAGCGCAATGAGGCTGATGCCTGGGACAGCGGCGTGGTAGCGAGCAACCAGTCGACCCAGGTGGAGTATGCCGGCAGGCCGCTGGAGTCGGGAAAGCGGTATTTCTGGAAGGTGCTGGTGACTACCAACCACGGTGAGACGGCGGAAAGCAGGCCGGCGTCGTGGAGCATGGGGATTCTCGAACCGGATACCTGGCAGGCACAGTGGATCGGCTTGGATGCGCCGCCACAGCATCCGCCTGCCCGGCGTGCCGACCTGCAGGGCAAGGGTCACAAGGTGGTGGTGCAGAAAGCCCTCTATGGCGTCAAGGGGGATGCCCAGCGACAGGTGGATATCAAGCAGCGACTGCAGCAGCAGGTGGACTCCGGAAAGTTGCTGGTCACGCCGACCAATGAGCTGGCGGGGAGCGATCCTGCACATGGTACGGAAAAGGTGCTCGAATTCGTCTGCCTGGTCGATGACTGGCAGGTTTCCGGAGTGGTTCCCGAGAACGCCACGTGGGACCTGAGTACCGGCCAGCGTGCCAAGCAGTATTTGCCCGCACCCTACCTGCGCACGGAATTCGAAGTTTTACCGGCGGTCAAACGGGCCACGCTCCATGCCACGGCACAGGGTGTGTTCGATTTGAGTTTGAATGGCCAGCGGGTGGGCGACGAGGTGTTCATGCCCGGTTGGACCGATTACCGCAAACGTATCTACTACCGCAGCTACGATGTCACCGACCTGCTCGAGGCAGGCCCCAACGCCCTGGGTGTGATTCTCGGAGACGGTTGGTTCCGCGGCAACATCAGCTGCGTAGGTCAGAACAAGTATGGCGACAAGCTGCGCCTCAAGGCACAGCTGCGCATCGACTACGCCGATGGTTCCTCGGAGACGGTCACGACCGGCCCGAGCTGGAGGGCGAGCTATGGCCCGATCCTCGAGTCGGACATGCAGGCGGGAGAGGTGTATGATGCCCGCCTGGAAATGCCCGGCTGGAATCGCGCCGGTTACGATGCGAGTGGCTGGTCGCAGGTGGTGACCGGCTCGGCCATCGAGCCACTGCTGCAGTCCTACCCCGGGGTGCCGGTTCGCCCCATGCATGAGCTGCCGGCGCTCAAGGTGACTGAGCCGCGGCCGGGAACTTATGTCTTCGACCTGGGCCAGAACTTTTCCGGATGGGCGCGCCTCAAGGTCAACGGCCAGGTCGGGGATCAGGTAGACATGATCTTTGCCGAAATGCTCAAGGAGGACGGCACCGCCTACACCACGAACCTGCGCAGCGCCCGCGCGGTGGATAGCTACATCCTCAAGGGCGGTGGCGAGGAAACCTGGGAGCCACGCTTCACCTTCCACGGTTTCCGCTACGTGCAGGTGACCGGTTTGCGCGAAAAACCCTCACCGGATGCCATCACCGGCATTGTCCTGTATTCCGATTCGCCCGA
>JBDQJG010000087.1:0-12582 GCA_040263955.1 Verrucomicrobiales bacterium
ACTTTCAACGCATTCCATCCGGAACGGTCTTCGGCGTGCAACTCCATGCTCACGCGCTCACTGCAACGCTGGCGCAATCGTTTCTGCAGAGCACCGGCGCCTCGTGGGACTGGGGCTGCCTCGTCGCTGGGATGTTGCTGGCTTGGCTACTGATCACGGTGGTCAGGCAACCGATCCTGGCACTGGTGCTGCTGATCCTTGCTGGTTGCATCTTCACGGCGGCGAGTTTCTGGCTTTTTGAATCCCTCAATTTTGAAGCCAGCCCATTGACCTTCAACTTCGCGTTGATGTTCTGCGGCACCGCTGCCCTGTCCGGAAATTCGCTGGGTCAATTGCGAGAACAACGCCAGCTGCAACGTTTCCTGGCTCGCTACACCTCACCGGAACTCACGCGGGAGCTTCTGCGAGACAAGGCGGGATTCCTCGGAACACTCGGAGGCGTAGAGCGCAACGTGACCATCCTCTTCTCCGATGTCCGCGGGTTCACCAGCCTCTCGGAAGCCTCCAGTGCCACAGAAGTAGTCACCCAGCTCAACGAATATTTAAGCAGCATGGTAGAGCAGGTGTTTCTGCAGCGTGGCTCGGTGGACAAGTTTATCGGTGACGCGGTCATGGCACTCTGGGGAAGCATGCGTATCGATCAAGGCCAAGCCGGAGACAAGACGGACGCGGAGAACGCGCTGGCCGCCGCACTTGGCATGCGAAATGCCCTGCGCCAGCTTAATGTGGAATGGAAGGCCCGGGACATAGCGGAATTCACGATCGGTATCGGGATTCACCAGGGCCCGGCAGTTGTGGGAAACATCGGCTCCGAGGCCCCCTATGAAAAAATGGATCTGACCGTCATCGGGGACAGCGTCAACCTCGCCTCGCGCCTCGAGAGCATCACCAAGCAATACGGCGTCGACATCATCATCAGCGAGCAGGTGCACGCACACGTCGAGGCAGATTTCCTCTGCAGGTCGGTCGACCTCGTCAAGGTCATGGGCAAGGAAAAGCCGGTAACCACTTACACGGTTCTCGGGCCCTTGGAATCATCGTTCCCAGCGGGCCTCGAAGCCTATGAAGCGGGCGTGCAGGCCTATCGTGCGGGCCGCTTCAGCGAAGCTCGGATCGCGTTCCATGAGGCCGCCTCCGCGGGCATGGATGACTCATTGACTCGTTTGCATCTGGAGCGGTGCGCAGCCCTGTTGCAAAGTCCTCCTGCATTCTGGGACGGGGTCTACGTGATGCGCAGCAAGTAACCTCACCCCAATGAACCTGAATGGCCACTCACTCCTCCCGGATGTTGACGGCCCTACCGGTAATACCATACACTCAAATGGTTCCAGTCGTACCTTCGCCCGTTCGACAATTCCCTGCAGGATTCCAGTTCAAGAGGCTTAATTCGTTGGATTCCCCATAGTTTTC
Organism: Verrucomicrobiales bacterium; assembly: GCA_040263955.1. Taxonomy (GTDB): domain Bacteria; phylum Verrucomicrobiota; class Verrucomicrobiia; order Verrucomicrobiales; family DEV007; genus CALSSN01. Next base: position 1,411 of record JBDQJG010000087.1, read on the forward strand.
AATCTGTCATGCCAAAACCAATTCACCTTCGACTCGCCTTCATCGGTATTAAATGATGAAAGAAACAATCCCTTCCAGCAGCATCCATCCACGAGCGATTGGCTTGTTGTGCTTCTTTTTACTGTGCGCACCGGCAGGCGCACAAACCAACATCGATCCAGCGCGTGCCGCCGACGCGTTGCCCATGCGCGACCTGCTACTCTCCGAGGAAGAACTGGCCAACGAGACCGAGGCCGACGCTGCCGCCGGCCTGGAGGAAGAGAATGCTTTCGCTCCAGTCACACCAGGAGACAGCGACATCGGCCAGCAGCTCATCTTGAAGCGCGAGGAAAAGAAACAACCCTTTACGCTTTACGTCGACAACTCGATATTCTGGACAGACAACGCCGCCAATGTACGAGCCGGGCAAATCAACGACTGGTTCTTTGTCAGCGGCATCAACCTGACGTGGCAGGAGAGGCTGCACTCCCGGTTCTACGGCGACGCCTCTCTCTCGCAGAACTTTTACCGCTACGACAGATTACCTGCCCTCGACTACGAATCAGGCAATGCCAGTGTCGGATTCCTCTTACTTATGCCGGAACTCGCCAATACCATCTGGCATTGCCACTACATCTACCAGCGCATCACCCAGGGCATCTCGGATGAACCGATTTACCAGACTCACAACCTGCGCGGAGGCATGCAGAAAACCATTCTCATTGACCGCCTCAACAGTTTCAACCTCGGTGCTGTCGCGTCGCTGTCAGTGGACGCCGACCCTGACATTCTCCAGCGCCACGAATACACGCTGCAAGCTGGCTACCGGTTCAAAGTCATGCGCGATCTGTTCTTCTCCCTGAACTACCGCTTCGGCTACTTCGATTACTTCAATCTCGAGGGCCGCGAGGATTTCTACCACAACTTCGGCACCAGTCTCAACTGGCGGCCGCGCAAGCATCTCGAATTATCGGCCAGTTACAATTACTCCATCAATGAAAGCAATCTTGAATTCTTTGATTACGAGGCACAGCTGGCCGGCCCGGCAATCAGTCTTAAATTCAAATTTTGATCTTCCCACAATCGCTCCAGCCACCTGCCATGAAACGCATATTCCAAACCCTGCTGCCACTGAGTGCAATGACCTGCACCCTCACACTGATGATGATGGGATCCATTTCACCTCTGCAGGCCGCTAAATACGACCAGGCTACCATCACACGGGTCTTCAATGAGGTCCGAATCCTCAAGGGCGAGACCAACTACCGACAAGCAGAAGTCGGCACCGACGTGCAGGCAGTCAGTTCGGTAGCCACCGGCGCGGACTCCCGGGCCGAGTTGCGCTTTCCCGATCAGTCACTGACCCGACTTGGCGCCAACTCGCGCTTTACCCTGCGCGGTGAGGGACGCACGCTCGAACTGGAGCAGGGCACCATGCTCCTGCAGGTTCCCAAGCGCATCGGCGGAGCCAAGGTTCGCACTGCTGCAGTAACAGCAGCGGTGACCGGAACCAGCGTGCTCTTCGAATATCTGCCCGGCGGCTTTATCAAGCTCATCGTCATCGAGGGTACAGTCGACCTGTTCTTCAATGACAGACCCGGACAATTCTCCACTGTCAAGGCGGGCGAGATGATCATCATGCGTGAAAATGCGAAGACTCTTCCTCTGCCGGTCGATGTCGATCTTGAGCGTCTGCTCAAAACCTCCAAGCTGATCAGTGCGGAGGACAAGGAAATGCCCAACCAGGAACAAGTCGTACAGGCACTTCAGACCCAACAGCAGGAACTGCAGCAGGGTGACCTCGTTCAGACCAGTCTCGTCATTCCGGGCCAGGGAACCGTTGTACAAATCGATGGCAATACCCGTCTCAATGTCGCCAATACCATCGCAGTGAGGGAGGGCACATCACCCACTACCGGAGAAGTATCATCTGGCCTGAATCCTGACGAAGAAGAGCCCGACATCGACGACTTACCCGACGACCTGAACCAAGTCCCGACCGAGCCGTTGGTCAGCGTGGTGATCAACGAAGCCAGTACGGTGGTCACCAATCCGACCACTACCGCTACCGATGCCGTCACTGGTGAAGCAACGACCGTAACGGGCCGACTCTACCGCGGCTCCGATTTCGACGGCCCGTTCCCGTTGTTCGCATTCGATGATGCCAACGGCCCGTATCCCCCTTTCCAGGAAGCCCTTGATGGGGCAGCGACTCCCTGGGCGACTTTCACCTTCGAGAGCATTGTCATCAACGGCAATCCCGTCTTCACCGTGCCCGAGGGCCCGAACCCATCCCGCAACGTGGTTCTCGGGGCCGAAGGCGATATCCGATTGACGGGCAACGGCTTGACACCTCCCGGGACCGGCATACTCGATCTTTCCGATAACCCCGCTCCACTGCTCGAGAGTCTCGCCTTCTACTCGAACATGGGCTCGATCTTCGTCGGCCCCGACTTTGAAGTCCGCGCGGGTACAGCCGACTTTTTCCAGGATCTGTTTTTCGTGGCTGCGGGACCAACTTCCAACATCAACATCCAGAGCTATATCGAGGTCTTCGGAAAATTAATGCTCGCCGCCTACCAGGACATCCTGATCGGGCCACCTGGCACCTCGCATGAACCCACCGACCCGCTCCTCTACCCTAATTTCCTCGATGCGGAAGCTAACAGAGACCTCATCGTCAGCAATGCCAGCATCAGCGCCGAGAACATCATCAACCTCGCCGCGGAGGATAACATCAACGTCATGAACAGTGAGGGAAGCCGAAGCCTCATCCTAGCTGACGGAATCGAAGTGCCGGGCCAGGTGAACTTTAAAACGGGGAACGGCGACATCACGATTCAACGCGCCGATATCGTTGCCGACCAGGCCCCGATCGAGAGCGAGGGAGGAGAAGAGGCAAGCAGCGAAAGTTCATTGACGCAAGTCACGGTGGAAGTACTTGCACACAACGATGTCGTCCTGTCCGATACGACTGTCACGGCTCGATCCATGATAAACGTCAACTCCGCCGTCGGAAACATCACCATCCGTGACAGCAGCCAGCTCCGGGTCCTTGCCAACAGCCTGCCCTTGTTCAACGAGAATGGAAGCGTGGCAGCAGCTCAGCTTCAGGTATGTGCTGACAGCGAAGACGTGACTATCACCGGAACTTTCGGAGCGGAGGAGGGCCCACCTGACCTGGAGGCTCCGAGCATTCTCATCAAGGCTCTCAACAACCTCCAACTCAACAATATCCATGCCAGCGCCGAAGTCCTCCGAGCCCATGCATTCGGGCCCGATGGCACGCTGACTATCGGCGGCAGCAGGCTGAGCGGCAACCAACTGCTACGCCTCTACGCTGACGGAGCCAATGGGGTCGTGCGGTTCATTGAAAACTCCCATCTGTCAGGGAACCGAATTGAAATTGCTGCCGGGAATCGAGTTGAGATCCTCGATGGCAAGCAAGTGACCATTCATGGCTCCGATCTGGATATCTTCACCCCCGCCAGCGGCCGCAACTACAACCGGGAAGGGTTTGGTTCATTCCAGGGAGAATTCAACCTCCACGAATGCGAATTCAACAACCGCCCAGGAATTGATTCAGCACCCGACCACCACTGTGGCGGTGGAGGAGCTTGAACTACTGCTGTTGACTCTCACTCTCGGCTTCCCGGCATGCCTGCCGGCCTGAATTCCACAGTTAAAAGCGTCTCGAGCAATCATCCCTAGATGAACTCATTTACCAGGTTCTCGAGCATCTCCTGGCGGCCACTGGCGAGTACTGGCTCACCGCCAGCGAGCACGAGTGCCTCAAGCTCCTCAAACGTGCACTGGCCCGACTCGATCTTGTTGCCCAGCTGCCCGTCGAATGAGCTGTAGCGATCTGCCACGAATTGTGCCAGGCGGCCGTCCTCGCGGATAGCATGGGCGATCTTCAGGCCGCGCGCGAAGGCGTCCATGCCTCCGATATGAGCATGGATCAGATCGATCGGCTCGTGCGACTCGCGGCGGCGCTTGGCATCGAAATTCAGGCCGCCGGTGGTGAATCCACCCATGCCAAGGACTTCCAGCATGATCTCGGTGCACAGGTAGATGTCGGTCGGGAACTGGTCGGTGTCCCAGCCGATCAACTCGTCACCGGTGTTGGCGTCGACCGAGCCGAGGGCTCCAGCCGCCACCGCCACGCGCATCTCGTGCTGCATGGTGTGGCCAGCCAGCGTGGCGTGATTGGTCTCCAAGTTGAGCTTGAAGTGCTCCATGAGCCCGTACTCCCGCAGAAAGTTCAGGCAGGCTGCTGCGTCGCTGTCGTACTGGTGGGTGGAAGGCTCGCGTGGCTTCGGCTCGATGTAGAACTGTCCCTGGAACCCGATCTTCTTCGCATGGTCCACCGCCATGTGCAGAAACGCCGCGAGGTGGTCGAGTTCGCGCTTCATGTCGGTATTCAGCAAGCTGGCGTAGCCTTCGCGCCCACCCCAGAAGGTGTAGCCAAGCCCCCCGAGCTGGTGGGTGCACTCGAGCGCCTTTTTCACCTGCGCTCCAGCGTAGGCGAAGACATCGAGGTTCGGCGAGGTGGCCGCACCCTGTGCATAGCGCGGATGACTGAACAGACAGCTGGTTCCCCACAGCAGTTGCACGCCGGTTGCCGCTTGCTTTTCGGCAAGCCTGCTTACCACCGTGTCGAGGGCAGCACTGGAAGCGGCCAGGTTGTTCAACTCCGGCGCGATGTCGCGATCGTGCCAGCAATAGAAATCGATGCCCGTCTTGTCGAGAAACTCGAAAAATACTTCGACACGCGCAAGCGCGTTTTCCACCGAATCCGACCCGTCATCCCACGGCATCTGAGCCGTACCCGCCCCAAAGGGATCGGCCAGCGTGTTGCGCATCACATGCCAGTAGGCCGCGCCGAAGCGCAGCTGGTCCTTCATCGGCTTGCCGCCGACGAGTTCCTCGGGGTTGTAATGCTTGAAAGAAAGAGGGTTTTTCGAGGTCGGGCCCTCGTACTGGATCTTGTCGCAATCGAAATATGCCATGGTTCAAACTTCTTGGATGAGAGGTGAGCATACTTGAGCGAAGTGGGAAGGGAAACGAAAAACCGCGTATCTCTTTACCCGGCCGGATGCGCCTGGACTTTTTCCCACCGAGCGCTGCCTGGTCTCATTCCCCTGCCGCGGCACCTGTCTGCTGCAGGAAACGCCCGAACGCGGACACCGTCCACACCACCGGATAAATCTCTTCGAAATACCACAGCTTGGCAAAATAGAACCCGATGGGAGCTGCAGGAAAAGCAGTGCCCTCCTCTGTCTTTTCTGCCAACCACCGAACAGCCAGCTCGGTAACCTGACGCGAGACACCCGGCAGCGCCAGCAGCGCTTCCAGCGCAAGTGCCGTTTCCTCCAGCGAAGCCTCACCGGTATGATTCCCCCCCCAGCTTCCGTCATCATGCTGAGCAGACACCAGCCAATGAGAAGCGTTACGGATGAGAGGAGCCGCGACCGGGTGATCCCCGAGCGACACGAGCCCGAGAAGCACCTTAGCAGTACCATACACCGGGTTGACTTCCTCCTCGAGATACTGGTTACCGAACCAAAGCGGAACCCACGACCCGTCAAGACGCTGCTCGCAACACAGATAACCGAGAGCCCGCTCTTGCCCGTGACCTACCCTGCCGGCCAGTTCCTGCCCGAGATGCGGTAACCACACCTGCCAGGCACGCAGCGCATGCGCTGTCAGGTCCGGTGCCGAACGATCAAACGGCAACGCTCCCCAACCCCGACAGAACGTGGGCATACCGCCATCGCGATTCTGCAGGTTCAGCAGCCAGCGACAACCCGCCTCGGCCGCCTCGATCAGGTCAGCTTCGGGATTTTTCGGATCATCGGCAAGGGTATGCAGTGCCAGCAACGCACCCGCGGTATCATCCGCATCCGGCACGCCACCGGGCAGGTCGGTCCATGCCCAGCCACCTGGAGCCGCATGGGTAAACGGATGAATTTCCCGATACTGTTGGCCCAGCAGCCAGCCACGAACGGTCTCACGTTCCGACATCATGCAACGTCCATCCGATTCACCCGCTGCCACCGCCTTCACAGCCAACGTGGTGGCCCAGGTGGCGAGGTTGGTATCGATCGGCCAACTGCCATCTTCCCGAACCGAGCGCCTCAGGAAACCGAGTGACTCCCGCACCACCGGGTGCCCGACCTCGCCTGCCTCGGCCAGTGCGATCGTCACGAAGCTGGTCAATGGTGTTGCCTCGAGAAATCCCCCACCCTCGGGTTGAATCTGTTGCAGCAGGCGCGATGCCCGCGGCCACGCCCAGCGACGAAGCCAACGCAGGGGCATCAGCGGCGGAACGCGCACGAACCGAGCGTAGCCGATTGCGATCAACGCGGGCAGTGCGTAGCTCACCACGGGCAGCCGAAGCGCGGCGAACCAACGCCTTGGAAAAGTCGCCAACTCGAATGGCAACGGCAACACGCGGCGCCAGGCCACTGCCTGATCTGCATCGAGCAAGCCGCCCAGTGCACAAACCATCAGGATGGGCACAGAAAATGTTCGATCACGCCCATACCTGTCTGCCACCTTCCGAGCCAGTGTCTCGGGGCTGCAATCACCACACTGTCGTTCCACCCATTGTGTCGCCCTACCCGATGACTCCGCCGCGACCGCGAAATCCGCGCCGACCACCTGCAATGCCGCCATGCAGATCAAGGTAGTCGAGAGATTCGAATCACTGATCAGGGTATCTCCCCAGCCGCCATCGGCATTCTGATTGGCAACCAGCCACTGAGCACCGGCCTGCACGAGCCGGTCATCCTCCGCGCCGTCTCCGGCAAGGCGCAAAGCGATTGCCGCGGTCGCCGTGGAAAGCGCACTGGAGGAAAGCCTGCCCTCCCAATGGCCCCTGTCGTTGCGCATCGCCAGCAGCTGCGCAAGCGCGTTCCGGTGGGCGACTCGGATCCGCTCGTCCGAATCGCCACTGGCCGCCGACTCCACTCTCATCGATTCACTCATCAGCCCATCCCCCTATCACCCGATCAAATCGCCAGATGCCCCAAAGCCAGCAGCCCGTAATAGGTGTACTCGAGGTCGAGCACGTCATCTTCCCATGACCCGTGGAATCCGCCCTCAGCCGTCCACAGGCTGTCAATGAAATCCAGACAAGGCTCTCTCACCGCCTCGAGTGGAACCTGCATTCCATCCAGCGCGTGCAGGGCGACCGCCGTGGTCAAAAGGTCCGGCAGGGGCGCGCCGGGAAAGGGCCCGAAACCACCACCCCTCGACTGAAAACAGCTCAGCAGAAACTCAGCTGCAGTCGGGGAAATCGGAACTCCAAGGTTCCGTTGCACGGTGATCGCCGCGGCGGTGGCCGGAACATTGGCAACCGGGATCTGTGTGTCATTCGACCAACCACCGCAACCCTGTCTGAGTGAATCCAGACTACTGATCACCGCGTCCGCATCCGGCATTCTCATGCCGAGGTCGGAATATGCCCCGTAGGCAAGGAAACAGGCATATGCCGAGCCCGAGGGCATGGCTTTACCGCCCTGATTGTAACCGCCATCTGCAGAACGGTAGGACTCGATTTCTGCCAGCAAAGGCGAAGCAACCTGCTGCGCTGTCTCCGGAAAACAGGAAAGGCAACGGGCCCGGCTGCATAAGTGGACAAAATCGTTGGTTTTTATTGTCTCTCGGCTCTCAAGAAACCTTGATATTTGGGGAACAAGCGGCAACTGCAGTGCCATCAGTATGTCCAGACCGAACACCGTGTAATAGAGATCCGGGATGCCCTTCTCCCGGCCGACAAAACCTCCAGAAGGATGAAGTCGCGACATCGCAAATTTTTCCACCAGGCAAGCCGCCCCCTCGCCCAGCAGAACGGGAGCAAGACGGGCACACTGAAGCATTTCAAGCCGCACGCTCATAGTTTTCAGCAATCATCATCAAACGAAGCAGCAGTGACTGTTCACCGGCTCCGACGGCTTTCGGCTCCACATCGCCCGCATCGACAATCCGCACAAAGACATTGGGAGCATCCACCATAATCACCAATACCGGCTTTTGTCCCACAAGCCAAATCTGTTGGCAATGAAGCTGCACTCAATCCTCAGCTCCCTTTCACTGTCTGCGGACCCTGAATCTCCATATCCGGCATTCCCATGGCGAAACGCACGAATACGATATCATTCATTACACCCGCAAATTTCCATGTCACATGATCCCTCAGATCGGCTTTTTTCGATAGATGCAGAATGAGATTCTTTTACTTTCGATTCAGATTCAGGATTTTAAGACGCCCCCACCGACAACACCAGCCTGCCGGTCTGCGCAATCTTGGGAAAAAACAGCATCAAACGCAAAAGCAGACTGATCCAGTACATCCGTCCCGCTCCGTCATTGTTCGAGACGTAGATTGGCTGCTTGCAGCGACGAGACCGGGAGCACTCGACAACCAGCGACTCTGTGGAAAGCCGCAATGACGCACCGATAACCACCTTCCCGCGTTCAAACTGAAAAGGTGCCCAGCAGGCAAGAGATGGCAGACCGCCTGCTGTAGCGTGAATTGCAAGCGGTAGAGCAAGATCTGCAGCCTTCGCTCAACCGGGACTCAACTGAATCCATTTATAAGTTTTTAATAAGCTTATAATCAATTTACAAAGATTGATTTTACGCCCAAAACGTTTTTTAAAAAGGGTGACCAAGCAAGGAAATCTGCAGGCCTACAAGAGAGCACTGGGGAAATGGATGCGCTGGATCATGCGGCTACAGCAAATAGCACAACTGTAGAGGGTAACCAGCACCAGCACGCCCAGCCCACGCCGAGGTCCACCACCTCTCGCGCACAATCCCCCCGCCCCTCAATGCCGAACAATTGGCTGTCGATGGGCAATTTCATAGGTTTGAACCCGGCTATCTCTCTTCTTACCAAAACTTCTCACATGACAAGAGGCCAGCCCGCAGGTAATTCATTGGCCGTTTTGACTCAGGACAATTCCAGTGCGATTCCCGGCCCTCGGTCACATGCGTGGTTGCTGACAACAGGGTTCATTGTTCTTCTTGGTGGGCTTCGAATGACCTACTTGTTGATCTTTCCGCTCGACCTGTCAGGTACCGAGGCTTGCCACTGGGACTGGGGACGCCGTCCTGATTGGTGTTATTTCAGCCACCCACCCATGATCGGCTGGGCGATGAACGTTGCGGAGCAATGGTTCGGCACGACCGCAGCGGGTATTCGCCTGCTTTCTCCCATTCTTGGAACCATCTCGCTGGCTCTGATGGCGCTTCTCGCCCGGCAAATGTTCAACGAGAAGGTGGCACTGCTGGCAACTCTCCTCTGCAGTATGACTCCAGCCAATGCTGCCTTGAATATTTTCCTGACAATCGACGCCCCGCTGCTTGCGTGTTGGACTGCGGCACTGCTGTGTTTCTGGCACCTAACGGAATCTCCCAGACCGCTCGCCTGGTCCCTGCCACTGGGCATTATGATCTGCCTTGGCATACTGACCAAACAGATGATGCTTTGCTTCCCGGTTCTCGCCTGCCTGTATCTCTGGTATCTGCATCGGGTTCCGGAATCTCGAAAAAGGACGATGGCCAATTTGGGAGCGTTCGCCCTGGCAATATTGATCGGCCTGATTTCCATGGTGCCGATATTGTTATGGAATGCGCAACACGAATGGATCACCCTCCAACATACTTTACACCATTTCGATTCCCCTCAGGTTACTGTCAGCAAGCGCGTTGGTCGCTTCTTCGAGTTCACCGGCTCCCAGATTGCAATTTTCTCTCCCCTGACGTGGATCCTGCTCATATTCGTGATGATTCGTGGACTGGTTCGCTTGCGCGAGACTCATCGCCGCACAGCCTTCCTGGTTCTCTTCAGCAGTCCCGGGCTCATTGCTGTACTTGTGCTGGCCGCACACCAACGAGCGCAACCTAATTGGCCGGCTGTGTATTACATCAGCGCGTTCATTCTTCTTGCGGCATGGTTGCAGAGCGCGTTCAACCTGCCGGGCTTGAGCAAGCGGGTTCGTCGCTGGGGTCATCCTGCCGTCATCACTGGCACGCTCTTTACAGCCATCACGTACCTCAGCCCGTGGATCATTGAATTGACGGCTCTGAAAGGCTCGAAGTCCGACCCTCTTGCTCACCTGAGAGGATGGAAGCAGACAGGGACCTTGGTCGGGCAGGCACTTGAAAAAATTCCGGAAGCCGATACTGCGTTTATTGTCGTGCTTGGGCATCGCTACAATGCCAGTGCTCTCGCCCATTACCTTCCGGGTCGGCCACGGGTTTACCGCTTCGAACCCGATGGTTCCATTCGCTCTCAATACGAAGTCTGGCCCGATCCTGCCGAGGATGAACTCCTTGGAGCAGACGCAATCATTGTCAGCAGCAAATCGGGAAAAAGGCCTCCGAACAAACTCCGCAAGGCATTTCTCGAAGTCGCTGCCACTCCGACAGACACTGTCAGCGTGGATATCGGAAACGGCAACAAGCGCAGCTTTGAACTCTACGTCGCCCACAATCTTCTCGAGTGGCCGGCACACGGGCGCTTCTCTGGAAACGATCGTGGCCATGATAAAGAGTTCACAACCGCTCCAACTCCGTGATCACCATCATAATTTTTCTTGCCATAAAGGAAAATTTCTGCACTTTCAGTAAGTAGTGAAAATTTAACTGCGGTAACTCCCAGAGTTCGCATCCCGCCCTTCTTCTCAAAATCGCCATGCAGTCCACGATCACGCGACACCACGGGGGCACCAGTGCCCCATTCGAATTAGTCGGCCCCTATCTCGATCAGGTGGAATATCGCATCCGCGAACAGGCAAGAAGTTTCGATCCGGGTGTCGAGCACTACGTCGCCTATATCTGCGGTTCAGCTGGCAAGCGCATCCGCCCCGCTCTGACTGCGCTCACTGCCGGTGCACTGGATGAGGTTGGAGACAGTCACGTACACCTGGGGTGCGTCATCGAGCTCATTCATATCGCGTCCCTGGTCCACGATGACTTGATGGATGGAGCCGACACGCGCCGTGGCCTCGCAACGGCAAGCGCAAAGTGGGGCCCCACTTTAAGCGTTCTTCTTGGCGACAGTCTTTTCAGCCACGCGCTCATGCTGGCCACCGAGTTCGATGATATTCACTTGAGTCGAGAAGTCGCTCGCGCCTCCCGGGAAGTCTGCGAGGGAGAGATCCTGCAGACTCAGCGCCG
>JBDQJG010000088.1:0-12418 GCA_040263955.1 Verrucomicrobiales bacterium
ATTGTATTCATGCCGAAGATCACCACCTGGGTGGCCTCATACGATGGCAGGAACAAGGAACCGATCACCTTTCCGGTAAAATTTCCACTGCTGCTCGCCCAAGGGGTCGAGGGCATTGCCGTCGGACTCTCAGCCAAGATTCTGCCGCATAATTTCATCGAGATTATCGATGCATCGATTGCCGTGCTCAGGAAACAACCCTTCCACATATATCCCGATTTTCCGACCGGAGCGGAAGCGGATGTGAGCGCCTACAATGAGGGATTGCGAGGAGGTCGCATCCGCATTCGAGCGATCATCAAGAAAGGTAAAAAACGAAGCAATCTGACGATCCGTGCAATTCCATTCGGAACTACGACCTCTTCGTTGATCGATTCCATTGTTGCCGCGAATGAGAAGGGTAAAATCAAGATCGCGCGCATTGACGACAACACCTCGGAGGAAGTTGATATCCGCATCAAGTTGCCTGTCGGCGTGGATCCTGATCAGATGATCAATGCACTCTATGCCTTCACGGATTGTGAAGTTTCCATTGCTCCGAACAGTTGCGTCATCCGCGAAAACAAGCCGATTTTTGCGAGTGTACACGAGTTGCTTAAGTATTCAGCCAATCGCACTCGTGAGCTTCTCAAGGCTGAACTCGAGGTAAAACTTGGCGAACTGGAGGAAAAGCATCTGTTCTCATCACTAGAGAAGATATTCATCGAGAACCGTATCTATCGTCGGATCGAGGAGTGTGTCACCTATGAGGATGTGATCGCCGAGGTATGGGAAGGACTGAAGCCTTTTCTCGGGTCTTTTTATCGCGCTATTACCGACAGCGATATCGAGAGACTATTGGAGATCAGGATCAAGCGGATATCGAAATATGATTCTCTCAAAGCCGATGAGGTTATCCGCGGCCTGCAGGATGAAATCGATCAGACGATCAAGGATATCAAGAATATCACTCGCTTCACGGTGGCCTGGTTTAAGGATCTCAAGAAGCGGTATGCTGCGGGCAGGGAACGAAAAACGCGCATTGCCGAGACCGATCAATGGGAAAAGCAACCGCAATCGCTGCTCTCTTTCGAGCAGGTGAGCAAGACGGATGTGGCGGTGGCATCGGAAACCCTTTATCGAGACGATAAGAATGGTTTTGTCGGCTATGGCATCAAGCGGGGCGATGGTGTGGCGATCGGCAAATGCAGTCGCCTTGACCTTGTGCTGATCATAGGGCGGGATGGTGCGCTTCGTGTGACGAAGGTGGATACCAAGATTCACACTGGGAAAAACCCGGCTCATGTGGCGCTGTATTCCAAGGACACTACCGGCCAGCAGGTCTTCAATCTGATATACAGGGATGGAAAGCAAGGCAGGAGTTTCGTGAAGCGATTTCGGGTGGGGGGATTGACCAGGGATAGGGTCTATGAGTTGACGCAGCAGAAACCGGGATCTCGGGTTCTGCACCTGAGTTGTCACCAGGAAGAGAACTCGGCTGATAAGGAGGAGGTTTGCGTGCACTTGAAGCCCGCAAAGGGCCTTCGGAGAAAAGAAATTCCTATTATCTTCGGGGATTACAGCATCCAGACTCGAGGCGTTCGCGGTGTGATTCTGACGAAAAACAGCATTGCCAAGGTGCTTCGCTCCGCGGCGGATCATTCCGCGGATTGAGACGCGCTTGCATGTGCCGGCTTCCGGGTCTTTGATGGTCACCATGTCCCATCGCAGCGGCGCCGTCATAGCCTTGCAGGGCTTTCTTCGACAGCTGGAACGTCAGGGTGTCGATGAGCTCTACCTGACCAGATCGGCTCGGCATCGTCTCGAACATGGCCTGAGAGGGCCTGTATGCGAGGCTCATGGAGTTGCTCTCGAAACAGATGTTCCGTCGGTTGCCGCTCTTCAGGGAGATGAATTGCTTCATGCTGAATGCCATGACATTGACAGGGTTGCTCCAGTCAGTTACCACGGTGCCAGCCCGGTTGAGCAGCTTGCCGACCTGCGTCGACAGGCGTGCCTTGCAGAGGGCCCCTTATCTGCCGGAACGTTTAACCCCACCGTGGTCTTTTCATCAGGAAGTTCGACGGCAGACCTGATGTTTGTTGCGGATGCGCCGGGAATCGCGGAAGAGCGGGAGGGGCTGCCAGTCGCCGGGGACGACGGTGAGAAACTTCGCCAGATTCTGAAGGCCATGGGATTGAGCAGGGACGGAGTATACGTCACGAATCTCTGCAAATTTCGTCCCGCAATGAAGCGTGAGGACGCACATCTCAGCAGGAAACCAAGTCCGGAAGAAATGCGGAGCTGGCTGCCGTTTCTGCTCGCGGAAATCGAGATCATACGACCCAAGGTGATTGTCGCCCTCGGGAACGTCGCGGCGGAGGGGCTTCTGCGTATTGATCGAGCCTCTATCACGCATCTTCGCGGCCAGTTTCATGATTGCGGGGGCGTGCCCCTGATGGTTACCCATCACCCGTCTCACCTGCTGCTGGCAGACTCAGACGCCGACGCTGGATCAGCCAAGAAACGACTCTATTGGGAAGATATGCTCCTTGTCATGGAGGCACTCGGTCTAGCCGTGACCGAGAAGCAGAAAAGGTATTTTACTTGATAATCCGAGAGAGCAGCCGGGCACCGGATCCCGCATGCAGGTGGAAAATGGTTTGGAGTTTCTCGGCCTCCTCCAGGTGGACGGCTGACTGCTCGCTATGCGGCAATCGCCTTGGACGTCTGTCGCGGGGTGGCAACGGCTGAGCCAGCATCACGCATCTTTCGCCGCCTGATGCAGCGTGATCTGCTGATTGGGAATCGTCCATTGCTCGTGATTTGCAAGCCTCACCAGGATCATGGCGATCTGCCGTCCAAGTTCTTCGTAGAGTTCCGCGGCCTCCCCGGAGAAGTCAGCCTCGATATTGTAATCGAGAGTGGAGCGCCCCACTTCCTCGATGCGCGCCGCCACGTGGATCACTCGGCCGCGCGAAGCGAGAACTTGTTGGAGTCCATCGCGCAGGGCTTGTTCCATGATGTGCGGGATCGATCCAGCGGCCTCTTCGCGGTGGTCGTGTCCGATGGAAAAAGGTCGATTCAGTCGGAACCCTTCCGAAAGATTGGCGGGGCATCCTCCCAGAAAGGTGGACGTGGAGATAGTCTGCCGGGATCCTCCCAACAGGCGAACTTCAATAAACTCGGGAGTCTGGCACAGCACTTTGCCCATGAGCATGGGGGCCTCGAGGCGGATCCAATCTCCGGGACTACAGGGGAACCAGCGCTCGGAGTGAGCAAAGGGGCGACTCTGCATGTCCACCAGGCCGCGCACCGGCATCGTGACGCGCCCTCCGGTGAGACTGGGGTTCGATAAGTGTGTCTGGAAACCAAGGTTATCGACTCGCCATGGAATTCCGCCGTAAATAACTCGTTCGCCCTCGCGCACGGGACCCAGGTTGAGCACGAGTCGCAACTCGTCCAGTAGCGCCGGAATCAGTTTCACTCCGCCCCAGGCAAGTCCGGCAACAAAGATGGCAGTGAGCAGCAGGAGGACGAAGTCGTTAGTCAGGATGAAGACGAATACCAGGGCAAGCAGTGCAAGCAGGAAAGCCAGCACATGCAGGGCGACATCGATGAAACGGGTGTAGATTGAGCGTTCGCCTGTTTGCATGACCATCCTGGCGGCGATCGCGCGGTGAATAAGGCGCACGAAAAAGTAAACGCCCACGAATGCGAGAACACCGAAGAGGAAATGAATGCCACGGCTGCGAACAAAATCCGTGAAAGCCAGGCGCAGATTGTCGGTGATCGATTCGCGTTCAGCAAGCCGGACGTTAAGCTGGTTGGACAATACGAGGGATTGATTACCAGCATCGTCATATCTGCGTTGCCAGCGATCCCGCACGGCTTCCAGTTTGCCGGTGAGATGTCCATCTGGTGAAGCGGCAACCAGGCTGTCGAGAGACTGCAGAGCCGAGCGCGCTTGAGCTTTCAACGTCGATTGCAGATCGAGCTCCTCTTCCAGTCGGTCAAGTTCACGGGGGCCACTCGTCACGCGTTGCAGCTCACTGAAGAGTGGCTTGAGGATTGCCAATGCTTCGGATTGAAGATCGAATGCAACCGGTTCGTCAGCGGTAAAGAGGGTGGTATCGACGCCACCTGCTACCTCTTCAAACTGGCGCTCGAGATTGGTCTTCTCCGATTGCAGGGCATTTGCCTTGCGAAGCAAATCCGCGCGTTGTGCCTCGTTGGCTGCCTGTTCAATCAATGCGTCCATTTCATCGATCTCGAGCAACTTCGAGTTGATGCTGTTGAGCAATGCTGAAAGGCTGGCGATCCGGATGGCCGTGTCTTCGGTTTGTCGGGTCTCTGCGCTGGCAGACAGATCGAGGTGGAGGCTCAAGATGACTGCCAGGACCGTTAGAAGATTGCGGAACCAGTGGAGGACCATGACGCTTCGGAGTTACAGGATCGGGTTGCTTATCAGGATGATGCTTCGGCCATGGACCCGGCCAGATTCGGTCTGGTGCAGGAGGCTACGTCGCCACGCTGGAAGGTGAGGGACACCGAACAGAGTAGCCCTTGCAGCTTTCAGAATAGGACGTTCTTGATGGCCGCGCAAACGCAAGCAGGCTTTGAGGACCGTTCCGTGTGGCTTAAACAGAATGCTTTGGGGCAGATGATCTGGTAGTGATGCCGGCCAAGCTGTTTGCGCGCGACATCCGGGGCGCTGGCGAAGCATGCTCAAGTTGCATCCCGGCGCGTTCACCGCGTTAGTCCTGCATGTCTCGGGCCGAGTATCACACAGATTTGTCACAGGAAATACGGATCGGCTTTGATCTGGGAGGTACAAAAATGCTGGCCACGGTTTATGACTCGGGGGGGCGTCTGCTGGCAGAGGAAAAAACTGAGAGCAGGGGATACGATGGCATGGACAAGGGGCTTGCCCGCATGGTGCGCCTTACGAAGAAGGTAATCCGTGCTGCCGGGGTATCGGCAGATCAGGTGGGTGCCGTGGGTATTGCCTGTCCCGCGGTGATTGACCTGGAACAAGGCATGATGGTTTACGCGCCGAACCTCGGATGGAAAAACGTTCCGGTAGCGGATGTCTTTCGAAATGAGTATCCCGGCAGCAAGATCTCCGTGCTTAACGACGTCGACGCCGGCACTTATGGTGAATACGCGGAGGGAGCCGGGCGCGGTGCCCGAACCGTATTGGGTATCTTCGCTGGCACCGGGTTGGGCAGTGGTTGTGTCTATGATGGCAAATTGGTGCGAGGCAAGCGATTCTCCTGTATGGAAATCGGCAACTTGAGGCTGCCCGGACCCAGTCTTTTCGGGTCTGTGCATTCACCTCCGCGCGTCGAAGAGATTGTCAGTCGGTTGGGGCTTGCTGGCGCCGCCGCCGTGGCCGCGTATCGGGGCGATGCTCCCACGATACTCCGCCATGCAAAAAGTGACCTCCGCAAGATCAAGGCGGATACGCTGGCAGCGGCGGTGAAGGCAGGTGATCCGGCGATTGTCCAGGCTTTAGAAAATTCCGTGTTTTATCTCGCGGTCGCCGTGGCGGCGGCAGTGGATCTTCTCGGCCCGGATCGCATCGTTCTTGGCGGGGGGCTCGTCGAGCAGATGCCGCAGCACTTCTGCAATGGCCTCAAGCATCATCTCAAGCAACTTGCTTGCCCCGGAATCGCAGATGATATCCAGGTGACGGTTGCCTCGCTGGGGGATTATGCCGTTCCATTGGGTGCTGCCGCGCATGCTGCAGCGATGACTGATTGATCCGATGGAATTGGCAATGAGCGCAGGGCGAAAGGATTTCATGAGGGCGTTGCAGTTGATATCCCTTTGGTTTGTTGCTTCGCATTTTACTTACTATTCCCACCACTGATGAAGATTCGATCTTCCACCACGGCTGATGCCGACACCGGATTGCCCTTTCGCGCCAAGGAAGTCAGTTGGCTCGCGTTCAACTCCCGGGTGCTGCAGGAGGCGGGTGATTCTTCAGTGCCGCTTCTCGAGCGCCTGAAGTTTCTCGGGATCTACAGTAGTAACCTAGATGAATTTTTCAGGGTGCGAGTGGCCACGTTGAAGCGTCTCGCCAAGCTCGGTAAGCGCTACAGGCAGGTAGGTATTCCGGATCCGGTCGGGACTCTCGAGACAATCAATGATATCGTCCTGCAGGAGTCCCGCCTCTTCAATGAGACCTACGCTCGAATTATCGCTGGATTACGCAAGGCGGGGATCCGCCTGATCGACGAGACGAAGATTCCGCGTGATCTGCGGCCGTGGGTGACGGACTACTTCGAGCGCCGGGTCAAGCCGAGGCTTATGCCGGTTATGGTGAAAGCAAGTTTCCGACTCAGCGGGCTGCGTGATCAACCGATGTATCTTGCGGTGCAACTGCGTAAGAAGCATGGCAAGGGTCGGCCAACGTATGCCTTGATCGAAATTCCGGGCAGGGAACTCGGACGGTTCGTCGTTCTTCCCGATCATGGAGGAGATACGCTCGTCATGTATCTTGATGATATCATCCGCTTCGGATTACCTTCGTTGTTCGCCTCATTGCCCTACGACGATTTCGAATCCTACGCCATCAAGTTCACTCGGGATGCTGAACTCGCCTTCGACGATGATATCACGGAATCGTTTCTCGCGAAGGTCACCGATGGCCTGAGAGCGAGGGAGCAGGGCAATCCAGTACGGCTGAACTATGATTCGCGAATCCCGCCGCATTTTCTGCGACTGTTTGTCAAGAAACTGGGTATCACCGGGGATGACACGTTGTTTCCCGGTGCCCGCTATCATAATCGCAAGGACTTGATGTCTTTCCCGATGTTGGGCGGGGAAGAACTACGTCTTGCCGACTCGAGCCCTGTCCGTCATGCGGGCCTGCAGGGAAAAGGGAGAGAACGCAGCCTGTTCAAAGCGATACGCAAAAAAGACCACCTGCTGCATTTTCCCTATCATTCCTTCGGGGTGTTTCTTGATCTTCTGCGGGAGGCCTGCATGGATCCGCGTGTCAAGACGATCCAGATGACTCAATATCGATTGGCGAACCGCTCCGCCGTGGCCAATGCCCTTGTCAACGCCGTCCGTGCCGGCAAGCAGGTCGGAGTTCTGGTGGAACCCACTGCCCGGTTTGATGAGGAGGCAAATATTCACTGGGCGAATCTGTACCAGGCGGCGGGCATTCACGTCGTACTAGGAGTCCCCGGACTCAAAGTACACTCCAAGCTGTGTCTGATCAGTCGCAACGAGGGCAGCGGTCAACGCTATTACACGGTTGTAGGCACCGGGAATTTCAATGAAGACACGGCGAGACTCTACACCGACCACATGTTGTTTACCGCCGACCCGGATATCGGTATGGATGCGGCGCGCATTTTCCAGTATTTCAATCACAGCTACCGGCCGCCGAAGTTGAAAAAGCTCATTGTGGCACCTTTCCAACTGCGACAAAAAATTGCCTCTCTCATCGAAAGAGAGATCGATTACGCCAAAGCTGGAAGAAAGGCCTCCATCTCGATCAAGATCAATAATTTTTCTGATCCCGACACCGTGCTGCTGCTCTACCGCGCGTCTCAGGCGGGAGTGAAAGTTCGTATCATTTGCCGCAGCATGTTTTCGCTGGTTACCGGCGATCCGGATCTTAGTGCCAATATCGAGGCGATTGGCATTGTCGACAGCCTGTTGGAGCACTCGAGAGTCCTGCGCTTCTCCAATGGCGGCCAGCCGGAATACTTTCTCTGTTCTGCAGATTTTCTGCCGCGCAATTTTGACAGCAGAGTGGAGACGCTCTGTCCGGTGGAGGCGAAGGATCTGCAGGCCGAACTCGACACCTATTTACGCCTGCAGTGGCGGGATTCGAAAAAGGCCCGGCTGTTGGATGCTGAACTGAGCAATCAGCGCTATGTTCCGCACAAGGGAAAAGCACAGGGTGCCTCGCAAGCGGCAATCCGTGCGTGGCTCAGCGGAGTTCTCAGAGAGTAGGACAGAGCAATCGGCGGCACGCCCTGTAACCATGGTGACCCGAATACGGTTCCGTTCCTGCGGATCCACCAGGATACTGGCAGAAGAGTCGGGGAGAACATACACCCACTAGGAATCGAACCTAGACCTGCGGTACCGGAAACCGCTGTTCTATCCATTGAACTATGGGTGCGTCTGTTAACCGACAGTTCTTGCCACCGAAAGATCCCATATTCAAGAGATTAGCGTGCCTGTCGCAAGCTTCCGGGTTTTACGCCGAAACGTGATGGCATCGCTGGCATCCAACTGAAAGGGTGCGGCACCGATCCGAATCCATGAATGCCTGATTGATCAGCGGAGTGCGGGATGTATCATCTAGCACAACCCTAGTAGACCATGGAACTGACACAAGAGATCGATCCGCTTTTGAAATATCTCCAGCATGATGGGCGTGCCTCCGCGGAGACACTGGCATCGATGACGGACGTCAGTGTTGAGGAAGTTCATGGGAAAATACGTGCGTGGGAGGGGGACGGGACGATACTCGGGTACCATGCGGTGATTGATGCCGACAAGGCCGGAAGCTCTGTTGTCAGGGCGCATATCTCGGTCAATCTTCGCCCGGAGGATGGTTATGGTTTTGATCGGGTGGCGGCTCGGATCGCGCGCTTTGACGAGGTGAAAGATTGTTTTCTGATGAGTGGCGGAGCAGACCTGGTGGTGGTTGTGGAGGGATCGAGCCTGCAGCAAGTGGCTCAATTTGTCGCTCGCAAGCTTTCCACTATTGATGGGGTAGAGAGCACGACGACCGCTTTCCAACTCGGTTGTTACAAGCAGAGCGGCTTCTTGCCTGACAACGGATCGACGGAAGAAAGGCTGGCGGTTTCACCGTAGCGGCCATCGATTCGATCACGTGCCACGTGACAATGAGCCAGACCGACACGCCGACCTGTAATCCTGTGGATCTGAATACGAGAATTTCGCGGCTGGTGGGAGAGATTCCACGCTCGGGAATCAGGGATTTCTTCGAACTGGTGCAGGCTAGCGGAGATGTCATTTCGCTTGGGGTCGGGGAGCCGGATTTCCCCACTCCCTGGCACATCCGTGAAGCTGTCATTCGTTCGCTCGAGCGGGGGCAGACCAGTTACACATCCAATCTTGGAATGCCGCGCCTCAGGGAGCTGATCGCCGGTTATGTGGATAATTTTTTCGGCGTGCGGTATGATCCGAAAGAGGAGATCATCGTCACGGTCGGTGTTTCTGAGGCGCTTGACATCGCCTTCAGGGCCCTGCTCGATCCTGGTGACGAGGTTATCTACCACGAACCCTGTTACGTGAGTTATTCCCCGACCATTGTGATGGCGCATGGTCATCCGGTTCCGGTGACGACTCGAGCAGAAGATGGCTTCGCACTCAAGGCAGCCGACCTGGAGGCTGCTGTAACGGACAAGACAAAACTGGTGGTATTGAATTTCCCCACCAATCCGACCGGTGCCGTAGAGCCGCTCGAGGAACTGGAAGCGATTGCCCGCGTCATTGTCGAGCGCGATCTCTTGTGCATTACCGATGAGATCTACAGCGAGTTACGCTATGATCTGCGCGCCAGCGATCGGCATGTCTCAATCGCATCATTGCCTGGCATGCAGGAGCGAACCATTCTCATGCATGGCTTCTCGAAGGCCTATGCCATGACCGGCTTGCGGCTGGGCTATGCATGTGCGCCTCATGCGATCATCGAAGCAATGATGCGGATTCATCAGTACTCGATGCTTTGCGCTCCCGTGACCAGCCAGGTGGCGGCCATCGAGGCGATTGAAAACGGTTCGGCTGCAGTGGAGGAGATGCGCCAGTCCTACGAGATGCGCCGCAACCTGTTGCTTGATGGTATGCAGGCGGCGGGGCTTCCATGCTGCAGGCCGGGTGGTGCTTTCTATGCGTTTCCGAATATCAGTGGGACTGGTCTCGGCAGTGCCGAGTTCGCTCTCAAGCTGCTTGAAGAGGAACACGTGGCAGTAGTGCCGGGAAATGCTTTTGGCAGCAGCGGTGAAGGTTTTGTTCGATGCTGCTATGCGACCGCACCGGATCTTCTTGAAAAGGCCATCGAGGCGATCGGGAGGTTCGTTGCGCGTCACGGTTGAGAACAAGCGGACCGCGTCTGGAAAGCAATTGTTGTGGTTGTCATACGCGACGCGTGGCGCACAGTGCGCGGATGTCATTAAAACCGATCGACAAGGCAGTTGTTCTTGCCGCGGGTCGAGGTACCCGTATGCAGCAACTGACGGAGGATATTCCGAAACCGATGGTGGAAGTCAGGGGCAGGCCGATTCTTGATTTCATTGTCGAGGGGCTTCGGGATAATGGGGTATCGAATATTCTTATGGTAGTCGGCTACAAGGAGGAGGTGATTCGCCAACATTTTGCTGACGGCATGAATCGTGGTGTGGCGGTCTCTTATGTGACCCAGCAGACACAGGATGGAACCGGTCGGGTTGTAGAGTTGGCACGAGACTTCGCGGGAGATGATGGGTTTATTTTAAGCTATGGCGATATTCTGGTGCCTCCCTCAAGCTATGCAGGATTGGTGAATCTGCGTGATGACGAAGCGGTATTGAGCATCCGGCGGGCGCCTGAGGAGGAGGTTTCCAAAGGCGGAGCGGTTTTTGTAGAAAATGGTTATGTCACGGATCTGGTGGAAAAGCCCCAGCCGCCCCAACCCACGAGTTGTTTCTATAATGCGGGAATTTATGCGTTCCGGCCAAGTGTCTTCGATTACACGGCAAGGTTGGAACTCTCCCCGAGAGGGGAATACGAGCTAACCGATGCCATCCGTGCAATGGCGCTGGATGGCCTGAAGATCCGCGCGGTTGAGTTGCTCGATGATTGGGTGGATGTCAGGGATCCTGAGGTGCTTCAGCGCTTGAACAAGGCGTAAGAGCATGCCCGATTCGGGTAGCCTGTTCAACGCGCATCCGAGATGCGGGGCATCCCTCGTGCTCAGGCGCGCCGCTGGTAGAGTCGTATTTCGTAGTCCGGTTGGCTGCGCAACAATGTCATAGCCGGAAAATCACCTTCGAATTCGGGGAATACGGCATCCCCATCGTAGGGTTGATGAATATATGTCAGGTAGATTTTACGTGTTTGGTGCAGCAGCGCTTCGAACACGCGGGTTCCTCCGATCACGAAAACCTCACCCACGAGATTGTCCAGATTCTCGAGCTCATCGATGGAATTGACAATCTCTACACCGGAGATGTCGCCCTGGTGCAGATTTTGACTGAGCACGATATTCCGCCTGCCGGGCAGTGGTCTGCCGATTGAGTCGAATGTTTTTCTTCCCATGACGATCGCATGGCCGATGGTCAACTCCTTGAACCACTTGAGTTCTCCTGGAATATGCCAGGGAAGCCCGCCATCCTTACCGATCACCCGATTCGATGCCATGGCTACGACGGCTGAATACGCTCGGGCGGCTGGGATCTTTGGCATTGTTTGAGCGCTGCTCATACGGCGATGGGTGCCTTGATTCCGGGGTGCGGCTCATAATCTGCGATAGCAATGTCCTCGAAAGTAAACGTATTAATGTCTGTGATCTCCGGATTGAGAATCAAGCGGGGTAAGGAGCGGGGTTCCCGTGAGAGTTGCAACTTCGCTTGCTCGAGGTGGTTGGTATACAGGTGCAGGTCACCAATGGTATGAATGAATTCACCGACCTGCAGTCCGCACACTTGTGCCACCATGTGCGTCAGCAGCGCGTAGGAGGCAATATTGAAGGGCACACCGAGAAACAGATCTGCACTGCGCTGGTAGAGCTGGCAACTGAGTGCACCATCATCAACAAAGAACTGAAAGAGCAAGTGACAAGGGGGCAGGGCCATCCGTGAGAGCTTGCCGACATTCCATGCGCTGACGATGTGCCTGCGGCCGTGGGGATCGGTGCTGATCGACTCAATGACAGCTGCTATCTGGTCAACCGTCCCGCCATCCGGCGTTTCCCAATGTCGCCATTGGGCGCCATAAACCGGACCCAGGGCACCATCTTCATCCGCCCATTCATCCCAGATCGTCACTCCGTTCTCCTGCAGGTAGCGGATATTGGTGTCGCCTTTCAGGAACCAGAGCAGTTCATGGATGATGGAGCGAGTATGGAGCTTCTTGGTCGTTAACAGGGGAAATCCACACCTGAGATCATAGCGGGTCTGCGCTCCGAAGACCGCCAGCGTACCCACGCCCGTACGATCTCTGCGCGTGCTCCCATGGTCGAGAACGTGCTCAAGAAGTTCAAGGTAACCCTTCATGACGTTGCGTTAACTCGTGGCAGGATCCGGAGCAATAGTAGTTTGTGCAGGTTAGTCGCCGCAGAAATCTTCGAGGAAATGCAGTGCTTTCTGGTAACTGCATCCTTTCATAAAGTGCTCGAGGCGCGGTGGCAAGTTGCCTTCGAAAGCCTCATGTATGCGGTTGATGTGTTCTGAAATGGCGCGCA
>JBDQJG010000089.1:0-12333 GCA_040263955.1 Verrucomicrobiales bacterium
CCCCGCGGTTTTCTGACTGAAATTGCCCCCGTCCCTCGCGGTCCCCTGTTTGCCGTCTTTCCTGCCGTGACCGATCGCTATCCCTGCCGCGCTCTCTGGGAGCTTCCTCGCGCGAGCCTCGCCCCGCCCGCTCGTTGCCGGCACCATGCCTGTCCCCGTCTCGCTCTGTACGGCGACGAGCACGCCCGCCATCCTCGACAATGCTTTCTATTTCGCGATTGGCCACCCCACCCCAAAGGGTAAACAGCGCCTTAGCCACCCTTTCATACGCTCCATCCTCCCCGACAAGCGCTTCAAGATTCTCGCTGCCAACCGAGAACCCTTCGCGGGCTTCCGTCTCGATCTGATCTCGGACGCTGGCGATCACGCTCTCAGCACGCTTGGTCTGCAGCTTTTCTCTGCCCGGAATCTCAAGTCGTGGAATCCGCCCGCCCGCATAACGCTCCACCAACTTCAGCAAACGCGCCTCTCTCTGGGCTACCAGACTGATTGCCTTGCCCGTTCTGCCTGCCCGTCCGGTGCGCCCGATCCGATGCACATAGTCCTCCGGATCACGCGGCAGGTCATAATTGATCACCAATTCCACGCCTTCGATATCCAGTCCCCTGCCAGCAACATCGGTGGCGACCAGCAATGAAATCTGTCCCATGCGAAAGCGCTTGAGCACCCGTTCCCTCATCGGCTGGGTCATGTCCCCATGAAGCCGATCCACCGGAAACCCATTGGAAAGCAGGGCCTCCGTACACTCATCGACCACCCGCTTGGTATTACAGAAAATGATAGCTTGTCCGGGAGGATCGAGCTCGAGCAGACGAAACAGAACTTCCGGCTTGGATTGCCAGCGCACCTCGTAGCATACCTGCTCCACGGTGTCCGCGGATCGTGTTTCCGACTCCACCTCGATCCACTCCGATTCACGGGAGAACCTCTTGATCAGTCCCTTGACTGCCGCATTCATGGTAGCGGAAAAGAACGAAGTCTGGCGTTTTTCCGGCATCTGGCCCAACAGGGTTTCCATGTCATCCCGGAAGCCCATATCAAGCATCCTGTCAGCCTCATCGAGCACGATGCAGCCAATCCCCGACGGGTCCAGAAACCCCCGTTGCAGGTGATCCATGATCCTTCCCGGCGTTCCAACAATGACCTGGGCGCCCGCCTTGAGATCGCGAATCTGGCGATCATAGGACGCGCCACCGTACAAGGTCGCCGTCTTCACAAAACCGAGGTTGCCGGCAAAATCATTCAACGCCCGTTCCACCTGGACGGCCAACTCACGCGTCGGACAGATCACCAATGCCTGGGCCTTTTTAATACCGGCATCGATTCCTTGCAACAGCGGCAATCCAAAAGCTGCAGTTTTACCCGAGCCTGTCTGCGCGATACCAACGAGATCTCTGCCCGCGATCGCAACCGGGATGGCTTGTGATTGAATCGGAGTCGGCTCGCCAAAACCCATGGACTCGATAGTGGCCAGCAGTCGCGGATCAAGACCAAGTCCGTGAAATCCATGAACAGGCGGGGCCGGGTCACTGCCGCTGGCAGAGTCTGCTTCAAGCTCAGCATCACCACCCGAAGACAAATCGGTGGTCTTGTCTGCGGGGGAGAGACTCCCATACGGGTCTACGGGTTGTTGATCATCCATGATACTGAAGCTTCTTGGGACGCAGATTTTTTTCGGCCGGGAATACGCTGCGAGGCACTGCGTGCCTTGTTGCCGGCTGCCTCCAATCCACAAGAACGTGGTCTGCTGTACGCCTGCGCACGGCTGCCTAGTCTCCGGACAATGCCGGGTATTGCAAGGGCGATCTGATAACAGCCCTCCGATACCCCACCTGCTCGAAACGGCATGCTCTCGCCTGATGTTTAGCCATGATGCCCGGTATTGCTCGCCATATCTGCCACCAACATATCACCAGAAAGCCAACCACCTGATCGACCAGGGCAGTCACTCACGGTAGCCCTGGTCACGCTTTGGCTCGACTGGACCTCTGAGGATTCAGAGGCTGCGGCGGCGACGCTTGACTTTGAGCTGCGCCATCGCCTTTTGAATTGCCACCTGCACAGCCGCCAACTCTTCGGCATTATGATCCTGCGGATCCTTGAGTGTCTCATGCGCCCGCGCAAGCGCCTGTTCGACAGTCTGCTCATCGATCTCCGCTTCCGAAGCGGCAAGATCCGTGATCACCGCCACGCGGTCCTCGGAAATTTCCACAAAACCTTCCCCGAGGGCGAGATACTCCTCTGTGCCATCTTTTGTATACCGAAGTTCCCCGGGCTGGATGGTCGTCACCAGCGGTGCGTGACTCGGCAGCAGGCCGGCTTCGCCATCAATACCGGGCACAACGACCGAATCGACCTCATCCGCGAAGACGCTGGCCTCGGGGGTAACGATTTCCAGGTGCAGGGGCATGGGAAGAAGTTTGAAGTTTGAAGTTTGAAGTTTGAAGTTTGAAAGTGCCCGGCTCGAAGTTCCTTCAACCTTCAAACTGAACGCTTCCAACTCTTGTCTCAGCCTTTCTCCACGCTGTCGATTCCGGCCTTCATGTAGAAGTTGCCTTCCGGGACATCGTCGTGCTTGCCATCCAGAACCTCTGCGAAAGAGCGCACGGTATCTTCAACCGAAACGTACACGCCGGGACTCCCGGTGAAGACCTCTGCGACATGGAAAGGCTGCGAGAGGAATCGCTGAATTTTCCGGGCTCGGAACACGGTGAGCTTGTCATCATCGGAGAGCTCATCCATGCCCAGAATTGCGATAATATCCTGCAGGTCCTTATAACGCTGCAGCACATTCTGCACTCCCCGGGCGATACGATAATGTTCCTCGCCGACAATCTCGGGAGCAAGCGCATTGGAAACGGAGGCCAACGGATCCACCGCCGGATAAATTCCGAGCTCGGCGAGGGAACGCTCGAGCACCACAGTCGAATCAAGGTGGGCAAACGTGTTCGCCGGCGCCGGGTCTGTCAGGTCATCAGCCGGCACGTAAACCGCCTGGAACGAAGTGATTGAACCCTTGGTGGTCGAGGTGATACGCTCCTGCAAACCTGCCATTTCGGTGGCCAGGGTCGGCTGGTAGCCCACCGCGGAAGGAGTGCGTCCCAGCAACGCGGAGACCTCCGAACCTGCCTGGGAGAAACGGAACACATTGTCGACAAACAGCAACACGTCCTGGTTTTTCTCGTCACGAAAATACTCTGCCATCGACAGGGCGGACAGGGCCACCCGCAAGCGGGCTCCCGGAGGCTCGTTCATCTGACCATAAACCAGCGCCACCTTCGACTTGGAGAGATCTTCCTGGTCGATGACGCCGGCTTCGGACATTTCCTGGTATAGGTCGTTGCCCTCCCGGGTACGCTCACCCACACCCGCGAACAGAGAGAAACCCCCGTGGTTCTTGGCGATGTTGTTGATCAGCTCCATGATCACCACGGTCTTGCCCACTCCGGCACCACCGAAGGCACCAACCTTGCCACCCTTGGTAAACGGACAGATCAAGTCAATGACCTTGATACCGGTCTCAAGAATGGTCGACGAGGTATCCTGGTCAACGAGAGCGGGTGCCGGTCGGTGAATCGGGTAATACTTGTCAGCTTTCACTTCACCACGCTCATCCACAGCACGTCCGCAGACGTCAAAGATCCGACCGAGTACTCCCTCCCCAACCGGAACCGAGATTGGTGCGTCTGTGTCGCGAACTTCCATACCCCGCTTGAGACCCTCGGTGGTCGTCATGGCAATCGTCCGCACCCAACCGTCACCGAGGTGCGACTGCACTTCGAGCACGAGGGTGGTCTGGCTGCCATACAGCTCGTAATCGACCTCCAGGGCATTATTGATTTCAGGGACTTCTGACGAGGAAAAATCGACATCGACGACGGCGCCGATTACCTGGACGATTTTACCAATGTTGGTTGCGGTCTTGGCCATATTCGGATGGGCTGTGGGTGGTTGCTTGTAATAGAGAGAAAATCTGGTGAGAAAAATATAACTGGCACGAAACCACGCTACTCGAGGGCCTTCATGGCAGTGGTGATTTCGAGCAATTCGTTGGTAATCGTAGCCTGGCGCACCTTATTGTATTCGAGCGTAAGATCCTTGGCGATCTGGTTGGCATTGTCAGTGGCCGACTTCATGGCAACCATCCTTGCACTGTGCTCCGAAGCCTTTGCTTCGAGAATCATCTGGTAAAACTGGTAGTTCACGTACATCGGGAGTGCGTGGGAGAAGACCTCGGTCGGCGAGGGCTCATAGATGTAGCCACTAGCGGTCATCGCCTTCACCGCCTCTTCAGCGGCCTCCCACTTATCGTCCTGGCCCATTCCGTCGTAGCTCTTCTTGGCACCCAATTCGACGATACTCACCGGCAGCAACGTCTCGAGGGTGGGCACCTGGCTGATTGTATTGACGAAATTGGTGAAGGCGATCCGGACGCAGCTGTACTCCCCCGCGAGAAACTTCTCGCTCAGGAAATGCGAAATCACTTTGCACTCGGCGAAACCAACCGGATCGGAAACCGAGAACTCGGCCAGCAGGTTACGGCCCGAACGCGCCAACGTCTTGCCCAGTTTCTTGCCAACCAGGACGTAATCCGCGTCGGCGGGAGCACCAGCCAACACGGTTTTCAGCAGGTTGGTATTGAGTCCTCCGCACAATCCCTTGTCGGTATTGATCACCACTACGAGCTCTTTCCCTTCACCACCGTGCTCGGCGAGCAGGGGGTGCGGATCACTCGTGTCTACGCGCCCCTTGAGACGATTGATCACCTTGTTCAGCGTCACCGCAAACGGACGCCCGTTGAGCGCCTGATCCTGCGCACGCTTCATCTTCGAAGCCGCCACAAGCTGCATCGCCCGCGTGATCTGCGAGGTATTCTTAACCGACTTGATGCGGCGGCGGATGTCGCGAAGATTGGCCATGAATTACGATTTCGATGTGCGTCGTCCGGCTTTCACTGCCCGCTAGGCATTGTAACCTGCCTTGAAGTCATTGATCGCGGTGGTCAACTCCTCCTTGATCTCGTCGCTGATCGCCTTTTCATCGCGAATCTTCGCCATCAAGCCGTCCTTGCGGGTCTTGAGAAACTCTTCCAGCTTGGCTTGGCAATCCTGAATCTTGTCGACTGCCACGTCATCAAAGGCCCCGTTCTGCATGGCGAACAAGGTAGAAACCATGATCTCCAGGCTTTTCGGGCTGTATTGATTCTGCTTGAAAAGTTCAACGATCCGCTGGCCCCGGGAAATCTGCGACTGGGTCTTTTCATCAAGATCCGAACCGAACTGGGCGAATGCCTGTAACTCGCGGAACTGGGCAAGATCCAACTTGGTGGTGCCGGAAACCTTCTTGATCGCCTTGGTCTGAGCCGCGGAGCCGACACGGGAAACCGAGAGGCCGACAGAAATGGCCGGGCGAATGCCCTGGTAGAACAGATCCGTCTCGAGGAAAATCTGCCCGTCGGTAATTGAAATCACGTTGGTCGGAATGTACGCGGACACGTCCCCCGCCTGGGTCTCGATAATGGGCAATGCGGTCAATGAACCGCCGCCCTCCTTGTCCGAAAGACGCGCCGAGCGCTCGAGTAGACGGGAATGCAGGTAGAACACGTCCCCGGGGTATGCCTCACGGCCCGAGGGACGCTTCAGAATCAGCGACACCTGGCGATAGGCAACGGCATGCTTGGAAAGATCATCGAAGACAATCAGAGCGTCCTGTCCCTGATCCATGAACCACTCGGCAATTGCGCAGCCAGCATACGGGGCCAGATACTGGTTGGTCGCGGAATCCGAGGCGGAGGCGGAAACGATGATCGTGGAGTCGAGCGCATCGGATTCCTCCAGGATCTTCACCGTGCGCGCGACGTTGGCGTTTTTCTGCCCGATGGCGACGTAGACACAGACCATCGGCTTGTGATCCTTCAGCTCACCGGCCGCCGCCGCCTTGTTCTGCTTGGCCTGGGAGATGATGGTATCGACGGCGATAGTGGTCTTGCCGGTGGAACGGTCGCCGATGATCAACTCACGCTGACCGCGGCCGATCGGAATCATCGCATCAATCGCCATGATACCGGTCTGCACCGGGACCGATACCGACTTTCGCTTAATAATACCCGGAGCGATTTTCTCAACCGGATAAACCTCGCTGGTCTTGACCTCACCCTTGCCGTCGAGCGGCTGTCCGAGAGCATTGACCACCCGGCCAAGCATTGCTTCACCGACCGGTACCTCGAGCAGGCGGCCAGTCGTCTTGACTTCGTCCCCCTCGCGGATGTGGTCCGATGAACCGAGAATAATCACTCCGACTTCGGTTTCCTCGAGGTTCAGCGCGAGTCCGAACAAACCACCGGGAAACTCCACCATCTCATTGAGTTGGACGTCACTGAGGCCCTCGATCTTTGCCACCCCGTCACCCACCTCCCGGACTGTGCCGACATTGGACTTGGTGACAGAGGTCTTGAGGTTTGCGATCTCTGATTCGATCTCCTGAAGGATATTGCTCATAGCTGAAGTGATGGTTTAAAAAACAATGGGATCTAGTGAGTAAATTCAAGAAAATGCAACGCTCAGGCGATCGAGGCGGGATTTGACCGTGCCGTCCCAGACGTCTGATCCGACACGAATGCGCATGCCTCCGACGAGCTCCGAATTCGTCGCGTAATGAAACTGGATATCGTGGCCATATTTCGCGACAAGATCCGCTTCCAGGGCCTCTCTGGTCGCAGCGGATAGCTCTACAGCGCTCTCGATATGGGCTTCGCGTGCTTCCAGTTCGAGCCGGAGAAGTCGACGGAACGCCCCGAGAATAAGCAGGTGATTGCGTGGCCTGGCCTCGCCAATGCGCTGGACCAGTCGCTTTGCCTTTTCTCCGTCAATGACTCCGTCCTCACGACGGCTCGCCCGCAGTAGCAGGCGTGCGGCACTCAAGGCATCTGTCCTGGCGCTCATGATGGATTCAAAAATTGGCGATGAAATTTGCCGAGGACGAAATCAAACCAATCAAAGACCCACTTGGCTTGTGGCTTCTTTGTTGATCGCTTCCTGATCAGTTTCGGTAAGTATCTTGCCCGAAACCTTGCCGGTGGCTTCAACAATCAGTCGACCGAAGTCACGCTTCAACTCACCGAGAAGCTGCTGGCGTTCAAGCTCAACCTCATCCTTGGCTTTGGCGCGTAGATTCTGTGCTTCTATTACAGCTTTAGCGAGCTTCTTCTCGGCGGCAATCCCGGCAGTCGCGTTGGCTTCTTCCACGATGCGGTCGGCGCTGGCATTGGCCTCGGAGAGGATCTCCTTGGAACGGGTCTCGGCACCCTCAAGTTCCGCCCGAGTCTTCATGAGATTCTGCTCGGCCTCTGCAATCCGGGCTTTGCGCTCCTCCAGCATCGCCATGACAGGACCGAAAGCCTTCTTCTTGAGGACGGCATAGACAATAAGAAAGATGAGTACCTGGGCAATGAGTTTGGCCCAAGTGACCCCGAAGCTGCTGAGAATGTCTCCCATGACGTGCGTGCTGTTAAAGGTCGGAGAGAGTGAGGAAGAGGAGAGAGTGATTGTGCTGCTGGGCGGCTGGCCGACGGAGCGGGAATTGAACCCCGCCCCGCCGGCGAAAACCGTGCCCTCGGGCGAGCGTAATCTTAACGACCACCGAACGCCAGAATCAACGCGTAAATGGCAATCGCCTCGGCGAGTGCCATGCCGATAATCCCGATGGTAAGGATGTTTCCGAAGGCTCCGGGGTTACGGCCGACGGCCTCCGCTGCCTTGGCACCGACGAGGCCGACACCGATAGCTGCACCCGCACCGGCAAGACCGAGGGTGATGGAGCCGTTGATATTACCAGCGCGCGCGATGTCGCCCTGAGTTTCTACTACCTCACCGGCAGCAGCAGCTGCGTCGGCAAGCATTGGGATAAGATCCATGATCATGATCTGCTATTCCTTTTCGTTCTATTATGTTTTTGTTGGTTGCCCCGCCCACGGTTTGCCCATGGTCCCGGAAGCAAGATTGGTCGCTCAATCCTCGAATCAGTGCTCGTGATCCTCGTCATGCGTTGTGGAGAGTTTAATATAGACGGCGCAGAGAAGGGCAAACACCATCGCCTGCAGCACCCCCACGAGAATCTCCATGAAGTAAAACGGTAGCGGCAGGGCAATACTGCCAAGGAAAGAAGGAATCGCGCCGAAGCCGTCAAGCAGACTGCCCATGGTGTGGAGCAAGGTCTCGCCGGCGTAGACATTCCCGAACAGACGCAGGGAGAGGGACACCGGGCGGAACAGAATCGAAACCAGCTCAATGATACCGACCACGAAAAAGATCACGGCAACACCCATGCCCATAAGACCGGTCAGCCCGCCCTTTGGCCCGAAAGTGTGCTTGATGAAACCCCAGATCCCGAGCTCGGCAATCGTGATCCAACTCCACACCAGCATGAAGCAAAGCGCCATGCCCAAGGTCATGTTCAAATCTGCGGTGGCGGGACGCAACAGCGGAATAAAATTCGGATCATGGGAGTCCACAGTCAACGGGCCGGTGGTTTGCCCGAAGCCGATCGTCCCCACTCCCGGGAACAGGCCCATCCAGTTGGCTATCAGGATAAACAGGAACAGGGTTGCCAGCAGCGGGAAGGCCTTGGGAGCTATCTTCTCGCCCACGATCGACTCGACCTGATTGTAGAGGAATTCGACCACGAACTCGATGCCATTCTGCGGACCCGAAGGAATGAGCCGCATATTCCCTGTGGCCCTGGAAGCAAGGAACCAAATGACCCCGAGCACCACGCACCCAACGAGAATCGAGTTGGTGAAGAAACCGAGAAAGTGACCCTCGCCGAAAATCTCCACCGCCTCGATGGAAAGCGCGAGAAGCGGTTGCATGCCCTCACACGCTTGAAAAATGGTTGCTTCCTGAATCACGACTTCACAGATTACGGCCCAAGCTTCAGCTTCTGCCACCCTGCCTTTAGCCATATCATGAGACGAGCGCAAGGGACTTTGTGAAATTTTTCACAAAGTTTTTTCGCAGGCTGCGAGCGCGCCGCCTGACACCCTTGAAGGGATGTCGCAAGCACTCCGAATTAACCCTCGAAAACCGTCGAAGAATCGCGGCGCGCAGGGCCCCGTCACCACAAGAGATCACGCTGGCCATCAAGCGGCTCCCGGTCTAGTGGTTCCCCGATGTCTTCCCAACCTCCCATTGGTATGATTGCCGGCAACGGCCTCTACCCTGCCACCTTCGCCAAGGCGGCACGGGCAGCCGGGGTGGAGAAACTCGTCACCGCGGCCTTCATAAACGAGACCGAGCCCTCGCTGGAAAAGTTCGTCGATCTGCTCTCGTGGTTCCGGGTCGGGCAGCTGGGCAAGCTCATCAAGTTCTTCCGCAAAGCCGGAATCGAGCGCGCAGTCATGGTCGGCCAGATCGCACCGAAGAATCTCTACGAATTCCGCCCCGATGTGCGTATGGCCCTGACGCTGGCCAAGCTCAAAGAGCGCAACGCCGAGTCCCTCTTCGGAGCCATCGCGGACGAACTGGCCAAAGACGGCATCGAGCTGCTGCCGGCCACGACTTACCTCGAGGATCTCCTGCCCGGCCCCGGGCAGGTTGCCGGGCCGACCCTGCCGAAGAACCGCCTCGATGACATCGCATACGGCATGCGTATCGCCAAGGAAATCAGCCGACTGGATATCGGGCAGACGGTAGTCGTCAAAAAGGGCACCGTACTCGCGGTGGAAGCCTTCGAAGGCACCAACGAGGCGATCAACCGGGGAGGCGCACTGGGCAAAGGCGGCGCCACCATGATCAAGGTCTCGAAGCCCGAGCAGGACTTCCGATTCGACGTTCCCGTGGTGGGCCCGGACACGGTGCGCACGGCAGCCACAGCAGGCATCGACCTGATTGTGATCGAGGCGGGCAAAACCCTGATACTCGGCACGGAAGAGGTCACCGGCCTTTGCCGGGACGAGAAAGTGGTGATCTGGGCCGAGCACGGTTCCAGCGCAGCGCAATAACACGAACATGAACGAGCAAAAGCAAGATGCACTGCGGGTGGGCGTCGTCGGTGTCGGGGCAATCGGCAAGAACCATGCCCGCTGCCTGGCCGAGATCGACGGCTGCGAGCTGGCCGCGATCTACGACCGCGATATGGATCTCGCACAGCGGCTTGCCGCAGATTACAACACGGTTGCCGCGACCAGCCTGGAGGAATTCATCGAGCTGGTCGATGCAGCCACGGTGGCGGCACCGACCAGCCTGCACCTGGAACTCGGCTCGGCCCTGCTGCGAGCAGGCAGGCACGTGCTGGTGGAAAAACCCATCACCAATACCATCGAGGACGCACGCACCTTGGTCAATCTAGCCAACGAGCACCAGCGCATCCTCCAGGTCGGCCACATCGAACGCTTCAACCCGGTGCTCGCGCAACTGGAGCACCGTATCAGTGAACCGCGCTTCATTGAGGTGCACCGCCTTTCTCCATTCCCCAATCGCAGCCTCGACATCGGTGTGGTCCTCGACGTCATGATCCACGACATCGAGATCATCCTGCATCTCGTCAAATCCGAGCTGATAAGCATCGATGCGGTCGGAGTCCCGGTGATGACCAAGCGGGAGGACATCGCCAATGCGCGCCTGCGCTTTGCTGATGGCTGCGTCGTCAACCTGACCGCCTCCCGCATCAGCCCCGAGAAAATGCGCAAGATCCGGGTCTTCCAGAGTGACGCCTACCTCTCGCTCGACTACCAGGAGCAATCCGGGGAAATCTACCGCAAGGGACTTCTGGGAATCAAGAAAGAGGAGGTCAAGGTGGAAAAAGAGGAGCCACTGAAAATGGAACTCGCATCGTTCTGCAAGTGCGCCGCGGAAGGCTACACTCCGAAAGTCTCCGGCCACGAGGCCGCCGCCGCCCTGCAGGTTGCCATCCAGATCACCGGCCTCATCGAAACTGGCGAGGGCCGCGTTGAACTCAAATCTTAAGGGAAGCCCGATTCGATGAAACGCATCTTTCTGCTCGCCGGAGAGGTCAGCGGCGACCACCACGGCGCAGGCCTGATGCGGGCGCTCCTTGGGGCCGATGCCACGCTCCAAATCGAGGCAATCGGCGGCCCGGAAATGGCGCAGGTTCGGGGTAGCAGTGAAGTCCAAGACTGGCTGGCTGATGCCGCCGTCCTCGGGCTCTGGGAGGTGTTGAAAAAATACCCCTACTTTCGTCGACAGATGCGCGAGCTTTCCGCACGGCTCCATGCTGACCCACCCGACGCGGTCGTCCTCATCGACTACCCCGGCTTCAATCTCCGGCTGGCGGAGAACCTGCGTAAACGCGGCTTCCAAGGGAAGTTGATTTACTATATCAGCCCGCAGGTCTGGGCCTGGAAGAAAGGCCGCATTCCGAAGATGGCGAGACTGCTCGACCTGATGATCTGCCTGTTTCCCTTCGAGGTGCCCTTGTTCGAAAACTCCGGCCTCAAGGCCATCTGCTGTGGCCATCCGCTGGTCGACGAGTTGACCGAGGCGCAACGTGACCCGCAGCTTGTCGGCCTGCTTCCCGGATCCCGCGAGCACGAGGTCGCCGAACTCTTTCCGGTCTTGCTCGGGGCGGCCGCGATCCTTCACGGCAAGCACCCGGAGCTCCGCTTCACCACCGCGGCAGCCTCCCCCGAGCGTGCCACCCAGATGCGGGAAATCCTGGCCGAGGATGGGATCGACCCCTCGCTGGTAGAAATCCGCGAGGGTGAGGGCGCGGCCCGCGCTATCATGGCCACCACGCATACCGCCGCCGTCGCCTCCGGCACCGCCACCCTCGAGTCGGCCGCCCACGGCCTGCCCTACTGCCTGGTCTACAAGGTCAACTGGCTCACCTACCGGGTCGGCCGCGCCGTGGTCGAGCTCGACCATATCGGCATGGCCAACATTCTCGCCGGGCGCGAGGTGGTGCGCGAGCTCCTGCAGGCTGACTGCAACAGCACCGCGGTGGCCGAGGAACTCGAGCGCCTGGTCTCCGATGCGGCCTACCGGGCGCAGGTCGAGACCGGGCTCGGCGAGGTCCGCGAGCAACTTGGCGAACCCGGCGCCAGCGAGCGTGCGGCCCGGGCGATCCTTGAAGAATTCGGGTAGTAAGGCCGGACGAGCATTCACCATTGTAATAAAGGGCTACACCCCCGCCGATAGCCGCACCCACGGTCCGCTGCGCCGAGACACCATCACAGTCGTCGGTCAGTTCTACCGCTGCGGCGACCTCGCCGCGGGGTTCACCCGCCTCCAGTGCCCCGGCTGCGGCCACGAAAAGCTCCTCGCCTTTACCTGCAAGACCCGCCACTTCTGCCCGTGTGCGGTGTTTGTGAAATAGCGC
>JBDQJG010000090.1:0-12086 GCA_040263955.1 Verrucomicrobiales bacterium
GAACGCAACTGCAGATGGCGATAACCCAGGTCCTCGAGGATGACGTCACAAAACACGTGCGCTGCCCGCAGTGATCCGGTCCCGAAAGGCTGTATGGAAAGCAATCGGGCCAGCAACCAGGAAACAATCAACAGCGGGTGCCGCCTGCCACCCGCCAGCTCATCCTGAATGCCAGCGAGCGTTTGCTCGAGAATCTCGGCAAGCTCAGAGGGTGCCAGCGCCTCGAACACGTCGCCTACCGCTCCTCCCTCTTCATCATACGCGCGCACTACATACGCTTCGCTGCGCAACTGCCCGGCTGCCTGACCAAGCACCGGCACGCCGCGAAACAGGGATGCATGAATTGCCGAAAGCGAGGCCGCGTCAGTCGCCATGGAATCCCTCTGGCCACTTTCGCCCGGAGATTCGAGAAGCCTGTCCCACGTTCGACACACGGCAATGATCTCATCAGAGCACCATCCGAAATCCAGCCTGTTTTCCTCGGCGGATACCAGAGCACTCTCCACGTCCTCGAACCCGACTCCCCGACCCTCCAGCCTGAGCAGTGAGGCGGTGGAGGCAACCAATCTCTTGCGGCGCAATTCATCAGCCAGGCGCTCTCCGAGTCCCGGGAAATATTCAACCTTACCGGCAAATCGCTCGATTGCAGCGATCGCGAGAAGATGATCGGGATCAATCGACTGTTCAGGATAGCCCATTTGCAACTAACAACACAGCGCATCCCGGATAAAGGCAAAGAGATTTCGCCTGCCCGGGAAAACAACGTTGCTCAACCGGGGCCATGGCGCAACGTGACAACGGCTTCAGTCCAATGCCCAGGTCCATGCACCACCCCACCGCCATCGAACTGCCGTGCAGTCGCGCAGACTTCGATGAAATCATCGATGTTCGCAGCCCCGCGGAATACGCCGAGGATCACATCCCCGGTGCCGTCAACCTGCCCGTCCTCGATGACACGCAACGAGCTCGCGTCGGCACGGAATTCCGAAGGGTCGGCAGCTTTGAGGCCAAGCGACTCGGTGCAGGCCTGATCAGCGCGAACATTTCCCGCCACCTGACCACGCACTTCGCCGATAAGCCCCGTAGCTATCGGCCACTCGTCTACTGCTGGAGAGGCGGCCAGCGTTCACAGAGCCTCGCCACCATCCTGTCCGCTATCGGCTGGCAGACCAGCTACATCGAAAACGGCTACAAGAGCTACAGGAAATGGGTGATCGCGGGCTTATGCGAACTGCCCGAACAATTCAAGTGGTTCGCAATCAATGGGCTGACGGGATCCGGCAAAACTCGCCTGCTTAAGTTACTCAGCGGCCGCGGTGAGCAGGTACTCGACCTTGAAGCGATCGCCAGGCACCGCGGATCGGTGCTCGGTCTCGACCCCGACCTGGCTCAACCCTCACAGAAAGCCTTCGAGGGAGAGATCCACCACGTCCTCAGCTCGTTCGATCCAGATCGCCCGGTCTTCGTCGAGGCGGAGTCGAAAAAGGTCGGCAACCTGCACTGTCCCGAATCCCTCTGGAGAGCGATGACGAGCGCCACCGTTATCCAGCTGGATGTGCCCACCGGCGAACGCGTCACGGCGCTGCTCGAAGATTACCGGCACTTCCTCGCCGATCCGCAACTCCTTGCCCAGCGCGTCGCCCTGCTGCGCGAACGCCATGGCGGCTCGCAGATAGCGGCATGGGAGCAACTGATCACCCAACACGATTGGCACGAGTTCGTGCACTCGATCCTCGAGACGCATTACGACCCGAGCTACCGCCGCTCGACTCGTTACCCGGAACCGGCCTGCCATCTCGAGCTCGCCGACCTTTCACCCGCCTCGATCGAGGCAACCTGCCGCCAGGTGATCGATCTGGCGGCCGCAACCTAA
The DNA here is from genome assembly GCA_040263955.1 of Verrucomicrobiales bacterium. GTDB lineage: Bacteria > Verrucomicrobiota > Verrucomicrobiia > Verrucomicrobiales > DEV007 > CALSSN01. The sequence goes on from JBDQJG010000090.1 coordinate 1,874, forward strand.
TCCTCGAGCATCGCCCGCATCTGCGCGAACATGTCACCGACGTTCTCCTGCGCGATCGGCCTGGCCATCTCCTCGGCGTAGTCGATCTCCTCGACATGTTCCATGTCGAGTTCCCGGATGAAGCTGGAACGCACGCAGGGCATTTTCTCACCCCATTTGACCCGATAACGGCAATGCGTCAGGCACAGCTGCTGCTGCGCCCGGGTAATACCCACGTAGAGCAGCCGCCTTTCCTCGTCGCGGGTGCCCTCTTCCACCGAGCGCCGGTGGGGCAGCGTCCCCTCCTCGATGCCAACCAGGTAGACACTGGGAAACTCCAACCCCTTCGAGGCGTGCAAGGTGATCAGGCAGACACCCGACTTGTTCTCGATATCGTCGTCCTTGTCGTTCTCTGCCCCAAGGGCGACATCGTCGAGAAAGGTTCGCAGACTGGCCCGTGGCTTCTTCTTGAAATAACTGCGGATCGACTCGGAGAGCTGCGCGATGCCTTCAGTCCTAGCCAGCGTCTCCTCCGGCTTGCGACAGACACGCGGTAGCCACTCGCGGTAGCCGATCTCCTCCACCAGACGGTCGAGCAGGTCGCCGCGCTCGGCCCCGCTACCGGCGAATGCTTCGCGATATTTCGCCAGCAGATCAAGCAGATCGGAAATCGCCCGCATCGCCCGTTGAGAAATCAACCCGGTAAAAGCAGGATGACGCATCGCCTCAGAAACCGGGCAACCGAGATCGATACTCGTCTCGGTGGCGAGGCCCAGCGTCTTGTCGCCGATACCCCGCGCAGGCGCGTTCGCAATGCGCAGCAGCGCCACGTCGTCCTCCGGACTGGCAATCGCGCCGAGGTAAGCGAGCAGGTCGCGGATCTCCCTGCGATCGAAGAAACTCTGCCCGCCGATCACCCGGTAGGGAATCTTCAGCTCACGCAGGGCCGCCTCGATCGGTCGGCTCTGGGCATTGGCACGGAACAGCACAGCGAAGTCCTCCCACGGCCGGTTGCCCCGGGTGCGCGCGTCCCAGATCTCGCCCGCCACGAACTCCGCCTCGGTGGCGTCGTCCGGCATGGTCATCAGCCTGATGCTGTCGCCGCCATTGATCCTGCTCCACAACGCCTTCTCCCGCCTCCCCATGTTGTGCCGGATCAGGCTGTTGGCAGTGTGCAGGATGGCAGTGGTCGAGCGGTAATTCTCCTCCAGCCTGATCACCGTCGGGTTCTCGAAGGCCTTCTCGAACTCGAGGATGTTGGCCAGCTCCGCGCCCCGCCAACCGTAGATACTCTGATCGTCGTCCCCCACCACGCAGATATTGCGGTGCTCACCGCACAAGTAGCAGACAATGTCCATCTGCAGGCGGTTGGTATCCTGAAACTCGTCGACCATCACGTAGTGGAAGCGCGAGGCCCAGCGCTTTCTGACCTCCGGGTGGTCACGCAGCAGGTCGCCTGCCAGCACCAGCAGATCGTCGAAATCGAGCGCATTGAGCGTACGCAGCTCGCTGCGGTAGGCATCGGCTACCGCCGCCAGCAGGGTATCGGCACCGTCGTCGACCTCGACCCCGCGATTGCGCGCCTGCGAGATCAGCGCCAGCGCAGCCTGCGGCTCGAGTTTCTCGTCGCGACCGGCCAGCCGCGCGATGATCTTGCGTACCAGGCCGACCTGGTCACTCGCCGTGTAGATAGCGAAGTTCTTCTTACAACCGATGCCCAGTGACTCGATGTCCTGGCGCAACATGCGCACGCACAGCGAGTGGAAGGTGCAGACGGTCAGCTCCTTGCCTCGGGATTTGCCCACCATACCGGCCACTCTCTCGCGCATCTCGTTGGCTGCCTTGTTGGTGAAGGTCATCGCCAAGATCTGCGCGGCGGGAATACCCTGCTGGCACATGAAAGCAATGCGCGCGGTCACCGTCCGCGTCTTCCCGGTGCCAGCTCCCGCCAGAATCAGCACCGGGCCATCTATCTGCGTGACCGCGCTCTTCTGCTGCGGATTGAGCTGGGAGGGGTCGAACTTGGCCATCGGATGCGTTGAATCGCACCCGCCTGGACAGATGCTTCGGAGGGAACTAGGCCATCCGCGAGCAAGGGTCAATCGGGATGGTATCCCCGGACTGAAAAATTCCCGCACCAAAGGAATTCGAGGCGCCACCGCGACCGCTGGGCTAAGATAGAGCTATGCAGGTAGAGAAACTCAAATACACCATATGGGCCGCCGATAAGGAGCGCGCCGCCGCCTTCTACCGCACCGTCTTCGGCGCGGAAATCCTGCGGGAGAATCCGGCCATCACCGAGATCGCGGTCGCCGGGAGCATCATCGGCATCCACGGCGGCGGTGAGGGCAAGCGCACCTGGACCGGACTGACCTTTCAGGTGTCGGACGTCGTGGCCGGCGCCGCCGAGGTAGTCGTGGCCGGCGGTGTCCTGCACCGTGAGCCACAGGAAGAGGACGGCGATGCACCCCACCTCGCCATGTGCGCGGACACCGAGGGCAACGACATCATGCTCACCCGCGCGCGCAGCTGAATGGAAGGCCCCCCTGCTGCCTGCTACCAGGCGGGATTGATCCCCTCGCGCTGCGCGATGGCCAGTAGCTCGGGGCGCATCGACCAGCGGTCGGGAAAGCTCTCTTCGAGGTCCTCGTAGCGCGTCGAGGCACCTTTCAGGTCCATGCAGCCGACATTGTCGCCGATCGCGCGGATCTCCTCGATCTCTTCATGCGTCAGGAGGAGCTCAGCCGGCAAGCTGGCCAGCTCGCGCACCTTGTCCTCGATCTGCTTTGCTGCCTCGCCGACCTCCTGGATGAACGTCGGAACAACGCACTCAACTGTGGGCTGAGCCAGGTTCCACTGGCTGGCCAGCTGTAACAAGGTGAGCCCGTGGCCGTCGGCGATCTCCCGCATCCGCCCGAGCTTCTCGTGCGCGTGCTCGACCCAGCCGGCCGGCCGGTAGGTGCGGTGATCACCCTCCTTGAACTGGTGGCCGGGCAAGACGTCACCATGGAAAAGCCCGCCGTAGTCGACTACTCGGGTCATTACCCGGATGCCCTGCCCCGCAGCCGTCGGCAGCACCAGTTCACCGGGCCACGGCTCGAGCGGGTTGAGGATCACCATCGCCCAGTCGATGGCCTCGCCGAACTTCTCGAAACAATCGATGAGGTCGACGGTGAAGCCGTTGGCCGGTCCCGGCGCGATGCCGATCAACTCGGTCAGCCCCTTGTCCTTCAAGGCCACCATGCCATCCCAGACGGCCCTGCTGGTGTAACCGGTCGAATCCGGGTTGTGCAACAGCACCAGGTCGAGGTGGTCGGTGCCGCAGCGCTCCAACTGCTTCCGCGTGGCCCGCTCGAGATACTCGGCATACCCGGACTCGTCGCGAAGCTCAGGGTCGGTGAAACGCTGGTAGCCCTTTGCTCCGGCGCGCACACCATCGTAGATGTCGTGTCCCACCGCGCCCACAAGGCAGTAGCTGTCCCGATCGAAGGGCTGCAATGCCACCCCCAGCATCTCGTCGGCCTTGCCGGTGCCATAAGTGTCGGCGGTCACGAAGGTGCGCATGCCCTCCTCGTAGGCTAGACGTATCAGGGCAATGAGCCGGTCGTCATCCAGGGCCTCTCCGAAGTGCATGTAGCGGCCACCACTCCAGGTGCCATAGGCTGTCGTCGTCGGGTGCATGATGGCAGAGCATGCTACGCTTCCAGCCGGGAGCAAGCAGGATTGAGCCACCACCACCCTCTTTTGCCGGCTGGGCGAACCATTATGTGCCTGCTGTTCAGCGGAACAATGGCAGGAAACGGACCGCCTCCCGAAGGCCTCCGGACTGCGCCTCGACCGCCCCGTCCTCACCCGGAACTTCCCCGGCCGTGGTCTCCTCATCGTTCTGCGCTTCCTGCTCCCCCTCTACGACGTCGGTTTCCCGTCCGCCACCAAGTCCGCCGAGAAGCCCGCCGGCGGCTCCCAGGGTCTTGCCGGCCACCGAGCCGACCGCCCCTACCACACCCGTTGCTGCGCTGGTGACTTTACCCGCGGTCCCGACAGCAACCTCGCCAACAGTACCGACAGCACCCACGGCGGCTCCCACAACCTTGACCGGCGCCTCCTCGATGGTCGCGACGATCGCTGCGGAACGCAGCCTGCTGCTCAGGTCTTCCTCCGGCATCTCGCGGGTGCCACCCATGCGCATCTCAGCCCACACCAATCCATCCCTTTCCCGGGTGAACACCTTGCGCTCAGCCCCCGGAATCCAGCGCAGCGCCGCGGGTGCCACTCCCACGTCGAACTGTCCGTTGACCTGCTGCTCCTCGAGCAGCAGGTCGCCCTCGATCCGGATGAGTCCGTCGGTTGCCACCTCGATGGAGCCGATCTCCAGACGATCACCCGCCATGTTGAAGGTGGCCTTGGCCACATCGAGTGGCAGGCGGCGAAAGCGATCGGTCCGGGTATGCTTGGCGATCTCATCGAGCAGCGCCATGTGCTCGAGCAGCCCATCCTCGACCTCAACATTCCCCTGGCATGCCACCGATTTGCCGAGCTCTCCCGACACGGAGACTTTTCCTGCCAGTTTTCCACGGATACTGCCCTGCAGAGATTCCGGCAGCACCTTGCCGAGGTCCATCTCGATTACCCGGCAATCAACGACCATCTGTCCGCCACCGAGGGGTATTCTTCCGCTGCCCACCAACGGCCCGAACTTCTCGCTCTCCACATCCAGGTCGTCGAGAAAGATACCCTGCCCGGTCACGCGCAAGCTGGCCGACTGCACCTCGAGCCTGCCACTCCATGGCATCTGCAACCATCCGCCGCGCGCACGCAGTTCGACGCCCGTGGTGCCGAGCGGCTTCGCATGGATGTGCGCGTCCCCGACGGAAAAGTTCGACTCCTGCCTGCTGCCGACATGAATCGCCAGATTGGCGATTTCAACCCGCCTCCAATCAAACCGCTGTGGCGCAAAAGATGCCAGCAAACCCGTCTCGGAGCTATCGATTCCAGTATCCCCGATGTCGACAATCTCGCCCGGCCGCTCCTCGGTAACACGGAGATCAAGCCGATCTGCTCTCACCTCTTCCACACGCACCGTCCCGCCACGAAGCCCCTCCAGAGCCACTTTCATCCTGACTCCCTCCACGGCGATCCGCTCGAACCATGCATCATCCGCACCCAGCAGCTCAATGCTATCGGTGTAAACAGACCGGTAACCTGCCCACTGCATCGGGGCGATCCGGCACTCGGCAGACATTCTTCGGGTGATCTCTGATTCAATACGCTGCAGCAACTCATCGCTCTGCAGGTAACGCTTGAGCCAGGCCGAAGCCCCCAAACCGATACCCACCATCCCGGCCACCACCACGAAGGCAACAACCAGTACGATTTTGCCTAATGCCCCGCCCCGATTACGCGCCGCTGCCATTTGAACTTCCGCTGCCTTCATGAGAAACTTCCGGTGACTAAACCGGCTACCTCGGCCACTATCCATGGTAGAAAGGCTCAATGAAAGCCCTTTCCTCGAAAGAGCTTGCGCAATACCCCCCAATTCCCGGCACCACCCACGACGATGTTACAACTCAAGAATATCCAGTTTGCTATTCCCGGCGATGAGGAGGACATCCTCCTGCTCAACGACATCAGCCTGGAGGCGCACAAAGGCCACTTCATGGCCATTGTCGGCCCCTCGGGTTGCGGCAAGTCAACTCTCCTCAAAACCATCGCCGGGATCAACGAGCACACCGGGGGGCAGATTTTCTGGGACGCCAGGGACCTCGAGGAGGACGGCGACCTGGAACCCACCGAAGTCGCTTATGTTCCGCAATTCAGTATCGCCTACGATCCGCTCACCGTGGCCGAGAGCGTGCTCGCGGCGACCAGGCTCCGCGTAAGCGGCGGCAATCGGCGTATCCAGGCCCTCACCAGGTATGCTCTGAAGCGAACCGGCCTGTGGGACATCAGGCAACGCGAAGCCGGGATTCTCTCGGGAGGGCAGAAGCGACGCCTCGGCCTGGCCATGGAACTGGTCGCCAATCCCGATCTGCTGCTGGCCGACGAGGTCACCAGCGGCTTGGACCCGAAATCCGAAAAAGATATCACCTTGCTTCTGCAGCGACTCTCACGCGAGGGCGACGGGCGGCTGGTAATCAATGTCACTCACAGCCTCGGAGCACTCTCGCTCTACGACTCGGTGCTGGTCCTCTACGATGGGCACATTGCCTACCACGGGCCGGCCAGGGCCCTCAAGCACTACTTCAGCGTGGAGAGCGCCGAGGACATTTATCCGCAACTGGCAACCCGCTACGCCAGCGCATGGGCGCGTTCCTGGGAAAAAAATCGCGCCGATTACTACGGATTCATCCAGCAGGACCAAGCAAAGGAACAGGCGGCCAGAGAAAGGGAAGCTGCAGCCAAGGAAACCGCTCCGGGCAAGGACGGGGAAGACTCCGAGTCCACTCCGGACAGCCACGATGACTGCGGGCAGGCTCTGGATGAACAAGCAACATCGTCCTCCACAATCTCCCTGAAAAAAGCGCGCGAGGAAAAGAACGAAGCCGCCAGCGCGACCGATCAGGATCGCGAAGATGCAACTGATGAGGAAGACGTCGATATCGAGGAGAACGATGAGGATCTCGAAGATCAGGAGGATTCATCTTCCGATGAGACGATCGAGGATCTTATCCACGCACCCGTGCGCACCCCCGGACTGATCGTTCAGACCTTCGTGCTGCTTGCACGCCGCTGGAGGATCTTCATGCGCGACCGCACCCAGTTCGTACTGCATGCCGCCATGCTGATCGGATTCCCGATTCTCGTGGCTATTTTCACGCTCGAGGGAATCGACCAACCGCGCTCGGCACCAGAGAAAAGAGGAACCGATATTGCTGCCGACATCCAGCAGCAGATCCTGATCAGCGAAACCAACATGAGCATCGGCGGTCTCGTCTCCGGGCTGGTGATGTTCCAAGTCATTCTGCTCACCCTGATGGGATCGAACAACTCCGCGCGCGAGATCGCGGGTGAACGCCAGATATACGAAAAAGAGCGATTTGCCGGCCTGAAACCTGCCAGCTACCTGCTGAGCAAGGTGCTGTTCCTCGCCGGACTCGTGCTGGCACAGGCCTTCTGGATGGCCGCCTTTGTCGAGATGGTAACCCAGGGCCTGCCCGGGGAATTTTCCACCCGGCTGACCCTGCTGCTCCTGGTCAACGCAGCCATGACCGCCGTCTGTCTCGGCATATCCTCACTGCTCGATTCACCGGAACAATCGAGTCTCCTGAGCATCTACCTGGTGGGATTCCAGTTGCCGCTCTCCGGCGCAATCCTCACCCTGCCGGCATGGCTCGAACCGGTTATCCAGCCGCTGGTAGCTGCCTTCTGGAGCTGGTCGGGAAGTCTCGCCTCCATGGAGGAAACGACATTCTACGATGCAGTCAAAAGCGTGACCGAGACGCGTATTCCTTCGACAGAAATGTGTATCTATGTGCTCCTCTGCCACCTTGCTGTCGGCCTGATTGCCGCGTTCATCGGCTGCCGACAACACCGATGGAAACACTGAGCCCCCTCTGAGAACCCCACCCGCAGAGCCCCTATCCCGCCATGGCCGACCTCTCCACACCTGAAGAACCGTGCAAACGATGCTCTGGATTCGCCTTCTTCGATCTCGACCACACCATCCTTCCCCACGACACCCAGGCCCTGTTCTGCAACTACATCCTGAAAAAGGAACCACTGCGGCGGCTGTATCTTCTTTGTTTCGCCCCCTTCGCCATCCTCGCCGCCTGCAAACTGGTCGATACCCGCTCGCTCAAGCGCGCCTTCCTCACCTATCTCTGGCGCATGCCGACTGCACGCCTCGAGTCCTACTGCCAGGACTTCGCCCGCACTGTGGCCCGCGCCAGCGCCTATCCCGAGGTGCTCGCCGAGATCGCGCGGCATAAACAGGAGGGACGGCTGCTCGTCCTCAACAGCGCCAGCCCTGACTTCTATGCCCGCGCCATCGCCGAGGAATTCGGCTTCGACCTCTGCTATGCCACGCCCGTCGAACTCGACGGCCTGAGCCACGTTCCCTTTCGTCCCACCATCACCGGCGAAAACAACAAGCGTGCCGCCAAACTCCGCCGCATGGCAGACATTCTCCCCACTGACATCGATCCCGACAACCCTGTCCCCATTCCCGACTCCTACGGATACTCGGACTCCAGCAGCGACATTCCGCTCCTCTCGCTCTGTCCCGACGAAAACAACACCCAGATTCATCCATCTGCGCGATTTCGCGCCTACGGAGCCCAGAGGGGATGGCGCGTTCTGACCCCCCCACGCCCATACCGGAACAGCGCCGGGGATATGCTCTCGGCAGGACTCCAGGCACTCGGGCTTTACCGAACATAAGCGCAAGCACAATCCCGCCGCCTCCGGCGGAACGATCAACACCGGCAGCACCGGATAGCGATGATTTATCTCGATTCCAACGCCACATCCCGAATCGCTCCAGAGGTTGTCGAGGCGATGCTGCCATTCCTCACCGAGCACTTTGCAAACCCATCGAGCGCCTACCGCATCGCCGAGCCGGTCAGGAACGCGCTCCGACAAGCCAGAGAACAATGTGCCTCGCTCATCGCTGCCAAGCCGGAAGAAATCATCTTCACCAGCTGCGGTACGGAATCGAACAATACCGCGATCGCATCGGCGCTGGCCACTCACCCGGAACGCCGCCATATCGTCACCACGACCGCCGAACACAGCGCGATCCTCGAGCCATGTGAGCGACTCGAGCGGCGCGGCGATATCGAGATCACGCGGATACCCGTCGACACCACGGGACTGATCGATCTCGAGGAGTTGCGCAGCGCCATCCGTCCAGGTGAAACCGCGCTGGTTTCAATCCTGTGGGCCAACAACGAAACAGGCGTGATCAACCCGATCGCCGAGGCCGCCGCCATCGCTCGTGAATGCGGAGCACTGTTTCACACCGACGCGGTGCAGGCAGCGGGAAAAATACCTATCGACCTTTCCGCGACTGCCATCGACCTGCTCAGCCTCTCCGGCCACAAGTTTCACGCACCGAAGGGGGTCGGTCTGCTGTTCTGTTCACGCCGGGTGCGTTTTCAACCTCTCTTGACGGGCGGCGGCCAGGAATCAGGCCACCGCGCAGGCACCGAAAATGTCGCATCCATTGTCGGCATGGGAGAAGCAGCCGCACACATGCTGCAACACCTCGGAAACGCAAAGGCATCGGTCCGGGAGCTGCGCGACCACTTCGAAAACCGATTGCTCAATACCATCGCAGGCACGGAGATCAACGGACACCCGCATCGACGCCTGCCGACCACCTCGAACCTCCACCTGCCCGGCATCGACTCAGCGGGCCTGCTGATCCTGTTGAACGAGCGCAACATTTTCTGCTCTGCCGGCTCAGCCTGTCACGCCGGCGCCCTCAACGCCTCGCATGTTCTTTCCGCCATGGGCTTCGACCAAAAGCGAGCTGCCGCCAGCATTCGCTTTTCCTTCTCCCGCTACAATACCATGGAAGAAGTCGATCAGGCGGCGGGCGAGGTCATCGCCTGCTGCGATAAAATGCATTCCCTTCGACCGCCCGGAGACAGCCCGGTGATTTTCACAAGCCGAGCAGAGACAGCGGGCAAAGAGATAAGCAGTTGACCCTGCTATCCTGCCGAGCCATCATTGCGCCCCTGTATCCGCGGCAGATACCGCAGAACTTCCATCAACACTAATCTTCTTCCAAGCAACGACCATGGCAGCCAAAGTCTACACCGAAAAAGACGCCGACCTCTCCAACCTGAAAGGCAAGACCCTTGCCGTCATCGGCTTCGGCTCACAGGGGCACGCCCACGCGCTCAACCTCAAGGAGAGCGGCCAGAAAGTCATCATCGGCCTTTATGCGAAGTCGAAATCACGCGCTGTCGCCGAAAAACTCGGCTTCAAGGTGATGGACACGGCCGATGCGGTGAAAGCCGCTGACGTCGTCTTCCTGGCCGTTCCAGACACTTCGGCCGCCGGCGTCTACGAGGCCGACATCAGGGACAATCTCACCAAGGGCAAGACCCTGCTGTTCTCCCACGGCTTCGCCATCCATTTCAAGACCATCACCCCGCCCGAAGACGTCAACGTCATCATGGTCGCGCCCAAGGGACCCGGACACATCGTGCGGCGACAGTTCACCGAGGGTAAGGGTGTGCCCACGCTGATCGCAGTCCACCAAGATGCCAACCGGCAGGCCAAAAAA
>JBDQJG010000091.1:0-12049 GCA_040263955.1 Verrucomicrobiales bacterium
ATCACCATTTCCACGCCATCTGGAAGCACGATGCTTCCGGTCACGTCCGTGGTGCGGAAATAAAATTGCGGGCGATAATTGGAGAAGAAAGGTGTGTGACGCCCACCTTCATCCTTGGAAAGAACGTAAACCTCGGCTTTGAACTTCTTGTGTGGAGTAATGGAACCCGGCTTGGCAATCACCTGGCCACGCTCGATGTCCTCCTTCTTGGTTCCACGCAGAAGCAGTCCGACATTATCGCCGGCACGGCCCTCATCAAGCAGCTTCCTGAACATCTCAATGTCGGTAATGGTCGTCTTCGTGGTGTCACGAATGCCGACGATTTCGACTTCTTCCATCTTCTTGACGATGCCGCGCTCAACTCTGCCCGTGGCAACCGTGCCACGACCTTCGATAGAGAACACGTCCTCGACGGGCATAAGAAAGTCTCCGTCGATCGGGCGCTCCGGAAGCGGAATGTAGTCATCCACTGCCTGCATGAGCTTCATGATGTTTTCCCGCTGCTCGGCGTCTCCTTCGGTCGCCTTGAGGGCGGAACCCTTCACGATCGGGATATCATCACCAGGATACTCATACTGACTCAGCAGTTCGCGAATTTCCATCTCGACGAGATCCAGGAGCTCTTCGTCATCGACTTGATCAACTTTGTTAAGGAAGACAACCAGTGCGGGAACCCCCACCTGTCTGGCGAGCAGGATGTGCTCACGAGTCTGTGGCATCGGGCCGTCGGCGGCACTGACCACCAGAATCGCACCATCCATCTGGGCAGCCCCGGTAATCATGTTCTTGACGTAGTCGGCGTGACCCGGGCAATCCACATGGGCGTAGTGACGATTCTCCGTCTCATACTCGACGTGAGCGGTAGAAATGGTAATGCCACGCTCTTTCTCCTCGGGGGCAGCGTCGATCTCGTCATAGTTACGCTTTTCAGCGAAACCTAAATCGGCGAGCGTCATGGTGATCGCTGCTGTGAGGGTTGTCTTGCCGTGATCGACGTGACCGATAGTGCCAACGTTCACGTGGGGCTTGTTTCGTTCGAATGATGCTTTGGCCATCTGACTAGTTGATTAGGATGCTTTTGGGAGATGTTGTTGTTGTTTCCTGAACCTGGAGCTCGTGACGGGAATTGAACCCGTGACCTCTTCCTTACCAAGGAAGTGCTCTACCTCTGAGCTACACGAGCAATACACCGAGGTTTCACCCTCAGGGAGGTTGCTTTTGTCTTATCGGCCGCTCATCACCCGCCAGAATTCCAGCGAACCATGAGCATGCCGACAGGGGCAAAAGGGAGTGGAACCTACCGATAAGGCTCATGCTGTCAAAGCATATATTTTACAGTTTTGTTCGCTTTTTTATTTGGTATGTCCAGACCAGACAAAGTGCCCGGAATCGCTGTCAATCCGAGCACGAAACGAGCCGGTTGAGCCGCTCGATCGAACAAGCCATTCCAGTACTCGTCTCCACAGTGACCAGGACGCCGCAGATCCTCACATCTCCTCTGGCAACTGGAAAGCGCCTCGGCACACCATCACGAAAGTTGGCGACAACAGGGTCGACTGCGCGACCGAGGACCGATTCATCCGGACCGCACATGCCCGCATCGCAGAGGAAGGCCGTGCCGCCTGGCAGGATCTGCTCATCCGCTGTCTGCACGTGCGTGTGCGTTCCAACCACCGCGGAAACACGACCATCAAGATAGCGGCCGATGGCGATCTTCTCGCTGGTGGTTTCCGCATGGACATCGACAAAAATCACCGGCGTCACACGGCGCAAATCGGCAACAGCGCGATCAAGCTCGTGAAACGGATTGTCGAGGACTGCACGCATGAAGGAGCGGCCCTGCACATTGATCACTGCAACCTTGGCCTTCGGGGTCTCCAACACGATGGTTCCCTGCCCCGGCACACCTTCTGGATAATTGATCGGCCTGAGTAACCGCGGTTCGGTATCAATGTAGGAGACAATCTCCCTCTGATCCCAGATGTGATCGCCAGAGGTAATAACCGCTACCCCGGCACGCATCAGGCTGATGGCGATTTTAGGTGTAATTCCCCTGCCCCCGGCCGCATTCTCACCATTGCAGACAACGAAATCCGCCTGCAATTCCTTGCGAAGATCGTGCAACTCGGCGATCACTGCCGAACGTCCGCCCTTGCCGACAATATCACCGAGAAACAGTAACCGGATAAAACGATCTTGAGAGGTCATGAACAAGCGGCGAGGATCGTGGTTGAATGTTGAAAAGAACTTCCCCCTCTAAACACGCCCGAACGCCAAGGTCAATACAAGCATGAGACGACTTTCCAAAGCCACAGCAGTCAACTGCATCATGCTGCTCTGTGCCCTGTGCACCCAGGCACGCGCCCAGCAGATCAGTCCGCTGGGGTCAAAGCCCGAGTGGAACTGGCTCGATGCCTTCCAGCGTACGATAACCCTGGAAGAATTTGAATCTGCCCTCGAAACCATCTACACCGATGGCGAATCCTGGAAATCCACCATCAAAATTCAACCCGCTGCGGCCTCGATTCGCAGGATGGGAGAAAACGACAGTTTCTATCGTCTCGAGTTTCTTCCAATCGGCGAGGAGCCCGCAAACAGACCACGGCGATTCTGGCGCAAAGCCTCGGAATTACCCCCACTGGCGCCCGAAGCCCCGATACTGACCGGTTTGAAGATCGCCATCGATCCGGGTCATATCGGAGGAGAATGGGCATCGATGGAAGAACGCTCCTTCATCGTCGGTCAGGCAATGCCCATCCAGGAGGGAGACCTGACTCTTTTCGTGGCCAACCTACTGGCGCCAAGACTCGAGAGCCTGGGGGCCGAAGTGACCCTTGTGCGCGAAAACAACCAACCGGTCACCGAGCAACGACCGCATACGATGGAGAGTCGCGCACGCCTCCTTCTACGCAGCAAGGGTATCACCACGCCGGAGCGCGATTACGCAGATCCGGAGGATCCTGAGCGCATCTTCTCGATTCGCTGGCAAGCAGAGAAACTTTTCTACCGAACCTCAGAAATCCGGGCAAGAGCTCGAAAAATCAATGATCGCATTCAGCCGGATATCGTTCTCTGCCTGCACTTCAATGCCGAACCGTGGGGCGACCCGACAACACCCGAACTCGTCGAGACCAACCATCTCCACGTGCTTGTCAACGGCGGCTACAGTCTCGGCGAACTGGCTCATGACGATACTCGATTTGAGATGCTCGAACGCCTGCTCGCCGGCATCCACATCGAGGAAATCGCGCTGGCGGAAGCCGTGGCTCCGGCACTTGCGAAAACCACCGGCCTGCCACCCTACATCTATCCCGGTGACAACGCACGAAGCGTCAGTTCGAATCCCTACATCTACGCCAGGAACCTGCTTGCAAACCGCCTCTACAGTTGCCCGGTGATGTATCTTGAGCCCTTCGTCATGAACAATCTCGACGTCCACCGCCGACTTGCCAAAGGCTACTTCGTGGGACGAACCCTCGTGGGCGACAAGCTGCACAAGAGTATCTACCGGGAATACGTGGAGGGAGTCATCGACGGTCTCGTCGCATACTACGAGGCTAATCGAATCCGCCTCGATGACAATGGGGCGCCCGCGCGCCGGAACAGCCCGGGGTATTCTGAAAATCGCCAACCGGCAAATCTTCCACTCGGGATCGACGTATCGCGGCAATGACGACTGTCGGTTCCAATACCTCGACGCACCCGGACAGCCCACCACATTCGCAGGGCACTATCCTCATCGCCGGCGCAGGCTACCTGGGCACGGAAATTCTGCGCCAACTCCGCGCCCGAGGATACAATGTCCTGGGACTTCGGCGTGACTACCCGGGCAAGCAGTCACGGTCCGGGATCAGGAAATGCGATCTTACCAACCCCGATGACCTCGAGAGCATCCGCTCGAGCTTAGGTGATATCGAGGCTGTCATTCACTGTGCGAGTTCCGGGCATGGCGATAGCACAGCCTACCAGCGGATTTTTATCGAGGCGACATCCATGCTGCACAAGATCCTCGCGCCAAAGTTCCTGCTGCTTGTAAGCAGCACCAGCGTCCTTCCCCAAGTCGACGGTTCCATGGTAGACGAGCGTTCGCCGACCACAAGCAACCGGGAGACGGCAAAAATTCTCCTGCAGGCAGAAGATCTGGTGCTTCGTCACTCGGGCACAGTAGCCCGCTGTTCAGGACTCTACGGGCCCGGAAGATCGGTTCTCTTAAAGCGATTCCTGCTCGGGGAAGCCGGGATCGACTCCGAAGGTCCCGATGGAGAACTGCCGGACGGACGCCTTGTAAACCAGATCCATCGCGACGATGCCGCAAGCGGCATCGTCTTCCTGCTCAACTGCAGAGACACTGCCCGCGGAGAACTCTTTCACCTCTCGGACGGCCACCCGATGACCCAGGGAGAAATCTACCGCGGCCTGGTCTCCCGTTTCGGCGGCGGGCTTCCTCCCCGAAAAAAGCCCGATCCCAATGGCAAGCGCGGATGGACGAACAAGGCGGTGAGTTCGGCGAAGCTGCAGTCTCTGGGTTGGGACCCAAGATATCCGAACTACCTGGCCGCACTCGACGAGGACCCCGAACTCATTTCATCCATCCAGGCCCAGATCGCTTCGCCCTGAGAAGCACATTGCTAACAGATTTCCGCGCGCTGTTCTCACATCCGGAAAACAACCAAAGCAGCCACTCGACCTGCCTGGTTCTTCCCGCCGTCCGATTACGAATACCGCCCTACTGCGACCCACCCGCTTCAGGCTTCCCCCGGATCGTGATCGCATTGGCCCAGATCTGCGTCGCAATTCGTTCCGCAACAGCCTGCACATCATCCGGCTGGTAATGAAAAATCCGGGCCCTTGGATTATCGGATTTTCCGGTCATCACGAAAGCGTTGATCGTGAAGAAACGCTTACTTTCATCCTCCAGAGGTAAACGCTCCACATCAACGCGCAAATCATTGCCTCCCTTGTGAAACCCGCCGATCACCAGGTTGGTGACATTGGCATTCTCCACCGTTCCACAATCGAGCCCATTGACCTGCAGCCGAACCCGGAACCCCCGCAGCGTAACCTGCAGGTGACCCACGTAGTCGGGAATCGCAACCAACTTCGGGACAACGGGATCCTCCTCCGGAAGTTCGAAATCACCCTCTGAAAGGGGCGACAGGTCGCCCGCCGCCAGCTTGGCGCGTTCGTTCTCACTGCCTTGCAGGTTGACGAATTGCGTGGAGTCAAACAGCCACTTTTCCTTTTCCCTGATGAATCGCAGAATCAACAGATTGTCGGGAATAACCCGCTCGTTTCCCACGCCCATGTCCACCTTCCCGAAGTAGAACAGTTGAGCGCGGTTACCAACCACCTGCTCATCTAGCAAGCGAAGCTGAAGCACGGAGGGCGGGCGTATGGGTATGGTGAACAGCGACTCAGGAAATGGATGCTTCTGCGAGATGATCAGATTTCTGGTCGCCACCTTTCTCGATGTCGCGGTCACCTTATCCCAAGCACTCACATCACGACTGACCATGGCAGCACGCCACGCCGCATACACCCGATCCATTTCGGGACGTTGGCTGACTTTTTCTTCTTTCTCCTCCCCGACATCCGGCGAAACCAGCTCCGCCTCGGCGGCCGTTTGCCCGGCCACCGTCGTCACCGATGATCCATACAGCCAGAGACAGGCGAATAGATGCGACCATCGGGTAACTGATAAACTCCTTCGCATCAGGCACCTTATCTCCATCGCAGGCCGCAGGGAACCGTAAATTTACCTTTCCTCACAGCCACGGCTCACATCTCGCTCCCCGCACGTCGCACGTCGCACGTCGCACGTCGCATGTCGCATGTCGCATGTCGCATGTCGGGCTCTCTTCTCGAGGCGTCTCACCGTTGCGCCACCACACCCGCACCCCGCACCCCGAACACGGCTCAAACGATCATACCGGCGGCTACCGTCTCGTTGGTGATCGCATCAATCAAAACGAAACTGCCGGTGATCCGATTCTTGCGATAACTATCGTAAAACAGCGGAGCAGAAGTGCGCACCGAGATCCTGCCGATATCATTGAGCCGGAACTCATGATCGTCCTCGATCCTGTGCAGCGTGTTGATATCGATCTTGTAGGCGATCTCGGTCACCATCGCTTTCACCTCCCTGGTAGTGTGCCTGAGGTAATACTTACCCTTCGGGACAAGCGCCCGCTCGGAAAACCAGCAGATCATGGCATTGATATCCTGTCCAACCCGTGGTGGCCGCCCCGGCTTGACGATCATGTCCCCACGACTGATATCAATATTATCCGTCAGCGTGATTGATGCGGAAAGCGGCGGAAATGCCTCGCTCAGGTCCCCCGTCGCTGTGGTAATCCTGTCGATTTTCGAACTGAATCCAGAGGGCAGAACCTGCACCTCGTCACCCGGCTTGAAGACCCCGCCGGCGACCCGGCCTGCATAACCCCGGTAGTCGTGGTGCTCATCGGACTGCGGCCGGATCACCCACTGCACGGGAAACCGTGCCTCCACGTGATTGTGTCCCGCAGCCACGTAGACCGTCTCCAGGTGATACAGCAGAGACGCACCCTGGTACCAGGGCATCTCCTGCGACTTCTCCACCACGTTGTCGCCCTTGAGCGCGCTGATCGGAATGAATGTCATGTCGATCAGGTTGTCCAACCGTGAAGCGAAGTCCTTGTAGTCACGGACGATTTTCGTGTACACGTCTTCCGAATACTCAACCAGGTCCATCTTGTTGACTGCCAACACCACATGCTGGATGCGCAGCAGGTTGGCGATGAACGAGTGCCGGCAGGTCTGCTCGACCACCCCGTGGCGGGCATCAATCAGGATGATTGCCAGGTCCGCGGTCGACGCCCCGGTCACCATGTTGCGGGTGTACTGGATATGTCCGGGGGTATCCGCGATGATGAACTTGCGCTTCGGGGTGGCGAAATACCGATAGGCCACGTCAATGGTGATACCCTGTTCGCGCTCCGCCCGCAGCCCGTCGGTCAGCAATGCAAGATTCACATTCGCATCTCCACGCCGTTGGCTGGACGCCTCCACAGCGGCCATCTGGTCTTCGAAGGTGTTCTTCGAGTCATACAGGAGCCGACCGATCAACGTCGACTTGCCGTCATCGACGGAACCCGCCGTGGTGAACCGCAACAGGTCCATATCGAGATAACCCTCGCTGGACTGGGGGGCATTATCAGTGGTCGTGCTCATGAAATAAACCGGGTAACTGGTCAAAGGGTGGTTCCTGCACGGGACATCGCGGCACCAAGCTGCGAAATCCCCGGCGATACTTTTAGAAATATCCTTCCTTCTTGCGATCCTCCATCGCAGTTTCCGAGCGGCGGTCATCCGCGCGGGTGCCCCGCTCCGTCTGGCGCGCAGCCGCCACTTCCTGGATAACAGCATCCAGATCCGCCGCGTTCGACTCCACTGCCCCCGTGCAGGTCATATCTCCTATGGTGCGAAATCGCACCACGCGCCTCGAAACTGCCTCCCCTTCCTGCGGCACGACAAACTCCGAAGTTGCAAGCAGCGAACCACCCCGCTCCACCACCTCGCGCTCATGCGAGAAATACAGCGACGGCAGGTCGATGCCCTCCGCCTTGATGTACTGCCAGATATCCATCTCCGTCCAATTGGAGAGGGGAAAAACCCGGAAATGCTCGCCTACCTGCTTGCGTGCATTGAAAATATTCCACAATTCCGGCCGCTGGTTCTTCGGGTCCCACTGGCCGAAATCGTCCCGATGCGAAAAGAACCGCTCCTTGGCACGTGCCTTTTCCTCGTCACGACGACCTCCACCAAGACAGGCATCGTAACCGTTTTCCTCGATGGTGTCGAGCAGGGTCACCGTCTGCAGCGCGTTGCGACTGGCGGTGGGACCGGTCTCCTCCTTTACCTTGCCTTGGTCGATCGAATCCTGCACCAGGCCCACTACCAGGCGGGCATCGATCCGCTCAACGAACGCGTCCCGATACGCCATTGTCTCGGGAAAATTATGCCCCGTATCGACATGCACGAGAGGAAATGGCAGCTTGGCCGGATAAAACGCCTTCCATGCAAGGTGCGCCATGACGATGGAATCCTTGCCACCTGAAAAGAGCAACGCGGGGTTCTCGAACTGCGCAGCAGTTTCACGAAGAACATAGATCGCCTCGGATTCGAGCTGCGTGATGTGGGGGACGCGATAGGATTGCATGAAACTTGCCTGGTTATCCGGAAAACAAAAAACTGCGAATAAAACAATCAGCGGGACACTGTCAACGTATCAAAGCGCAAGGCGCTGTTCGAGAAACTCCTCGAGACGGGCAAGTGACTGCTGCTCCGACTCATGGTCCGTATCCAACACGATATCGGGAGCCTGCGGCTCCTCGAATTCCTGGTCCTTACCGGTGAAATTTTTGACGCCACCGGCAGCCGCCTTGGCGTATAGCCCTTTCACATCCCGCCGGGCACAGGTCTCGAAATCCGCTTTGACGAAGACCTCTACCAGGTCATCAGCTCCGATAATTCGGCGAGCCTGCTCGCGCAGATCCTCCCGCGGAGTGATGAAGGACGTAATCGTGATGATCCCCGCTTCCTTGAACAGCTTCGCCACTTCTGCAATACGGCGGATGTTCTCACTGCGATTCTCTTCCGTGAATCCCAGGTCGGCATTCAAGCCGCTGCGGATATTATCACCATCGAGGATCTGCGTGAGTCGCCCGGCCGCGTGATACCTGCGCTCCAGCGCATTGGCGAGCGTCGATTTGCCGCTGCCCGATAGCCCATAGAGCCATACCACCACACCGCGCTGACCGAGCAGCGCCTCCTTGGCATCGCGGCCGAGCATCCTGGAGAATTCAGGAAAAATATGTTCGGGACTGTTCGTCATGAACTGAGAGCCTTGGGTATTTCCATAAAGACGATATTTGGGACAACCGGAATCGTGAGAGCGCAGCGCGCATCAAATAGAGAAATCAATTCCCTCATGGAGCCCGCACTCCCGCTTCAGACCGAAGAAACGCGCCTGCTCCTGCCCCATGCCCTCGGTCAGTTTATGCGAGGTATGCCAATCCCCGATCGAGACATACCCCTCCTCCCACAGGGGATGATAGGGCAAATGATTCGCCTTCAAATAATCATACACATCCCGGTCGGACCAGTCGATAACCGGGTGGATCTTCACGCACCCATGCTGCCGAACGAGCACCGGCAGCCCGGAACGCGTCGAGGACTGCTGCCGCCGCAGGCCGGCAATCCACGCCGCGGCACCCAGTTCCCTGATTGCCCGCTCCATCGGCTCCACCTTGTTCATCTGGTTGTATTGCTCGAGCCCTTCGAGCCCCTGCTCCCACAACTTGCCATACCTGGCCTCCTGCCATGCCGGGCTCAACGGACTACGAAACACCCGCAGGTCAAAACCGATCGTTTCCTGTAACTGATCAACGAAACGGTAGGTCTCCGGAAACAGATACCCGGTATCCACCAGCACTACCGGAATGGCGGGATTGACCTCGTGAACGAGGTGCAGGGTCACCGCTGCCTGCGCGCCGAAACTCGAGGACATGATAAGCGTTCCGGGAAAGTGTTCACTCGCCCACTCCACGCGTTTGCGGGCGTCGACACCCTCCAGTTGCCTTGCGATTTCGGCAATTTGGGACACATCTTGGCAAAGCACAGTCATTCAATCATCTATATTCCGATGGGAATAGT
The DNA here is from genome assembly GCA_040263955.1 of Verrucomicrobiales bacterium. GTDB lineage: Bacteria > Verrucomicrobiota > Verrucomicrobiia > Verrucomicrobiales > DEV007 > CALSSN01. The sequence continues at coordinate 9,697 of JBDQJG010000091.1, forward strand.
AGGATTTAAAATTACAGGAAGCAAGCAGGGATTCGCACACCTGTCTTATGCCTCGATTCCATCGCTCGGAGGTATTCCCAACCCTCATTGCAAACAATCAGCCGGCCGAAACCCCGGCAACGACAGGCGTTGACAGGGATGCTGACGTTGCTGAAAGTCTCAAATGGCGGTTTTCAAGCAACTCAAGGAGTTCGAGCGCGCCGACATGCCGGCGTGCAAACTTGGCTTCTGGAAAATGGCCGGGCCGGGTGCGGTATTGGTCGGCCTCTCGATCGGGGCCGGGGAAATCATCATCTGGCCGCGACTGGTTGCGGAGTTCGGGGCGGAAATCGTCTGGGCAGCCCTGCTGGGAGTGTTCCTGCAGATGTGGATCAACCTCGAGGTCGGGCGCTGGACGATTGCCACTGGTGAAACCGTGTTCACCGGGTTCGCGCGCGTATGGCGAGGATTCGCCCCATTGTTCATTTTCCTTACCGTGTTTTCGTGGATCGCGCCCGGGTGGGGGCGCGCCAGTGGCCTTGCGCTCAAGGCACTGCTGGTCGGGCCGCAAGGCTTCGGCAGCGATACCTTCTGGACAATCGTGACCTTCGCCGCGTGCGCCCTGCTGCTGTTCGGCCCCAAGGTGATCTACGGTTCGGTCGAAAAGTCCATCGAGTTGCTGGTACTCATCGTCACCATCGGATTGATCCTCGTTGCCTTCGCAGTCGGCACTGCCGACACCTGGGGCAGTCTGTTCCGCGGCGCGGTGAATTTTGGCTACAAACCAGCGGATCTGAGCGTCAAGCAGATGTTCATTGCCATCGTGTTCGCGGGTGCAGGCGGTACGGCGAACCTGTTTTACAGCTTCTACCTGCGCGACAAGCAGATCGGCATGGGCGCGCACATTCCCTCCATGGAAAATCCGCTGCGTGGAAGAAGCGAAAAAGTCCCCTCCACCGGCTTCCGCTTCGAGGAAACCGAGCAGAATGTGCTGCGATTCCGCGCCTGGTGGAACTACGTCAAGAAAGACCAGTTGCTGTTTTTCTGGGCTCTGAACACGGTGACGATCATCCTGTTCATTTTCGGGGCACTCGCCGTCCTGCACCCGCGCGGAATCATCCCGGAGGGCGGCACCCTGATCTGGGATGAAGCGCAGATCCTCGGCGAGGTCTGGGGACCGACCGGCCGCACGATTTTTCTGCTCGTCGGTGTGGCCACGCTGTTCGGGACCCAGCTCGCCCTGATCGACGGCGTGTCCCGTTCCATTGCCGACATGCTCTCGACCAACTTCAACTTCGCCCGCAAGCGCAATGTCAGCTGGTGGTATGTGCTGATCGCCGCAATCTGGATGATCGCCGGTTGCGTGATCACTTACGTCATGGAGGCCCGCGGTGTAAGCGAGCTCGGTTTCCTCTTCAATGCTGCCTACATCGGGGGCTTTGCCATGGCCATTTATGTTCCCCTGCTGCTGATCTGCAATCGCAAGTTCCTGCCAGTCTCCGCGCGGCCCGGACAACTGTGCACGGTCATGATGATCATCGGCTCGATCGTATACGTCGGCTTCGCCGTCTCCTGCCTGATCTGGGAATTCATCCCGGCGGGGTAGGCAACCCATCCTGCAGCACAACAAACCCACGCAACAGGCAACCCTTGAGACACTCCGCAGTATGAAAGCACTTCTCACATTTTGCATCGTGGCACTGGCCACAGTCGGATGCACCAACCAGCCCTCACCGCCATCGGATGCCGCTTCCTCCACGTCCCCCGATGTGGATCCCTCCAACCCAGGAGTGACACCGACCGAGATACAAGTCGGCATGAATGCGGTGTTCAGTGGCCCCTCCGCCGGCCTCGGCATTGAAATGTGGCGCGGCGCAACGACGGCCTTCCAGGAGGCGAATGCCGGTGGCGGCGTGCATGGACGCACCATCAACCTGGTGCTCTCAGACGATCGTTACGAGGCGGACAGCGCCGCGCCCGCACTCACGAAGTTGATCATGGAGGACCGCGTGTTCAACAGCGGCTGGTCGGTTGGAACACCGACCATGGTCAAGTTTCTGCCCGTCGTGCTGGAACACTACGAGACCGGGACGTTCTTTCACTTCGGCAGCTTCACCGGGGCGCAGGCGCAACGCACTGCCCCCTACGCGCCGGCGGTATTCAATGTCAGGGCCTCGTATCGCCAGGAAACCGCCGCCATGGTTGATGCCTACGTGGCCCTTGGCCGCAAAAAGATCGGAATCTTCGTTCAGGACGATGCCTACGGCGCCGACGGTCGCGAGGGAACGATCCTCGGCCTGCAAAAACACGGGCTCAAACTCATCGCGGAAACCCGCTACCCGCGGGGACAGAAATACGAGACCAGCGTTGCGAC
>JBDQJG010000092.1:0-12004 GCA_040263955.1 Verrucomicrobiales bacterium
ATCCTACACCTGCAGGGACCAGACTGAAACCCCGATACCGCCACCTTCACCATTGCAAGCGCTGACGACCTCCGCCACCCTGCCCCGCGACCATGGAACTCGACCACGGCCATCAACTCACCTACTGCAGCAATATTCACCGCGGCGAATCGTGGCCGGAGACCTTGCAGAACCTGCAAACCCACACACTGGCTGTGCGCGATCGTGTCTGCCCCGCTCAGCGCTTCGGAATCGGCCTCCGGTTGAGTGCCCAGGCTGCCGACGAACTGGCGCAACCCGATGTCCTCGCGTCCTTTCAGAAGTGGCTCGAGCGTGAAAACTGTTACGTGTTCACCATCAACGGATTTCCCTATGGGAAATTCCATGGCACCCGGGTCAAAGAGCAGGTCTACCGCCCGGACTGGACATCGCAGGAGCGCCTGCGTTACACCAATCAACTTTTCGATATTCTCTCCGCCCTGCTGCCTGCGGGCATGGCCGGCAGTGTCAGCACGCTGCCCGGTTCTTTCAAGGAATTCGGTATCGACGCCACGGGCCTCGAGCTGATCCTCTCGCACATCAATGCCTGCCGGCGGCATGTCGAGTCACTGCGCGAACGCACCGGACAGGACCTGCACCTGGGTATCGAGCCCGAGCCTCTCGGACTGATCGAAACCACGGGCGAGGCCCTGAAATTTTTTGGTCTTCTGCTCGATCACTGTAAGGGCGACAGCTCGGTCCTCACTACCGTCGGCATCAACTACGACACCTGCCACCTGGCCGTGGAGTTCGAGGAGGCGGATCATGCCCTGCAGAAGCTCACTGATCATGGAATCCGACTGAGCAAGATCCACCTGAGTTCCGCCCTGCGACTGCAACCCTCGGCAGAGGCCTTGCAACGCCTGCACGAGTTCACCGAGGACACCTACCTCCACCAGGTCATCGTGCATTTTGGCGACGATCTCCCTCTTCGCCGTTTTCGCGACCTGCCCGATGCTCTTGCCGAGCTCGGGCCGGAGGGTCGGAACGAGGATCGCGGTGAGGAGTGGCGCGTTCACTTTCATATCCCGATCCACGCCCACCCGGAATTCCTCTTCGGCGACACCCGTGAGCACATCGAGAAGACCCTGGCGTGGCTGCAACGCAACCCAGATGCCTGCCAGCACCTCGAGATGGAAACCTACACCTGGGAAGTCCTGCCCGAGGAGTTACGCGCAGGGCACGTCGTCGACCAGATCGAACGGGAATACCTGTGGTGCCTCGCGGCGATCAAGCATGCGGCGGTAGGCGACAAGGACAGTCCAGCCTGAATACGAACGGTGACGCACCCTGCGGCTACCCCACCGGACCGCGCCCATGGTGGATTCCGTGATGCGCCCGGGCCCAGCTTTCCACCCTGTCGAGCCAGTCTATTTCCTTCCAGAGCATCGATCGTTCCTCAAAGATGAAGCGAGCGGAGAACCGCCTGCCATCGACCATCTCCCGCAACCAGTAGCGATCATCTTCCCACATCTCATCGAACGGGATCGATTCGAGGTCATACCAGAGGGGCTTTGCTTCAACCGTCTCGACCGGCTCTCCTTCGTAACAGTTCGAGCGGAACACCTGGACATGCATCGCCAGGCCATCGACGAACTGAAAACAGAGTTCTCCCATGTCTTCGGGATCATGGACCACGATCGTCAGCTCTTCGCGCACTTCCCGCACCGCGGCCTCCACGGCGGTCTCCCCGGGCTCCAGCTTGCCGCCCGGTCCATTGATGCCACCCGCTCCGAAACCGGTCTTTTTTCGAATCAGCAGGATTTGCCCGCCTTGCACCACGAAAAGCAGGTTCGCGCGCACTCCCGGTTGCCAATGTTCCCAATCCACTTCCATCCGGGGCGAATATCCACGGATACCCGGCATGCGCCAGCTGCAATGGGGACTGGGCCACCTCCGCCACCGTGGCCCCCTGAAATCATTCCCGATACCCGACAAAGTCTGGCATCAGAACGAAATTTACGCGGCCACGCCGTCAGGGTATGATACTCTGACAGCCGTGCACAGACTCTCCTGGAACCGATCCCAGTGCCTTCCACTCGGGACCCTTGCGGTATTCTCGTTCAGCCTGCTCCTGCATGCTGCCGCGCAAGATGTGCGCCCAGCTCGAGAGGTGCCGCCCGGACCGCCGGCATCCGCAGCCGCCGACACCGTGGAAAGCCCGGCTCCCAGCATCAACCTGACCGGCGGCGAAGCGCTTCGAAGGAGTACCAGCGCATCGGGCCAATTCGTCGTCTACGCCGACAGCCTCGACCTGCGCGGGCGATTCTGCATCTTCGCGGAAACCATCAGAAAGCAGCTCTACACCTTCCTCGGGGCGAGTGGCAGCATGCAGTGGAGCAGCCCGATCGTCATCCGAATCGTCCGCGATGACGAGAACCCGGATGCCCCGGATCGTGGGGTGCACGCGATTATTCGTCCCTACGATTTCGGCGGCTGGTTACTGCAGCTCGAGATTTTTCTCGATGCGGTCGATTTTTCCCGCGAGCACCTCGAAGAAGAACTCATCCGTCTGCTTCTTGCCGAGCGCATCCTGCACCATGCCGATCCTGAGATGATCGAGCAGCGGCGACAGCGCATTCTCCCGGACTGGCTTCACCACGGAATTGTCGGAGTCATTCGCTACCGCTTGGAGGGTCGCCCTTCGGATACCTTTCTAGCCGTCTGGAAGGCGGGCAATCCACTCGACATCGACGCTATTCTCGATGGCGAACACGCCCGGCTCGACGGCCTTTCGCGGCGCGTTTTCGAGGCGTCCTCCACCGGCCTGGTTCACGCTCTGCAGCGCCAGAGACAAGGTCGACTCTGCCTGCGACAACTTATTGGCAACCTGGGCCGTGAAGAACTCGCGGCGCGTGCGCAGCTCGCAAAATATTTTCCGGAGCTTAATGCCAGCGCGGATGCGATCGCGAAATGGTGGGCGCTGGAAATGGCTGCACTGGCTGAAGGGTCCGCCTTCGAGAGGCTCAGTGCCAAACAGACCGAGACCCGCTTGGCGGAGATTCTCACCATCACCTTCATCGACCAGGATCGATCCGAACGGCAACCGGGCCTGCTCGCCAGTCTCCTCGGCAGGAATCGATCTACGCCCTCGAACCAGGCAGGTAATACAGAAGCACCAGCAACCTCGCTGCGCCGCAGCATCGACCTGCGGGACATTGCAGAACTCGACGAACACCCGCGACGGGAAGCCATTCTGCTCAACGAGGTCGAGGATCTTCTCGCCCTCAATTTGCGCTCGTTCCCACTCTACCAGCCGATCATTGCCGCCTATGTAGAACTCGTTTCCGCGGCATCTCAGGGCAAGCGCATTCGTCAGCTTGCTGCCCACCTATCCGAACTCGAAGGCTGGCGGGAATCCGTTCTCACCCGGGTAGAGCGATCCGAACACCTGCTCGATTATCTCGAGGCCACCCAGACCCGTCACGTGAGCTCACAGTTCGACGACTATCTCCGCCTGATGGAATCCTTCGAGGTTCCCATCCAACCGCGATCCGATGCAATATCCCGCTACCTCGACGCCATCGAGGACGAGTGGCGCTGACCCACGATGAACACCTACCTCACATCCCAGGAACGCCGGCTGATCATCGGCATTGTGCTGGTGCTGGCCACCGGAACCATTGTGCGCTACCATGCGCGCCACAAGAGTTCCGGGGAGACCCCGACCGCCCCCGCCACCACGTTGAACCATGATGCAGAAACGCGATTTTGACGAAGCAGTCGAGGCCATCCTGGCTACCGACAAACGCTACCACGCCGAGGCCTACGCACTGGTCAGGGACTCGCTGGATTTCACACTCAAACACGGCGCGGAGGATGGCGGCCACGGCCGCCATGTGTCCGGGCAGGAACTTCTCGAGGGCTTCCGCCGCTTCTGCCTGCGCGAATTCGGGCCCATGGCGGTCACGGTTTTCAACGAATGGGGTATCACCTGCTGCCGCGACATCGGGGAAATCGTCTTCAACCTGATCGAAGAGGGTATCTTCGGCAAAACCGAGACCGACAGCATCGATGATTTTGCCGATCTCTACGATTTCGATGACGCGTTCGTGCGTCCGTTTCTTCCACGGGAAAAACTCGCCACCACCACCATCGCAACCACGACCGATTCCAGCTGTGCGTGAGCCCGCCCTGACCCGAATGCAGGCGGATGTCAATCAATCCGTGTAACCGGAAAGACACGCCCGCCAGACCGGCCGCACTCGCCCTCGAAATTCCCGCGCGGATGCCCCCCCCCGAAATGCAACCCGAACACGCGACTCTCACCCATCGACTCACGACCCTGGAAAACGGGCTCGAGGTGATCGTCAGGACCGACCGTTGCTCACCGATCACCAGCGTTCAGCTCTGGTGCCGAACCGGCAGCATCCACGAGGGCGCGTGGACCGGAGCAGGCATTTCTCATTTCGTCGAACACATGCTCTTCAAGGGCACTTCCCGTCGAGAGGTCGGCGAGATCGCCCGGCAAGTGGAAGAACAGGGAGGCTACATCAACGCCTACACCTCCTTCGACCGCACCGTCTACTGGATCGACACACCGGCAGATGCGACCTCGGAGGCGATCGACGCGCTCATCGATGCCGCCTCGGACGCGGTCATGCCGGAAGCCGAAGTCGCCCGCGAACAGGAGGTGATCCGGCGGGAATTTTCGATGGGCAATGATGACCCCCACCGGGTGCTCTCGAAGGCTACATTCGCCAACACCTTCCGCACCCACCCTTTCCGGCAACCGATCATCGGCCACCTCGAGACCTTCAACCAGATTACCCGCGAAGATCTGCTCGCCTACTACCACGCGCGCTACCTGCCCGATAATTGCTTCCTGGTTGTCGTCGGAGACATTGATGCCGACGCCGTCATCGAGTCCGCTAGACAGTCCTCGAGCAACTGGCCACGCCGGGCAGTCCAGCCCGTCCTTGTTCCCTCCGAGGCGCCGCAACTCGGGCGACGCGACCGCCACGAGGAATTTCAGACGCCGCTCCATCACCTCTGCCTGGCATGGCACCTGCCGGCAATCTGGCACCCCGACATACCAGCGCTCGATATCCTGGCCACGATTCTGGGTGAGGGGCACAGTTCGCGCCTCTACAAGGAAGTCAAACAACGCGGCCGGGTCGCCCACGGCGTTCATGCCTGCGCCTACACGCCCGGACCACTCGGACTGTTCCTCATCAATGGCCAGTGCGACCCGGAAAAACGTCACAGCCTGGAAGCATCGATCCTCACCGAAATCCGCAAGCTGCAGGAGACGGAGGTCGCGGGCGAAGAGCTGGAAAAAGCCTGCAAGGCATCCCTCTGCGACCAGCTGCACGCGCTGACCACGATGCGCGGTCAGGCTTCCGACCTTGGTGGCAACTGGCTGGTGACTCAGAATCCTGAATTCGGACGCGACTATCTGGTCGCACTGCGACAGGTCACCGCCGCCGATCTCCAACGGGTGGCACAGACCTACCTGGTCGAGGACAAGCTCAGCGCCACTTCGCTCAGCCCGAAAGGCGGCCCCTGCGGCGAGCGCACCGACAAGGGCACCTCCCGCTCATCCCGGGCAACCACCAATAACCATCTCGAGAAACTTGCCACACTGGACAACGGGCTGCGCGTGATCGTTCGGAAGGATCACCGTGTTCCCCTGGCCACAGCCACTCTCACCTTCGGCGGAGGGCTGCTTGCCGATGGCACGAATCAGGCGGGCCTCTCGCAACTGCTTGCATCGACCATCCTCAAGGGCACGGCGACGCGCTCCGCAGATGAAATCTCCGATGCAATTGAAAATGCCGGCGGCTCGATCGGCGCATCCTCTGGCAACAACAGCTTCGGGGTGAGTGCCGGGCTGCTTGCCGAGGATCTCCCGATGGCCCTCGAGATTGTTGCCGATGTGGTCGGCAACGCAGCATTTCCACAGCCCCTGGTTGACGGCGAGCGGGACACCCAAATCGCCCGAATCGCCGCGGAACTTGAGAACCCGCTGACTGTCGCCGCCTGGGAGGCCCGGCGCAGGGTCTTCGGCTCACTGCCCTACGCTCTGCCGCAGGTTGGCACCCACGAAATCGTGGAATCCTTGCAAGTCCAGCACCTGCGCGAGATCCGCGAGCGGATCACCCATGGCCGCAACGGCGTTCTGTGCATCGTCGGTGATGTCGAACCCGCAGCAATGATCGAAACGGTGCACGACCACTTCTCCGCTCTGACAGGGGGCACAAGCCTGCTCGGCGAGCTCTCTCTACCGCCCTGCCGGCCCGAATCCGGCCACTACCAGCTGAACCTCGACAAGGAACAGGCCATCTTAATTGTGGCGTATCCCTCCCCGAACCTGCTCTCCCCGCAGAGACATGCTCTCGACCTCGTCGACTCGGCCTGCAGTAATATGGCCTCCCGCCTGTTTACCCGAATTCGCGAAAAACTCGGACTCTGCTACTTCATCGGCAGTGGGCAACTGCACGGCTTCACCCACGGTATGTTCTACTTCTATGTCGGCACCTCGCCTGAAAAACTGGAACTTGTGGAGCAGGAACTGCTTGCAGAGATCGCTGACCTGACGGCCTCCGGCCTTACCGTAGAGGAGACCCAACGTGCCCGCAGCAGCGTGCTCGGCCGCCACGCCATCAGCCTGCAAAGCCCGGAGGCAATCTGCCAGACCATGGCGCTGGACACTCTCTATGGCTTCGGGCACGACCACCACAAAACGGTTCCCGACCTCATCCGCGCAGTGAAGGAAGAAGAAATCCGGGCAGCCTGCGCCACCACATTCGGCACGCACGAGCCGGTCATCGTGCGGGTTCACCCTTGAGGCTGCGCTGGCCAACTGTCAGCAGCAGGACACCGGGAGAACCTGAGCCGCCCGTCCCCCACCAAGCGCGTCGTCTCAAACCGCAGGGCCCGGATTACTTTGCCCGGCAACCCCCTCTTTCTTTTGCCATGCCCCGCAGATAGGGTATCATCCGTGCTGCCAGCAACGCGGGACGGCAGGCAGTTTACCCGACCAGCAGAAGACAAGCCAGAGGATGAATTCGCCCAGCTCCGAGAAAACCGAGGCCCTTCCCGATATCGCCATTACCGACGACATCGTCGTCGACGGCAAACAGTTGCTGTTCATCCTTGGTCCCTGCGTCATCGAGTCAGCGGATTTCCTGCGTCGCATGGCACAGCAAATCGCCACAATCCGCGATCAACTGGGCATCCAGGTAGTTTTCAAAGCGAGCTACGACAAGGCCAACCGTACGTCTGTCGACGCCTTCCGAGGTCCAGGTTGCGAGGCAGGCTGTGCACTGCTTGCGGAAGTGGCTGCGGAATTCGAAATGCCCTGCTGCTCGGACGTCCACAGCCCCGAGGAAGCCCGCGCAGCCGGGCCATTCCTTGATATTCTCCAGATACCGGCGTTTCTTTGCCGACAAACCGACCTGCTGCTCGCCGCGGCAGCCACGGGCAAGGTGGTCAACGTCAAAAAGGGACAGTTTCTCGCCCCGTGGGACGTTACCAACATCGCCGGAAAAGTCCTCTCTTCGGGTAATCCACGCCTGCTGATCACCGAACGGGGCACGACGTTCGGCTACAACAACCTGGTGGCAGATATGCGCTCACTCGCGTGGATCCGGGAAGCCGGCTGCAGGGTTGTGTTCGACGCCACCCACTCGGTCCAGAGACCCGGAGGCATGGGTGCAAGCACCGGGGGAGACGGCTACCTCGCCCCCTTGCTGGCTCGCTCCGCCGTTGCTGCCGGATGCGATGGCCTGTTCATTGAAACCCACGAGGATCCCTCGAAGGCGCTCTCCGACGGGCCGAATCAAATTGCGCTCTCCCGCCTGGCCGACCACCTGCAGGTTCTGCTTGAAATCCATGCCACCGTCAGCCGTTAACAGCCGCGCAAGGATGCAGGTCAGCTTCGTCCATTGCACACCTGCTGAGCACCTTCCCCCGCAGCGCCTGCTCCGCAGCGCGGCTCTGGCGGTTCTGGCTGCTCTTCTGATCACCCTGGCAATGGCACCTAAAACCAGCGATGCACGCGAACAATCCGCATCCGTGCAAGCATCGTCACCCGATCATACAACCGGAGAAAAAGCCGCGACCTCCTCCTCCGGCCTGGCAGCAATCGCGAAAATCATCCCGGTCGGGCATGAACAGAAATCCGTGGTGGTTCCCAATTACAGCGGCACGCGCATCAGTTCCCTCATCCGAGCCTCGAAAATGCAGCGTCTTGATGATCAACGCCTCGCATTGACAGATATCACCATGATCAGTTACGACGACAAGGAGGCCGAGGAAATGGTCGTCACAATGCCGACCGCCATTTACCACCTGCAAACAGGAATTCTCGAGGGCACTTCCCGCAGCTCGGTCTCTCGAGCCGACTTTGAACTACTCGGAGACACCATGCTTTTTGAGGGCACTGAGAATTTCGGTCGCGCGCAAGGCAACCTGCATATGACAATCAGGAACAATTCCGCGACCCCAACCAATAACGAGGCTGCCAGCGAGAATCGAACCACAGAAACCAACCAACAATGATCCTCCCGAGACAAGGCACCATGATCAACGTCAGCCGCGTGAAGTTGCGGGCAGGCTACCGGCTCTCCCGTATTCTCGCTGCACTGCTGCTGGCCACCACTCCGCTCATTCCGTGCGGCAGCCTCGGAGCGACCGAGCAACCCGCGACCGACGACCATTCGAGCAAACTACGCGAAGCTCTTGAATTACTTGATGAGGCAAAAACCCGGCACGTGGATGCGCTTCTCGAGGCAAGTGCGGCCATTCCCGCCACCTCAGAGCAGCTCGATCGCAAGCTCGAGGAGGCCGCCAAGCACATCGACACCGCGAAGGATTCGCCCGAGGAGGCCGCCCGCGCGGCGAAGGCGCGCGCCGCGTTGGAAAAAGCCCGCGGCAATCTTTCCACGGAAGGGTCCCAGCGCCTCTCGCTGAATATTCCGACACCCGCAAGTGTGCCTGTCAGCGAACCGCCCGTGCCGGGCCCGCAGCCACGGAAAGCGCCCCAAATCACGCCGAGGCAAACCGACGATACCGTCATCACTACCGGACCGGACGGCACCGGCCTGTTCGACGGCAACCGGAAAATCGCCATTTTTGCAGACGCCACCGACGGAGTTGTCCTCGATAACCCGAAAATCCGAATCGACTGCGAGGAGCTTGAAATTCATTTCACGGGAGAACTGCATGCTTCCGACTCCGCGGGCGAAAAAAACCGAAACAGCACGGCTTCGGCACCCGATCCGATGTTCGAGAGCAACAGCATCGAGGTCGCTTACGCGCGCGGCAAACGCGTCGTACTGCAAAAGAAACACGACGATGGGAAAGTGCAGATCGGTCAGTGCCGTGAAGCCGTCTATAACGGGAAAACCGGCGACTTGGAACTGAAAATCTGGCCCCAGATCCAGGAAAACGAACATATCGTTGCGGCCAAAGCTGCAACTACGCGAATCCTCATCCTGCGCGACGGGCGCCTCAAGTTCGTCGGCCCCACGGAAACCAGGATCAGCAACAAGCCGTGAGCCGCAGACCACACAAGACCACCCATCACATCCGGGCCAGCCAACGATGAATCCAGCAGAGAAAGAAGTCGCCCCACAGACAGCTGGCGAAAATACGGATGAGGCCGCCGATCCTGGTTCTGCACCATTTAGCTCCCAAGGCGAGCAACAACAACCGCTGAAAGCCGGCAATCGGCCGGACGATTTCCTGCTTCGCACGCAGGAGCTGCGCAAAGTCTATGACGGTCGCGCAGTGGTCAAAGACGTCGAGATCAATGTGCGCCCGGGAGAAATCGTCGGCCTGCTTGGCCCGAATGGGGCGGGAAAAACCACCTCTTTTTACATGATCGTCGGCCTCGTTGCTCCCACCGGTGGCCGCGTCTTCTTCAATAACGAGAATGTCACCAGCTTGCCCATGTATCGGCGTGCCCGACTCGGAATGGGATACCTGCCGCAGGAAGAATCCATTTTCAGAAAACTCAGCGTCCACGACAATATCATGGCCGTCATGGAGACCATGCCACTGAGCAAAGAGGAAAAACGCCAGCGATGCCACAATCTTCTCGAGCGCTTCGGGATTGCTCACGTGGCCGGCAACCTCGCGCTGACTCTCTCTGGTGGAGAAAAAAGACGTCTCACGATCGCGCGTTCGCTGGTCACTGAGCCCAAGCTGCTGATGCTTGATGAGCCCTTCTCCGGCGTCGATCCAATTGCGGTGAGTGAAATCCAGGACATCATCACCAACCTCAGGGAGGCCGGCCTCGCCATCCTGATCACCGATCACAATGTCCGCGAAACCCTCTCGATCGTAGATCGTGCCTACCTCATTTTCGAGGGCAGCGTCGAGCGGCAGGGCACCCGCGAATTCCTGGTAAATGACCCGATGTCACGGGAATTATATTTGGGCGAACGTTTCTCCATGTAGTGGTATAGTATACTTTCTGTTCGGCCTGGTAGTTCCCATCATAGATCAGCACCAAGTCGCCAGCTCCAACACCCTCGAAAAAACCAAACGTAACAAAAAGGAAACCAACAAGCGATGCAGACATCGAATGTCAATCTGCCTATCACCGTCACCGGCCGCCACGTCAGCGTCACCCCAGCCATGCGGGACTATGCAACGAAAAAAGTGGAGGGCCTGCACCTCGATTACCCGAAAATCATCGAGGCAAAAGTCATTCTAGACGTCCAGAAACACGGACAAATTGCCGAAATTATTCTCTTCTGCGCCAATCACATCCAGATCGAGGCGACTTCCGAAACCGAGGATATCTATAGCGCGATCGACGAGACCATCGCCAAGGTCGCGCGCCGCATGCGCAAACACAAGACGCGCCTGCTCAAGAAACATCGCCCGCGCGAGCACGACATCAGGCACATTCATGAACACGTTTTCCAGGGAAATCTGGATGATCTGCAAGAAGATCACTCCCCCGAGGAAAGCGCTCCGGAGGTTGAGCCCCTGGTTATCCACGAGGACAACTACCGCATTCGACCGCTCTATACCGACGAGGCGATCATGGATCTCGAACTCAGCGAACGCCCCTTCATCGCCTTCACCAACGCAAAGTCGAACAGACTGTGCATCCTCTACCGACGCAGCGACGGCGACTACGGCATGATCGAGCCTTGAGGGTCGAGCACTTCTCCCCTCAATCGACACTACCCTGTGCGCAGCAGGGTAGACTCGATCACCCCCCAGACAGCCGAAAGCGCCCCCTCGGAGTCGAGATAGTGTCCACCCGCGACTTCCACAAGGTCGACCCGCGGAGCTGCGTTCCGGTATTCCCGTGAGGAGTCAATCGGTACTGTCTCGTCGTCCGTGCCATGCACGATGACTGCCGCCTGAGCAAATTTCGGCTCCGGCGAATACTTAATCGCATCCTCATACAGCCCGTAGTGCACCCTGCGGGTGCGATTTTCCGCGTGATGATAGACTTCCAGCCAGCCACTCTCGCGCCACGCCTCCAGAACCTCCACTCCCATGCGCTCCACCCAGCTTACAGGAAATCCGAATGCCGGCGCCAACAGCACAAGCGCGTCGACTTCAGGATGTCGGCCGGCGTAGTGGGCGGCAATCAAGCCACCGAAGCTGGAACCGACCAAGCAGCAGGGATCGCCCCCTAGAACCCCCTCCAAAACGTCAAGCTGCCCGCTCAAACTCAACATGGAAAAGTCTCCGGGCACCAGGTCCGGGCATTCGAGTTCCCGTCCCTTTTTCGCAAACTGCTCCCGCAACCAGCCGGCCTTGCTTGAAGTGCGCCCGCTGGAACCGAACCCATGAAGATAGACAAACCGCATTGACAAGCCGGAACCCCTGCACCTGATAAGCCATAGTGGCAAGAAAAAGCCACCAGAAGAGAACATCCACGCAAACCGCGACTGGGCAACCCAGTCTTCAGACCAGGAACGGATTGCCACGCTCAGCGCCAACCGTGGTCGCACTGCCATGACCGGGATAGACCACCGTCTCCGCCGGCAGGACAAGGATTTTTTCCTTGATC
>JBDQJG010000093.1:0-11972 GCA_040263955.1 Verrucomicrobiales bacterium
GCCGCACTCCTGGCTGCCTGCTCGTAGAGATTGCGCACTTTGGCCTGCGCCTCCTTCATTTCCGCAGTCGTGAAACCGAACTCCAGCGCGCGCCGTAGTTCCTGTTCGGCAAGCGCGAGCGCCTCTTTCCAATGCTCCTGCCTGCAGGTAATGCGCATTTCCGGCCCCTCGACGAAATCAAGAAAATCTCCATGCGTCACCTTGGCATCAAGAATGGGTGACCCCTCCTCCTTGGCCAGGATCTGGAATCTCCGGTTCAACATACGGTCAGCGAGACCCCACTGCAGGTCCCTGAAGCGATTCGCGGCGTTGTCCCGACGCAACACATAGGGTCGAACCACTTCAATCGTGATGCTCGTATACGGCATCTCCTCTTCATGGTGCACTTTCGCGATCACCCCGCGGCCGGTTGTGACTTTCCCCAGATCGGGATCCGGCGCCCCTGCACGGACCTCCAGGTGACCGAAGTGTTGCGCAATGAATTTCTCTGCCACTGCTTTTTCGAGGTCTCCCACCGCCACCACTACCAGTCGCGAGGGCGTATAAAAACGCTCATAGAATTCAACGAAACCATCTCGCGACATCGTTCGAATCGTCTCCTCGATACCGATTGGGAAACGCGAAGATACCTTCGATTCGGGTAGGCTGAACTTGAACCCCTCAACCATCGTGCGGTAGCTGACCGAGTCGCGCGCCAGCTTTTCGCTGAGAATGATGCCACGCTCCCTGTCGATCTCCGCCTGCTCGAGCAACATCCCGTCGGCATAGTCGCTGAGCAGCGAAAAACTCGTGTCCAGAAGGTCGGCGTCGACCTTGGGAAGCTCGAGCTTGTAAACCGTCTCCTTGAACGAGGTATGCGCGTTGGTATCAGCCCCGAAAGCCATTCCAAGACGCTGAAAATATTCCACCATTTCCCCCGCCGGAAACGATCGCGTTCCGTTGAAGGCCATGTGCTCGAGGAAATGCGCCATGCCCTGCTGATCATCCGCCTCCATGACCGAGCCAGCATCCACATAAAGGCGCAGGCTGGCGCGCCCGGGAGGCTCGGCATTCGGCAGGATGACATAGCGTACACCATTTTCCAGGCGACCCCACTGGACGCTCGCATCAACTTCCAGGTCACTCGACTCATGCACCCACACTGCACCGGCCTCAGCTTCCACAGGGGCCGCAACCGCATCAGCAGAACCCACAAGCCCAGCAACAACAGAAACAACGAGCAACCACGCCGGTAGATGAAAAAGAAAGCGAATCATAGTTTGTGCCTTTTAATTACGTTGCTGATAACCCGATCCATCGCGAAAAATCCTTATACCGGAACGATTCAGAAGCAAGTAGCCCCGTCATGCGCGGAACTCTGGTCACAGTTTACTGCGGTGCTTGAATATACAGGACTACCAGCATCGCTTAACCGGCCCATGCGGACAAAGAACGGCCCGGGGGATTTCTCCACCCGGGCCGCCGATTGATTTCACTGCGGATGGCGTGCAAACCTTCCAGCCGTGAAACCGGATTGGATTACATCATGCCACCCATTCCGTGGTCGTGCCCACCCGCTTCCGGTGCCGGGGGCTCCGGAATGTCGGAGATGAGGCACTCGGTGGTCAGCAGGAGACCACTGATTGATGCGGCATTCTGCAGCGCAGCGCGCGTCACCTTGGTCGGATCGACAACACCGCTGGCAATCAGGTCCTCATATTGACCGGTAGCTACATTGTAGCCGTAGTTGCCCTCGCCACTCTTGACGTTTTCGACCACCAAAGCACCTTCGATGCCGGCATTGCTGGCAAGCTGGCGCAGGGGAGACTCGATGGCACGCGCGACGATGCTGGCACCGGTCTTTTCATCACCCTTGAGACCGCGCAGCTGACCCACCAGGGCGCAGGCGCGAATGAGGGCCGTACCGCCACCGGGAACAATGCCCTCCTCGACGGCTGCACGAGTTGCGTGCAGGGCGTCCTCGACGCGGGCCTTCTTCTCTTTCATCTCGGTTTCTGTTGCGGCTCCGACATTGATCACGGCCACGCCGCCTGCAAGCTTGGCAAGACGCTCCTGGAGCTTCTCGCGATCATAGTCAGATGTAGTTTCCTCGATCTGGCGACGGATCTGATTGACCCGCCCGGCGATGTCGGCACTGGTGCCTTCACCCTCGATGAGGGTGGTGGCGTCCTTGGTGATGGTGACACTGCGCGCGGAACCCAGATCGGTGACCTCCACACTCTCGAGCTTAATGCCAAGGTCCTCGGTGATGACCTTGCCACCGGTGAGGATAGCAATGTCCTCGAGCATGGCCTTGCGGCGATCCCCGAAGCCCGGAGCCTTGACTGCGGCAACATTCAGGGTGCCGCGAATCTTGTTCACCACGAGGGTTGCAAGCGCCTCGCCCTCGATGTCCTCAGCGATGATGAGGAAAGGGCGACCACTCTGAGCTACTTTCTCGAGCAGCGGCAACATGTCCTTCAACGACGAGATCTTCTTCTCGTGGATCAGGATGAGCGGGCTTTCGAGGTTGGCCTCCATGGAATCCGTGTCGGTCACCATGTAAGGAGACAGGTAACCTTTGTCGAACTGCATCCCCTCGACCACGTCCAGGGAAGTTTCGATCGACTTGGCTTCCTCGACGGTGATGGTGCCGTCCTTGCCGACCTTGTCCATGGCGTCGGCGATGATGTTGCCGATCTCCTTGTCCCAGTTGGCGGATACGGTGGCGACCTGTGCGATCTCCTTGGTGTTAGTCACCTGGGTGCTGATCTCGGCGAGCTTCTCGACGATAGCCTCGGTGGCCTTCATAATCCCGCGCTGCAACGAAATCGGGCGTGCACCCGCAGTCACATTGCGCAGTCCTTCCGCGTAAATGCTCTCGGCGAGCACGGTCGCGGTAGTGGTTCCATCACCGGCGATATCGGAAGTCTTGGAGGAGACTTCCTTGATGAGCTGAGCGCCCATGTTCTCGTAGGGATCCTCGAGTTCGATCTCCTTGGCGACCGTGACACCGTCCTTGGTGATGGTCGGGGAACCGAACTTCTTGTCGAGTATCACGTTACGACCCGCAGGGCCGAGGGTGGACTTGACCGCGCGGGCCAGCTTGTTGGCACCGGCGAGGAGCGCCTTACGCGCATCTTCGTCGAATTTGAGTTGTTTAGCCATTTTTCTTTATTGTTTAATAATTGGTTGTCTATGCTGTCAGCAGAATTTCCGCAGGAAAAACCGCTTACTTGATGATTCCGAGAATATCGGACTCGTTGACGATGAGAAGATCCTCGCCGTCCACTTTGACATCCGTGCCCCCATACTTGGAGATAAGCACGATGTCGCCAACGGCGACGGTGAACTCGATGGCATTGCCGTCGTCGTCCTTCCCGCCGGTGCCCAGAGACACGACCTTCGCTTCCTGTGGTTTTTCCTTTGCTGTATCCGGGATAATGATTCCCCCGGCGGACTTCTCTTCCTCATCGACACGCTTCACGAGGACGCGCTGACCGAGTGGTTGGATTTTGCTAGCCATTGTTGTTGGTAGGTTTTGTGTTTGTTTTTTGGATGGTTGGATTGCCTGTGACCGACGACCGTCCCCCGGTCTGCCTGCATGGCACTTCCGGAGGGGGCTACCGCCCACAGGGAGAGTTTTTTTTTCGAATCGTTGCTAATCTTCTTCCTCAACGACCTCGGCATCGACCACCTTGGCCTTCGCCTTCTTCGGCTCAGTTGACTTGCCGCCAGCCTCCCCGCCGCCGTCTGATCCCTCCTGCTGGGGCACTTCGGCTGCCTCCGCCCCGGCCATTGCCTTGGCTCCAAGTTCCTGGAACAGGGACTGCAGCTGCTCGATGGACTTACGGATAGCTGCCACGTCTTCGCCTTCGGCTTCCTTGCGCACAGCAGAAATCGATTCCTCGATTTTTGACTTATCCTCAGCTGGAAGTTTTTCGCCAAGTTCCTCGATCTGCTTCTCCAGTTGGTGCGTGAGACTATCCGCTTCGTTTCTGGCCTCAATGAGTTCCTTACGCTTGCTGTCAGCATCAGCGTTCTCTTCGGCCTCTCGCTTGGCTTTCTCGATTTCTTCGTCAGTCAGGCCACTCGACCCGGTGATGGAAATCTTCTGTTCTTTCCCGCTCGCCTTGTCCTTGGCCGAGACGTTGAGAATTCCGTTGGCATCGATGTCAAATGTCACCTCGATCTGCGGCACACCGCGCGGCTGGGGAGGAATTCCGTCGAGCTTGAACGTTCCAAGCTGCTTGTTGTCTTTCGACATCGGCCGTTCCCCCTGCAGCACAACGATCTCTACCCCGGGTTGATTGTCCGCATAGGTCGAGAAGATCTGGCTGTGTTTCTTCGGAATGGTGGTGTTGCGCGCGATCATCGACGTGGCGATGCCTCCGGCCGTCTCAATGGCCAAGGTCAGCGGTGTCACGTCAAGCAGCAGGACATCCTTGACGTCACCCTTGAGAACACCGCCCTGGATGGCTGCGCCAATGGCGACCACCTCGTCCGGATTTACTCCCTTGTGAGGCTCCTTGCCGGCAAGTTCCTTGGCTGTTTCCACCACCTTGGGCATGCGGGTCATACCGCCCACAAGCACAAGCTCCTTGATGTCACTGGCAGAAAGCTTCGCCTCCTTCAGGCAATTAACCACCGGCACCTTGGTGCGCGCGAACAGATCGGCCGTCAGCTGCTCCAGTTTCGACCGGGTCAGTTCTTTCTGGATGTGCTTGGGCCCGGTCTGGTCAGCGGTAATGAACGGTAGGTTGATCTCGTAACTCTGCGAACTGGACAGCGCGATTTTTGCCTTCTCGCACTCCTCCTTGATTCGCTGCAGAGCATCCGGCTGCCCCGAGAGATCGATACCCGAGTCAGACTTGAATTCTCCGATCACCCATTCAATGAGCGCATCATCCCAATCATCACCTCCCAACTGGGTATCGCCATCGGTCGCAACCACTTCGAAGACACCATCACCGATCTCAAGGATGGAAATATCGAATGTGCCTCCGCCAAGGTCGTAGACAGCGATCTTGTGATCGTCCGACTTATCGAGGCCATAAGCCAGAGACGCAGCCGTGGGCTCATTGATGATCCGCTTAACCTCGAGTCCGGCAATCTCGCCAGCCGCCTTGGTCGCACTGCGCTGGGAATCATTAAAGTATGCAGGAACGGTAATCACCGCCTCGCTGATGGTTTCCCCTAACTTTGCTTCGGCATCGGCCTTGAGCTTGGAAAGCACCATCGCGGCAATCTCCTGAGGTGAATATGTTTTATTCTCACCCCCGACTTCCACCTCAATGTGCGCGTCTCCGTTGGCCGCTTCGACAATCCTGTACGGCGCCTTCTTTTCAATTTCCGTCAACTCGGCAAACTTGCGACCAATCAGGCGCTTGGCCGAGAAAATCGTGTTGGTGGGGTTGGTAACCGCCTGGCGCTTCGCTGCCTGTCCAACCAGGCGTTCGCCACTCTTGGCAAACGCGACTACCGAGGGCGTCGTGCGAGCCCCCTCCGAATTTTCAAGAACCACGGATTCTCCCCCCTCCATCACTGCCATGCAGGAGTTCGTGGTTCCCAGATCGATACCTAGAATTTTGCTCATCAGCTCTATTTGCTTAAATGTTGTCTTAAAAACCCGAAGTGATACTTCTATCATCACTAGGTGCAGATACCGTGCCACCGACATTGCAGAAAGTAATTAAAAACCTAACAGTGAACATTTTATAAATTTATCAGGGGTCCTGGAATGCTCAAATTGAAGACCAATCAGGAATGCTTTATAGCCATAATGGCTCTTTTTCTGAGACAATATGACTTATCTGTGCGAGCGCGACACACCCCCGCTCATCCTCATCAGCGACCACCGACCGACATGCATCGATGACCATTTTCCGGCACACCGACAATCACTACGTTTCATGCTTCAATGAACCGCCTGAATCGCTCAGCAGGGGAGAAACAGCCACTCCCAGGCGCCCTCGCTCCTCGGCCGAGAGATCGCAAAGTGCAGCGCCCGGAGCACTCCCGTGACACCGTTCCCCCCGGACGCCGAAGAATACTCTTGATAGAAACCCATTTTGCCTCCATAGCTTCCCTCCGCTTGCGGTTCTTCCTACCCTACCAGAGGGAACCCGTGAGCTACAGAAGGTGAAAGCCTGATTCAGGATGGGTGCCGGAGCGGTCGAACGGGCACGCCTGGAAAGCGTGTGTGCTGGCAACAGTACCGAGGGTTCGAATCCCTCCCCATCCGCCATTTTCATTCCCTGAAAAAAGAGACCGAGGGATGAGAACTTCAGTTCGACTGCACCCGTCCGACGAAGCGCAGCAAGTCGGGGCCATGATTCCGGGCGCCAGCCCGCAGGCTCGCAGGTTCCGAGCGAGCATCGCGAGGGATAATCCCTCCCCATCCGCCACTGTAACTCCCAAAAAAGAGGGGGAGGAATGAGAACCTCAATTCGACTGCCCTTATTCAGTGCAACACAAGCAACCCTGTTCAAACAACAGGGCAATCAATCCCTCGGCTTGTAAGATCACTCTGAAAGAGCCCAACTCTTCCCGCTAGCCAACTAAAAACCCCGAATCCGTCTTCTCAATTAACCGAGTGTTCACGATGACCATTCGATTTTTCAAGCGCGACGATACGGCCTTCCTACCACAACAGGATGCGTCTCTGGAACAAAGAATTCCCCCCATTAAACGCATCAATTCGCCTGAATAGGCTGATCCCTTTTGTAAGAGAGCAACTCTCCGCTGCGCTCTCTAGAGCCGAAACAGGCACAAAAAAGGGGAGCAGAAATTCTGCTCCCCTCAGTCTTTGTAAGTTTTAATTCCGCACGAGAATGGCCTCAAGCCGTCGTCCGCACGACGTCTGATCACCTCTCATCAGTGGCAGCCATGATGGCCACGGCTGTATGACCGATAATAGCGCCGAGTGGTACAACCATGGCCCCCATAATGCCCTCCACTGCGATAGCCGTGGCCATTTCTGTCTGAATGTGAGCCAAGCAGGTAACCAAGGCCAAGTCCGCCGAGGCCACCATAACCACCACCATAACCACCACCATAACCAGGGCCGCCCACCGGTCTTCCGTAGCCATAACCGCCGTAAGGAACTCCGTAGCCCATCGGAGCTGCTACAGCATATGCGGGCGCCGCCGGGTAAGCCATTGGCTGAGCCATTGGCTGAGCCATTGGCTGAACCATTGGCTGAGCAGCAACCGCAACAGCGGGAGCGCCGGGAACAGCAGTTGCCGGAGGTGCCACGTAGGTAACAGAAGGCGCAGGACCTGGTCCACCGACTAACGGCGGTGGTGTGCGCGCCCGCATGTCGTCCTGCGCAGAGCCAGCTATGGCACCGGCGATTGCTCCGATGGCACCACCAATGGCCGCCCCTTCCAAGCCACGTCCACTATGATCACCAACTGCCCCACCGATGGCGGCACCTGAGAGACCACCCACGACGGTACCCATCTTGGTATTGGCATACGATGGGCCGTAAGGGCTGGTGCAGGAAGATAAACTGACGCCGAGCAAAGCTGCGGCCGCGAAGGCTGTATGAATGTTCATGTGTTGTGGGAAGAATAAATTACCGATGTAGAATAAGGCGCTGCCCGTTTTTGCTGTCAACCGCTATCTCGGCTATCTTGAAAATGACATTTTCGACTCACTTTGGGTAGTATTCTACAGCTACCCTCGATTCGGCCTGCTCATTCTGCATGCACTGCCCAGAGCCGGAGACTGCAGCCCTTTCACACTTGGCTTCAAACCAACCTCGGGGTATAATTTCTCGGCTAGCCTTATCATGAGACAACCCAGTACAAAGAAGCGCATCTTCATTTTCTTTTCCGGTTGCATTCTCTCAACATCCCAGGGGATCGCGGCGGCCAACCCGAGTCAACAAATCGACCTGCTTGTCGAATCCCGACTCAAGGAACTCGCTATCGAGCCCAATGCACCGACCACTGATGCTCAATTCGTCCGCCGGGCTTACCTCGACATCGTCGGAAGAATCCCGTCCCTTGAAGAGACGCGAAAATTCCTCGCGATTGAAAACCCGGCAAAACGAACCATCCTGATCAGCCTGCTGCTGCAATCGGAGGGCCATGTGTCACACAGCTTCAATCAGTGGGCGGATATTCTGCGCGCCAAAAGCGAAAGTCGGGATATCTCGGGCGCTGCCTACGTCAACTGGATCAAGCAGGCTCTGCGGGAAAACCGGTCCTACCGGGATTTCGTCACCGAGCTGGTCACCGCCGAGGGCCAGACGTGGGAGA
This sequence comes from Verrucomicrobiales bacterium, assembly GCA_040263955.1. Taxonomy (GTDB): domain Bacteria; phylum Verrucomicrobiota; class Verrucomicrobiia; order Verrucomicrobiales; family DEV007; genus CALSSN01. The sequence continues at coordinate 8,247 of JBDQJG010000093.1, forward strand.
ACCCCGCTGTCGGCTTCTATCTTCGCGACCGGGGTATGCCGCTCGACCACATGGCCTACACCGCGCAGATCTTTCTCGCCAAGGCGATGGTCTGCGCCCAGTGCCATGACCACCCCTTCGATGACATCAGCCAGATGCAGTTCTACCAGATGGCGGCGTTTACCTACGGGGTCTCCACCTCGCTGCGCCCGCAGGCGGTACTCGGCCTCGACAAGACACTCAATGGGCGGAAATCACGGGGAACAAATGCACGCTACGGCCGCCATATCGACCAGGCTGCACAAACCCTGCTCGCGCCCATCGCAGCCGGAGTGGAGGACAGCGAAAGGGCACTGGTGCTGCCTCACGACTATGAAAACGAGGACGCCTCCCCCGGAGACAAGGTGCGGCCCGATACCCTGTTCGGGGACCAGGCCCGGGGCTCGCGCGGCAAGAAGTTGCGCCGGGCCTACGCCGACTGGATGACCGATCCGGAAAACGACCGGTTCACCAAGGTGATCGCCAATCGACTCTGGCACCGGGTCATGGGACGCGGCCTGCTCGAGCCGATCGATGATTTCAAGGACGCTTCCGAGCCGAGTCACCCCGAACTGCTGGATTTCCTGATCCGGGAAATGAAGCGCCTCAATTACGACCAACGGGCCTTTCTGTCGATTCTCTACAACACCCGGACCTACCAGAGACAGGCCACCTCGAGCTATGTCTCTCCCGGTGAGGACTACCACTTTGCCGGACCACTGCTGCGGCGCATGAGTGCCGAACAGCTGTGGGATTCGTTGCTCACTCTGACCATTCCGGATCCGGACGGGCGCAGCGCAGCGGGCAGCAACGCCCGCCGACTCGAAGCCGAACAGCAAAAGGCCAAGGTAATCGTCGAAAGTAAGAAGCCTGAACTGGTAGATGCCATCACCGGGTTGGCCGACATCCTCGCCAAACTTGACGACGACACCGCCGGACTGCGCGGACAACTCAGCGCCGCGATCGAGGCCAAGGACCAGCCGAAAATCAACGCGATCCGCAGGGAGATCCGCACCTTCGAACGCGCCAGTCAATCCGAGCAGAACCGCTACATCGCGGCCTTTTACGGCGGCGATCACACCAAGGACGATGACCCTCTCTCGATGATGCGCATGAACACGACAACGATGCAGGGCGGGCAGATGATGCAGGCTGGCAAGGGAACCGCGGATGGCGGCCCCGCAGCGCAGGAGGATGACCCGTGGCGGGGATTCGCCGCCGGTCTGGTGCGCGCCTCGGAGCTGTCCTCCCCGGCCCCGGCGGGCCATTTCCTGCGCCAGTTCGGCCAGAGCGATCGTGAAGTAATCGCCAATGCCAACAATGAAACTTCCTCCGACCAGGCCCTCTCCCTGATGAACGGCGACGTCTTCAGGCAGATCACCGGCGAACAGGCGGTCCTCATGCAGAACGTGAACAGCGCGGCCACACCGGAAGAAAAACTCGAGGTAGTCTTCATGTCGATGCTCGGCCGTCCCGCCACCGAGATGGAAATCCGCCGCCTCGATGCGCTCACCGAAAACGCAACGGAGCACGCCTATCCAACGATCATCTGGGCCCTTCTCAACACCAGCGAATTCTCCTTCATCCAGTAACAGACACCATGAAAGACGTCGTCCGCAAAGCATCCGAACTCACCCGTCGCGACTTCGCCTCGCGCGCGGCACGCGCCCTCCTCGGAGTCAGCCTCCTGCCCGCAGGCCTGCAGCGCAAAGCCTTCGCCCAGGCCACGACTCCCTATCCGGGCCGCTACACCAGCGCCCGTAAGGTCATCTACCTCTACATGAGCGGCGGCATGACCCACATCGATACCTTCGATCCGAAGCCTGATCACGAGAACGGCGGACCGACCGCGGCAATCGATACCAGCGTCGATGGCATCCGCTACTCCGAGCACCTGCCGACCCTGGCCACCCACGCCGACAAGCTCGCGGTGGTGCGTTCGATGAGCTCGACCCAGGGAGCCCACCAGCAGGGTAACTACTTCATGCACTCATCCTACACCATGCGCGGCACGATCAAGCATCCGGGACTGGGTTCCTGGCTCATCAAGATGGATGGCAAGTACAACCCCGAACTTCCCGGCGCCGTGCGGATCGGTGGCGGGTCGAGCGGCTCCGGAGCCGGCTGGATGGAATCGAAATATGCCCCGCTCGTACTCGGTCGAGCCGCGGACGGCCTCAAGAACTGCGCGCGGCAGGAGGGGCTCAACGAGGACGAATTCAAGGCCCGGCTGAAACTTTCCAACCAGTTTGAAAGCGATTTCCATGCCCGCTACGATCACAAGGACGTGCGTGCCTTCGGCAGCATGTATGACGACGCCATCCGGGTGATGGCATCAAAAGACCTCACCGCCTTCGACCTGAGCAAGGAGGACCAGGTCATGCGCGAGGCCTACGGCACCAATGCCTTCGGCCAGGGCTGCCTGCTCGCTCGCAGGCTGGTGGAACACGACGTGCGCTTCGTCGAGGTCACCCTCGGCGGGTGGGACAACCACAGCGACATCTTCAATTCGATCGCGGGCCGCGCCGGCCAGCTCGACCAAGCCTTCGGGACCTTGCTCACCGACCTGGAACAACGTGGGCTGCTGCGGGAGACCCTGGTCGTGCTGACCACCGAATTCGGCCGCACCCCACGCATCAACCAGAACGCCGGCCGCGACCACTATCCCAAGGTGTTTTCCTGCGTCATGGGCGGGGCCGGCATTGCCGGGGGTCAGGTGTATGGCGAGTCCGGCCCGGGTGGCGACCAGCCCGGGGACCTGCGCGTCAGCGTCCCCGACTTCAACGCCACCCTGGCCGCCGCCCTCGGACTGCCCGTCGACCAGCGCGTCTTCTCACCCAGCGGGCGCCCCTTCCAGGTGGCTCACAACGGGCGGCCCATCTCCCAGCTTCTTGCCTGAAGCCATTTACTCCCGGTTCACCGTCTCGGCACCATGCACGACCACCCCCCCGTGGAGCAGCTTGTGCAGGGACTCCTCCCCACCCTGCCCCTCGGCGTCCTGCTGGCGCTACTCTGGCTGACAGTGTTCCGCAGAAAGGCCACGGGGCGCGAGGCATTCTGCGTTCCTCTCTGGCAACTTCTATTCTTTCTCGCACTGGGAGTGCTTAGCCTGGCCCTCGGCAGCCAAACCGACCCCGGCCCAAGCCTCATTCTTGCGGGCATTTCCCTGGCCGGCCTGCTGCTCTCATCCTGGGTTGCCAACGGAAAACCGTTCACCCTCACAAGCAGCGGCAAGACGCGCTCCCGCCGAGGTCAAGGCCGTCGTGGAAGACGTCGGAAATCCTCCTCCGGCTCACTCGCCATCCATCCGCGCCATTTAGCAGCCGCACTCCCGGTGTTGATCCTCGCCGGACTCATGACCGGACTGCTGATCGTCATGGATTCCACCTCCAGAATCGACGCGACCACTGTTGAGAAGCGCGCACTGCCCCTGCCAACGAAGCCGGAACCTGCGCCCGCACCGGTATTTGCTGAAATCTCCGCCGACATGACGCAAAGCCCGGAACTCGAACCGGATCTTCCACCGACCGAAGAGCTGCCAGAGGAAGTCGCCCCACAGGCGGCAGTATCAGCGGACGCCGAGCCGGCTCCGGATGGATTCGAGGCCGAGGCGAGCACGCTCGTTCTTCCCGAGAAACCTGCAGAGGATCCCACCCCCGAGGAGCCCTCCGAGCCGGCTCCATCCACCCCACCGGAGCAGACCATGAC
>JBDQJG010000094.1:0-11909 GCA_040263955.1 Verrucomicrobiales bacterium
ATCCACGCATCGATCGACGCCCTCATGGACTACGGACGGCCCAGCCAGATCGAATTGGCGGTCCTGATCGACCGTGGCAATCGTGAACTTCCCATCGCGGCTGATTACCGCGGCATCGAAATCGCCACCAGTCGGCATGACTACGTCAGTGTTCGCCTGCAGGAGGTCGATCCAGGGGAGTCCGAAGGTGCTCAGCTCCTCCAACCTCGTCACTGAAAAGTCTGCCACCAGCCGATCTACACCCCGAAGCCTGCAGGAAACGCAACCCATAGACCGACAAGATTGTCACGCGACAGGAGCCGCGGCTCACTCGTATCACCGGCGGGAGCCATCACACCGGATTTTTCCGCAACTTTGCAATGGAGCTCACCTCCCAACGGTTGAAACAGTATGGCAGTGCCGCCTTTACACTGGCGGAAATTCTCGTCGCCAGCACCCTTTCGGTGATCGTTATCGGTGCCCTTCTCGCTGCACTGAACAACGTGAGCAATTCCTATAATCTGGGGTCCGCTCGCAGCGAGACGACCGGGGAGGCGAGAATGGCACTGGATATCCTGAGACGTGATCTGAGCGCCGCCTTCACAGGGCGCATCAACGACCCGGGAATTGCAAGCCTCAGCCAACCTGCTGACGCGCAGCCACCCACCGCATTTATCACCAAGCCGCCATTTTTCGTTTCCCCCGCCACGTCAAAATTCGGATCGCGATTGATTCTTCCCTTCGAGGTCAACCGGTTAAGCGGCGCCATTTTCAATCCCGGCACCGGCAATCCGATGACTGCCATCAAAAGCATCGTCAATGCGCAGGCACCCCCAGATGATTCCGACACCTACCATCCGAGTTTCGATACCATCGCCTTCGTCACCCGGGCACCATTCTCACGCCAGTCCCAGGCTGCAATAGACCGCATGGCTTTTCCCGAACACGGCTTATCTCCCGACGAAGACTTCTCCAGCAACGGGGGAGACGCGTGCCTTGCCGCTTACTACGTCGCCTACACGAAAAACGCAGCACTTCCGCAGGCGCCCGCCAGCATGAAGCTGTTCCGTTATTTTCGAGACAGTGGCACCAGAGACAACATGGATCTTCGCGGCGGACGCTCGCAAGGTCATGCCTACCACATCATCGGGGCAGTTCTCGAGCACTCCCGCATTCCGCGTCTCGAGGGACGCCTCAACAATGCTGATCTGCCCATGCTGCTCACTCCGGTCAAGCACTACGACGGTCACCAAACCGTTCACCCATGGCCACGCTTCGCAGCGGACTCCCTCGGCAGAATCGACTATGAGAGCCTGCCAGAGCCACCACCGGATCATCTCATCGGAGAGCGCGATTGGGGTGACTCAACAGCGCCGAGCAATCCGCATTCGGATGAGCCAATCGCTTACAATGTCATCCGATTCAAGGTCGTCCCCATGGCATGGTTGACCGATCCGGAAGACGGCAGGCAGTTTCTGGCGGAAGCTGAGCAAGTCAACCATGCCTACCATCTCAACCGCTACAGCTCCTCTGAATGGCCGGTCGTCGTCACGCCACAGGTTCTCAGGATTACCCTGACGATTATTGATGACCAGACCGCCTCCCTCCTTCAAAGACGCAGCGACTGGGAGCAATGGGATCAGCGAAAGGATCTCAAGCGCGTCATCAGCGCCAAGGCCAGAGAATTTGAAACCCTCATCCGAATCGGGACCGATGAGATGTAACCACCCTTTCCCCAACCCGATCGCGGAGCCTTGCACCAATCCGTACCGCTTGACTGCAGCGCCTCATCAACATGGCGACCAACGCGGCTTCGTTCTGATTACCACCCTGATCATTCTATCTGTCCTCACTCTGCTGACGGTGGCCCTGTTCAGCATCTCGATAAACGACACCCTGCAGGCCCGCAATCACACCGATACGCAACGCTCCAAACTCGCCGTAGATTCCGGCTTCGAGGCTGCCAAGGCTCTGCTTCTTCAACTTACCCGCAACGACCACTACTTCGTCTGTGCAGGCATCGATGAAGACCCCGACACAACCCTCGAGAGTCCCTACCATTTTGTTTCCATTCCTCACAAAAGCGGAACGCTCATCCACATGCCGCTGTGGGCAGGCGGTATCGTTCAACAACTCATACCCGGCCCTCCTCCCACGTGGCACCGCAACCAATCCCTGCCGACGGCGGATGCGGTTCTTGCCGGACTGGTCGAGGGCTCATCCAATGCCACACGCAGCCGCATGGCCCAGCAACCGGTCTACACCTCGTGGATCGAGGAAACTCTCGGGCCACAGCAAGGATCCGGAAAAATCCGCTACACCTTCTGGATCGAGGACCTCGAGGGGCTGCCGCAGATCGACGTCATGGGCAGTGCCCAGGTCAACGCGCCACAAACCCTGCGGCTCGGCTATTCCCGCTTCGATCCGAGATTGCCCAATTTTACCTCCACCGGTCGCTTCACAACTCGACCTGAGTTCGGCACCGAGTTCGCAATTGGCCTCGCCATTGGCGAAGACACCGGTCCGGGTCAGCCGCTGGTGGATGCGATCGCGCCCGGACTGTCACCACGCGAAATTCACCTTGCGGCAGGTCCGCTCGATGGCCTGCTCGCTGTGCAGGCCGGGAACATGGCTCGGTCGGGCGGCATTCTTACCTCCAGTGGCGCGGGCTCATTCGACGAACGCCTTACCGGAGTCGTGGCACTCGGCCTGCAACCTTACCTGCGCGTCCCGCACGTACCATTCGCACTCGGTTACAGACAGGTCGCGGGACAGGCCAAGACCAATCTCAATGCGCTCCTGTCCGAGGGGCCAGCTCAGCTATACGAGCATCTGAGCCGCACCCTTCCGGAGAGATGGCAGCAGAGAGGCGGTGCGTTTCCCGGCGACTACCTTGCTACTCTTGCCGCCAACATCTTCGATTACGCAGATACCGACAGCTTTCCCACCACATTCAGCGTTGATGATGACCCCGGACCTTTCCCTGTTCGCGGAACGGACAGTTACCCGTTGGTCAACGAGTGCTATTACCGATTCCAATGGCTCGACAATATTCCCAACGATCAGGAAAATCCGACTCATGTCACACTTCGCATCGGCGTCACACCGTTCGTTGAATTCTGGAACCCCACCAACCAACCTATCGCCGCGCAACAGCTCTCTCTCGTCTATGCCGAAAACGGCAAGGTGCTGGCTACCGGATTTCGCAGTGAAGTCGGCGCTAATCAGACGCCCATCGACCTCTCCTCCCTCGAACACATCGTCTCCCACAAGCCAACCAAAGGAGCCCTGCGACTCTCCCAGGCGTTTTTCATGCAACAAAACAGCTACGTTGTCGTCCCCTTTCCGACCGTGATCTACGAGTTCGCTGATATCCCGCTTCAGGCGGGCGAACAACAACCCGAAGAATTTACCTTGGTTGGCAAAAACGGCGACTACGACATCGGTACCTACAAAATCCTCTGGGGCGAGCGGGTTATCGACTGGGCGCCGGCAGGTGGGTACCGCTCACCGGCTCCCTTTCGATGGCAGGCGACCGGCACCGCACCGGCGAGCAGACAACGTTTTCGAGGCGGCGATGCCGGACACAACTATCTCAAGACCGATGGCGCGGGGAAGCCCAAGCCCTCCTCCCGGATCATCAACCCCGGTGATCCCCGCATGAGTTACTACTTCCGCAACCACCTCCAGGAGGAGAACGACTACGCCAACGACTCGACACTGGGCGCGCGCAATGTCCATACACAATCCGGCAAGACAAAAGCCGGCAATGAGGTCGATCCCGAATTGTGGCCGGATGGCGGTTATCGCACCCAGACCGTGGCCCATCCGGAAACCGAGGCAAAGAATCCCGCCACGGGAAATTCACTGGCTGAAAATTACAGTGATGGCGCGATAAGCAATATCGGCAGAACCGCCGTCGACGGTGGCTCGATATACAACGCGCGGGCACCTTTCCGAATTTCCAACCTGGGTCGATTCTATACAATTTCAGAACTCGGAAATATCTACGATCCGCTCATGTATGCCAGTAATCAGAAACCTGGCGATGCACTCCAGTGGCGGGACATTCATGCAACTCAAACACGCACCGGGAACACCTCCGCAGCCCAGGGGGGAGGCAACACGCTACGAATCGGTCGACCGGAACATCCAGCCCTCATCGACACCCCCGCCGCGCAGCTTCTCGACCTTTTCCATGCCGGAATCAACGGAACCAATCTTTCCCTGCCACCAGATGTCGCATACAATGCGCAGACTCTTTTTCAACCTCCCTCCGCGCGCAATGCCCGGATCGCAGGCGAACACCAGAGCGCAGATGTTTACGGAGTTCACCTTCATGGCGAATCCCCGTTCGAGGCCATTCGAGGAAGGCTCAACATCAATACCGCAAGTGTTGCCTCCATTCGCATGCTTCTGGAGGGAGTTCTCGCGGTCGATGCGGGCTACGGGGACGAAATCGGCAAGGATGGCCGCCATCCTGTTCGCAGTCTCGCAAGTGAAATCCACCAGAGTCGCCCGTTTGCTTCACTCTCACAGCTCGCCCGGGTCTTCAATGAATACCCGCCTCTCTACCGCGACGGAAAAACCCAGAACCCTGATGATGAACAAGCAGTCAATGGCCCGCGCTTTGCCACGTCCGACGCCGCTCACGAAGAGACATTCGCTCGCTTGATCAACCTGGGGAGTTTGAGCAGTCGTCATTTCCGCATCCACGTCGCGGGCGACTACCTGCCCACCGCTCAACACCAACAACCAGCGTCCGAGGAACGCATCTACGAAGTCTTTCTGCGGCCCATTCACAATCTTGAAACTGGCGAACTCATCGAAGTCCGTTGCGACATCCTCAACATGCGGGATCGCTGACCTTGCCTTATACTCTCTCAAGCGCATCAATTCTTACCAACCCAGATGAACCGCTTTCCCCAATCGCCACGATTCCTTGCTGGCCAAGGGCGCGCCTGCCATCATGGCATCGCTCTGGTTGTCTGCTTGTTTCTTGCCGCGGCACACGTTGAAGCGCAGAACAAATCCGCCGAGCCTTCGCAGAAATCCTTCCGGGTAATTGTCGTCGCCTGCGACCTGCCCGATGGCCTCCGCCTCACCATCAACCAGCAACCTGTGCCCACCCTTTATCGCACTGGAAAAGTAACCGACCTGTCAGTTTTCAAGCCAGGCACCTACTCCATCAAGGCAGATTCGCCTGGCTGCCTTCCCTGCCACCAGAAACTGACCATCGAACCGGGAATGATCCAGACCTGGATTTTCTTCGTCGAACCTGTAACGGAGGAAGAGATAAACGCTCTGGTTGTATCCCGAGACACCGATGACCCCCGGGAACATTCCCTCCCCACCCGGGCTCTGAAAATTCGCAACCTAACGGCACCCACCAAAATCACCAAGCCTGCGACAGCATTGATCGACCTCACCGGGGCTGAAAATGGCATCACGCTTCTCCTCGACCGACAAACTGTTCACCTGCAACCTGCGCTGCCAAAAATGTTCCCGGCAAGAAACCCGGGTGCGTTTCTCGAACTGGCCGAGAAAGGCAGTGCAGCGGCACCCTTTTTTACGCAACGAATCCAACCAGGCAATCATGCCATCGTCGCAATTTTCCGCCTCCTTAACGGACGACTTACCGCCGCCATGAAAACCCTGTAGATCTTCAATCCGGCCTCCGGATATGGCAGGATTGCCGGAGCCCGGAGCATTGCTTTTAAGCTGCCATTCGCCGTGACCCCGAACGACCACAGCCAGATCACGCATCACCGTCGAACCCCGAGGGGATTCACTCTGATTGAAATTCTTACCGTGCTCGGGGTGCTCATCACCCTGATTGCGGTCCTGGCACCGGCAATCAGTGTTTCCCGACCAATGGGAAGCGCGCTCGTGCAATTGAAAACCACCCTGCAGCGCGCCCGCTCGGAGGCCATTCGCAACCGCACCGACACGTTTGTCGCATTCGCGGACAGTCTGCCCGAGATGGAATGGAATGCCACCACCGATTCCTACCGCTACCGTGCCTACGCCATTTTCATGCGAGACAACGAAGCTCGTGATCCGCGCGACCGCTACCAGACGGATGTTCTGACCTGCGCGATCAAGCAGGTGACCAACTGGAGCCTGCTACCGGAAAATGTCCTGTTCGCCCTTGGCGATGACATCCACTCGCAGGGAAATTCCGAGCCGATTCTCACATTGATTGATGCCAGTGACCCGGAGGATTCGCTCGGCTTTCGCGGCAGCGCGTACCGTGGCTTTCCGCTACGGATTGGCGGAGTGGAAAGCCCCTCCATGCTGCCATGCATCGTCTTCAACCGCGAAGGCCGCGTTCGATTGCCCTCCTGGAACGAAAGCCACACGCTCTACCTGGGACTCGTCGGCGGGAGCATGCGCAATGGCCAACGGGTGATCGTCGAATTCATCCCGAAAACCTCCGGCACGCCAGAAGACAGCACCCAGATTCCCCTCGTCGAACTTCTGAGCATCAGCCATGCTACAGGCCACATCCGCGAAGTCGGGACAGCTGCTGGCGCAGGTGGCGAAAGCCTATGAGCAATCAACTCCCAAAAACCCGCAAGGATGCCGTTGCCAACCGACTGAAATGGGCCAAGGGCTTCACGCTCGTCGAAGTCTCGATCGCACTGGGAATCGTGGCGTTCATGGTGCTGCCCCTTGTGTCACTTGCCGTCTATGCAAAAGACGCTATCCAGGACGCAACTGCCGAGACCCACGCATCGGACGTCGCCCAGCGAATCTTCGCCTGCCTGTCTGTCAGCACGCTCCGATCAGGGGTCGTCTTCGAGAGCGCCCATGATGAAACCAGCGCATCAGAGGCATTTGAATCCATACCGATTGAAGAACTGTTCGCCTCGGGCGGGGAATTTTTTCTTCTCGTGGACAGAAACGGGCGAGTCATCGAGCGTGCCGATCAGGCTGCTTTCGAGCAAGGCTATCCGGGAACAAGTCTTCTCATCAGTGGAGGCTCCTTCGCCCGAGTCCGCGTTCTGGGCAAGCGTGCAAGTGTCTACCAGGGTGATACCGTCATCGGCGGACCCGGACTTTTTCTCATGGAAGTCAATGTCCAGACACCGGCGGTTGCACCGCAGCAGGCACGCAGAAGCCATTCGTTCCACGCCTACCTGACATTGTCCGATTCCATCTCCAACCAGGCAGAGGAACCCAAGTGACCTGCCAGTCCGATTTTTCTTGATCACAGGCACAAATCATGTTAGCCAACTCGCCCCTTCGGCGTTCGGCAAGTCACTCCAGAACGGCCATTCGCTCCCAACCTTGTATTTCCTCTAATGAGAACTGACCTAATTGAAGAAGCCAGAAAAGTGATCAGCGATCCGCCGATCCTCATCAACATGGTTTCCAAGCGTGTTGCACAACTCAACCGCGGGCGCCGACCTCTCATCGACGATACGATCGGGCTGGGAACCGCGGACATCGCGCTCAAGGAGATCATCGAGGGACTGGTCGTAATCGACGAGGAGGAATAAGCCGACTCCGGCAAATCCTCACAGCGCGACAGCGCGCCGGATTCCAGAGCTGATCCGCGCGCAACCAAGGCGTCTCGGCGGTGTTCGCATCTTTATGCACCATCCGTTCCTGCTTTCTATCGGTTCACTGTTTTGTGGCGCCTTGATCTCATGCGCTTGGGCCGGATCCGGGCCAAGGCCAATTGATATTGGCCCATCGGATCTTCCAGTGGGTGCACCCGGTATCGCATGGTATTCAACCTGGAGTTCGGCGTGGCAAGAAGCCCAACGCAGCAATCGCCCGATCCTGTTCGTTGCGGCGGCTACCCAGTGCAACGGAATATCCGGGGTCTTCTGACCCGGCTACACTCGAACGCAGAACAGTCTGTTCAGCGACGCGCACTTCATTGCAATCAGTAGACGATTTGTTTGTGTTCGCATCGATTCATACGAGAGCGAACAAGCGCAAAGCTACGTCCGTAATTTCCTCGGAGGTCGCTTTGAAAACAGTGTCTTCTGCGTGCTGGCCCCCGACGGAAAACAACGTCTCACGGCATCCGGACGCAGCCCACAACAGGTCTTTCAAAAAATGGGCTATGCGCACGACGCGGGCACAATCGTCACGAAACTTACCGAAATTGCCGACACTTACGAGCGCAGGCGCAGCCCGCAGTCACCCCTGCTGCCAGACTTCGACAGCGCCCGGCAGGCACTCAACGTGGCCTCCGCCGACCAACGCGTCCTCATCGTCCTGCAGGGAGAGGATCTGCCGCTTGAAAAAGCCCGAGAAACACTCCGCGCAATCGCCTGGTCAGATGACATCATCGGGCGCTTCCACTACGACGTCTCACCGGAATCCAGGTGGCATGACTCCGTCGATGGCCTCGCCGATACAGCGGGAATTCATCTTATCTTCCCCAGCGAATTCGGCAATGAGGGCACCTTGCATTGCTCGCTGACACTTTCAGCAAGTCCGGATGCGATTCGCCGCGCCCTGATTGCAGCAAACCGCGAGCACGCAGCCACAACCCAACCGAAAGTCTACGCCCGGCATGTGACCCGGGGACGGCAACAAGGCATCTATTTCGAGGGCAATGTACCATACGGTGAAGACCGCGATGCCGACGGAGAAATTGACCATCACCGTGGCCGCCGCAGCGATGCGGACAGCAAAACTGCACCTTAGCCAACAGCTGCCTCGTTTCTTGCCAGGCGGGAGAACACCGGAGACCGAAACCCTGCTGTTCTATCCTTTGTGCTCAGGATCCTTATTCGGATCATAAAAAATTTTGATTTCCGCATGCTTCGTGCCCAGCAATTCCTGCGCTCGCAGCAGTGCATTGCGCGTCGCCAGCGTGGGGTTGTCCGGGCAACCCATAAAGAAATTTTCCGGCCCCACCACCTCAAGCAGACCCGATCGGACGAAGACACCTTGCACTTCCTCGGTCGCCCCGCTCACAATCAGATAGCGCTCCTGTTCATCCAGAGCCCTCACGAGTTCTTCGAGGGCCATCACACTGGTTGCATCAAGATGCCGGGCATTCTTCATCCTCAGGATGATCACTTTCAGATCAGGATCCTGACATGTGCGCTGCACCTGCGTGCGAAACAGCTCGGCAGCACCGAAGAAAAGTTCCCCCTCGACGTGCACGATGGAAATGAACGGATTCGACCGCTTCTGCTCCGGCCGCGTGGCTCGCAGATTGCCCTCTTCATTGAAGGCATACTCGACAAGATGCGGTCGGGCAGCCTGCCGCAAATACAAAACGATGGAAGTTCCCACGCCGACAAAAATCGCCACGTGCAATGGCAGAAGTAAACTGGCTGCCAGGGTTGTGGCCACCACGACTGCATCTTCATTGGTGGCGCGGAAGCAGATGCGTAGATTTTTGCGACTGACCAGCGAGATTGCCACGCAGATTACCAGGGCAGCCAGCGCCGACTTCGGAATGTAGGCCACCATGGGGCCCAGGGTAACCACACCGACAAGACAGAACACCCCGCAGAAAATGCTCGACATGCGGGTAACGGCACCGCTCGTAAAATTCAGTGCCGAACGTGTCAACGAACCTGATGCAGGCATGCCGCTTAAAAAAGCGCAGGCGATATTCGACATGCCAACGCCGAGCATGTCTTGATTCTTGTCCGATCTCTGGCCGCTCCTGCTTCCCAGGGTTTGGGCCATGACCGACTGCTCCATGGCCGAGAGAAACGCAATCGCCATGGCCAGACTGAACAATTGTCCGATCCTGTCAAAAAAGCGCGGATGACCAAAATCCGGAAGCTGGGGGAGAATACCACTGATCTCCCCGGCGGGAAAAGCCTGCGCCCGATACGTTACGATGTCGCTCCCGGCACGTTGCAGAAAACAACCGACAATCGAGGCGACAATCAGCAGAATGGCGAACAGGGGAAGCTTACGGAAACGCTGCGCAAGCAACAGATACGCCACCAGCACCCCGCCCCCGAGACAGGCTGTAACCACGTCCAGATCGGGAAGCAGTTTGGTCGTGCACCAAACAACCCGCGGAAAACTCGTCGGCATTTCATCCAGTTGCGCAAAGTCGATACCCAGAACATGACGCGTCTGATTGGCGATGATCAGCAATGCCGCTCCGGTCACATAACCGACCACCACGCTTCGACTGACATACTGCATCAGATCAGCCAGCCGCAGAAAAGCCCCGGCAATGAGGGCGATTCCGGCCATCAGAATGACAAGCGTGATCCACCGCTCCGCATCAAGACCACGATACGCCGCAAAAAAGCTGAAAATCATGAAAGACGTCGCGTTGGTCGGACCAAGAATGGTAAACCGCGAGCCGATAAAAAGCGGCGCCACGATCGCCGCAATAGCCGATCCCGTCACGCCGTACACGATTGGCAAATCAGCAATCGCCGCGTAGGCCAGCCCCTGTGGAAATGCCAACAGGGCCACATTCAGTCCGGCGCGGATATCAGAGCGCAGCAGTCCCACGGGATAATTTCCTGCCAACTCTCGAATCGGCAGCGGATCCAGTCGTCGCGAAAGAATGAACAAGCGAAGCTCCACGAGGAACTTCACCCATCTTGATCCGTTTCTGTCGTCACCGGGTCGCAGATTGTGAGCATTGCACCGCAGGCCACCCGATGCGAGTGGATTTCACCCGAGCGCTGCAACAAAAGGCATTCCGCTTGCCCTGCAACCTGCCGCATTTTATCGACTCCACTGGTTGATTGAGCCTGCAATTTGACGTCGATTATCCCATGACCGAACTCCTGCAACCCGATCGCTTTCCTGCAGCCCTCGAATCCATCCCCGCCTGGACCTATGAGGCCCCCTTTATTGAGCGCACGATCACCTTCCACGACTACCTCGCGGGAGTCGATTCGCTCGCAGCGGTAGCGGAATTGGCCGAGCTCCACAATCACCACCCTGAGCTCACCCTGTCGTGGCGGAAACTTCGCATCCAATTGACCACCCACAGCAAGGGTGGCGTCACTGCACTCGACCTCGAAATGGCGCGCAGAATAAACGCACTCCTCGCCGATTCAGTCGCCACATGAAGTCCAGTTCATGGCAGTGCGAACTCTTTGCTCGAGGAGAATCCGATCGCGCCGCCTATTGCACACCATACCGGCATCACCCATGGCGCTTGCGACCCTGGGCAATACGAATTGCTGAAGTGACGCAACAGCGCAGGAACCAGCCAAAAAAGTCCCCCATTGACCGCTGCAAATTGCTGCCGGAGAAGCGTGGTTTAGCTTGCATGCCGATCCCTTTTGATCTAAGCATCCTGCCCCTTCGAAAAGGGGACATATGCCCAACCTGCTCAAGCACCCATGAACATCATCGATAAAATCCAAAAAGAACAGATGAAAACCGACCTCTCCGAGTTCCGAGTCGGGGATCAGGTCAAGGTGCATACACGTGTCGTGGAAGGTGGCAAAGAACGCATCCAGATCTTCGCGGGCATCGTCATTGAACGCAACGGAACCGGCGTGGCCCAATCCTTCACCGTGCGTAAAATTTCCTACAACCAAGGCGTAGAACGGGTTTTCCTCCTGCACTCTCCCAAGGTTGCAAAAATCGAAGTGACAAAGCCCGGCAAAGTCCGCCGGGCGAAACTTCACTACCTGCGCAAACGGATTGGCAAACGGGCCACTACGGTCAAGGCAGGCGATCCTCGCTACTACGCGAACACTCAAACCGCTGCGGAAGAAGCTGCAGAAGCTGAGTCGGCCGAGGCCGTCGCCACAGAGGCTGACGCTCCAGAGGCCGAAGCCGCCGAGATTGAAGCCCCCGCCGCAGCGACTGCCGAAGGTGCTGAAACACAAGCCTCCGAGCCCAACGAACTAGACACCGCTGATTCAGAAGCCCCGGAGGCAGCGGCAGAGGAATCTCCCGCAGCTGAAACCGCCGCCGTTGAAGCTGAGACTGAATCTGCGGAGGCTGAAGCCGCCGAA
>JBDQJG010000095.1:0-11855 GCA_040263955.1 Verrucomicrobiales bacterium
GAAGTCAGCATCGATTGAACGCGAATTGGATTGTCGCCGCCGATGCCGACGCCGCCGACCATCACCTCACGCGTCATCCGCCGCTCATAGCGATAGGGGTCAGGACAATACCGGAGAGAGGAATGCTCGGCCATCGTGTCTGATTGATTGGAACGGTTTTCGTCGCGCGGCACATCAAGACGGCGGCAATACCGGTATTGAAACCGGCGCACGCGCCATCTTCGCCCTACTCCGGGGGAGTCGGGGGCGCAAACTTGATCGGAAGCTGATCCTGCTGTGCCATCGAATTGCCCACGTCGCGCACCGTATCGGCGCTGTCATACCACGTCACAAATATCATGAAGGAAATCAACGCGAGCGCACACCCGGTCTGCAGCACCTCGATCACCCGCACCTTGACCGGCTTCTTTCGTATCATCTCCACCAGCGCCATGGTGATGTGTCCGCCGTCAAGAACCGGAAACGGCAGCATATTCAAGACGGCCAGGTTGACGTTCAGAATCACGCTGAACCAGAAAACCATCCGCCACCCATCCGGCGCACTGAGGAGGGAAAAATAGTGATTGGAAATCCCGACCGGACCGCTCAGATGCTTGACTGACACATCCGAAGAGGGCGACACCACCGCCGAAATCGTCCGCCAGATCAAGCGTGCACTGAACACCACCTGGGCCACTGGATCAGGGTGATCGAGGGCTTCACTGAAAAAAGTATTACTCCAGCGGATTCCCAGCATCGGATCAATCCCCTCGGGCTGGATCGGGCGCACCGGGGTCAGCATTACCGAGCGAACCATTCCGGCACTTTTCACCTCCAACTGCAGTGGTTCAGCTGCCTTGGTCATGGCCACCAGGGGTTGGTCGCTGAACAACCGGACCCCATTGGCTGACACGACCTCATCCCCTGGTCGCAAACCCGCACGCTCGGCTGGACTATTTTCAAGTAGTGAGTCGATCACCAGCGGCATGTGGTTGCCCACCCCTATTTTTCTCAAGCCTGGACGGGTCGCGAAACCTCCATCATCCTTGGTGAATCCACTGTCAAAATACTGGGTGCCCTCTTCTCCTGGCCGCCGCACACCGACACGAATCACTTCTCCCTCCGACATGCTGATGCGCTCCATCACGCTGTCGAGCATACCGAAGAACTGGTGCACCTCGTCGCCGTTGATGCTGACGATCTCGTCACCGGCCTGCAAACCAGCCTCCTCGGCCGGCGATCCCGGCTGCACGTAACCGATCACCGTGCTCTCGATCACGCGCTTCGGGTAACCCACCCACCAGACGACCACTCCGAACACGAGTGCCAACAGGATACTGAAAAGCGGCCCGGCTGCCGCCACGATGATTTTATCCAAGGGTGATATCGGAGGCAGCGCCTCCCCCTCGATCTTCTCGTTGGCCCCCTCCAGCATTTCCATGGGAGCCATCTGCGGCAGGGCCACAAATCCCCCGGCGGGAATGGATCCGAGCCCATACTGCACGCCGTTGATCTTTTTCTTCCAGATGCACTTGCCGAACCAGACCTGGAATTTATCCACTTTGAGCCCGCGCCATCGTGCCGCCAGAAAATGCCCCAATTCGTGCACCACGATCAAGACATTAAAAACCAGAATGACTTGAATAAGGATGAGGCATCCTTTCAATATCGGCAACACGGCATCCATACAGTCGCTGTCTTTCGTTCAATTCATCGGGCACACGAGGTGTTACCCCCATTTACCGGAAGCCGAACCTACGCCGCTTTTGCCCACTGGCAACGTCATCCAACACAAAAGAAACAAATCATCGAAAACCCTCGATGCAGATCCCTCATCCCCATCGTACACAATGACGGGGTCTCCATTGCCCTGGAGCAACTCACCCAGCCCTCAGTCCCGATGCCCGCACTGCGCGGCACAGCCAACCGCCGCCACCTGATCACATGAGCGCACCCTCACCCAAGCAATCTGCAGAGACCGCCATGGCGACACGTCACTTGAGCGGCCCAGCCTTCGGCTTCGCCGTAGGCGTGCCGACCACGCTTATCGGTATTGTCTTCGTCGTCTTTCTCTACCTTGCCTACCAGCGCGCCAAGGAAACCCGTTCGTGGCTGCCACGCCCCTGCGTGATTGAAAAGTCCGAAATTCAATGGGCAAAAACCACCCCCCATTCACCAATTCGCTACCGGGCGGATATTCGATATCGCTACCGGCTTGGCGACCAGAGCCACACGTCCACGAGAATCAAGCGTGTCGATGGCAGCAGCGCGGACCGCAAAACGGTCGAACAAGTGATCCGCAACTATCCACCCGGAAGCATTCACACCTGCTTTGTCGATCCCCAAAACGCCTCGTTCGCCATCCTCGAGCATGCCACCATCGCTCCGATCTACACCATCTGGTTCCCTTGCCTTTTCATCCTTGGCGGACTGGGCATCATCATCGGCGGCACCCGCAGCCGTTCCACACAACGGAATTCCTGAAACGGACCCGGCCACGCCCCTCGCAAAGCCTCGATGGCATCGCATGATTGCCCCTGCTGGTGCAAGGCCCACCATTACTGCAAATTCAACACATTTGCTGAGCCTACGGGACACGGATCACAGCGCGCGCGCCTTCAAAATAACAATCACCGGCTGCGGCCGCGGAAATGTGCGATGAGATGCCTCAGTGCCACTGCACAAGGATTTTGGCTTCACATGGATCAGCATCTTGATCAAAACATAAAAATGCTTGATTCCAATAATATTTAAGATGTATTAAGCAATTATGCGGGTATACCGGACATGTCTTGCCGGACTCATCAGTGTTCTCTACCTCGTCGGTTGTTCGACTCCTCCGAAACAACAAACCAAGATGAGCGCCGGAGCGGGTGCCCTGATTGGCGCGGGTGCCGGAGCGTTGGTCGGCAACCCGTTCATCGGATTCATTGCTGGAGGTGCGATCGGTGCGGCCAAAGAACTCAAAAAAAGCCGAGACTCAGAAATCCAGCCGTATTGGGAAGAGGACTACTCCGATTATGGCGCTAGCCTACATGAAGACGGCCTTGATCTTCCCCCTGAAGCCTCTGCCGCCTGGGATGATCCGTATGCCCAACCGATGCGTCGGAACTCTCTCACACCACAAGCCGGGACGCCGCGCAATCCAACCACCACTGATTACAAGGTTGGGCACAGTGAGCCGATACCGCACGACGAGTGGCAGGCATATCAACACAGTGGAAATGATCCCTACCACGTCCCCCGGGATTCCTTCTATCGTTGAACGAGCGCCTTTGACCGGGACCACCCCCTCCAAGGCCGTTACCGGTAGTCATTCCGGTCTTTCCTCAAGGTTCTACTGAGCGCCCGATTGCCTCTGAAAACAGCGCTGTCAGGACAGCTCTCACGTAGTCCATAAGGTAACCATTGGAGAGGCCCGCACGCGGGCCAGCGACATTCAGGATCCCGACGCATTCACTTTGCAAAAAAGCAGCGAGCTCCAGGGATGCCTGCTCAACAGGAAGATCCGGCAACAGCACCAGCAGTGCCTTATTCTCCCTGGCGGTCAGACGTGCCGTCAGTGCCGTGCCTCCCGTAAGCGCATCTCGATCCGAGAAAATCACCGTGGCATCCGAGTCGATAACATTGCGCAGCGTGCGCTCCGAATACGCGGCAGAGCGGGTTTCATGCAGATGATAGCGCTCATCCAGAACTCCATCCTCGGCGATTCGGCCGCGCGGGCACCAACCGCCGTGCTCGATTCCATGCTCGATGGCAACGTCGAGAGCAACGCGATCGACACCGGTCTGACCCCCGGAGACAATCTTCAATTCAGCAAGATCCTGCACGAGCCTTCACTACGATTCTTCAACAATCGGGCGATTACATGCCGACAAGGCTGGCCAGCGGTCATGAAATCATCAACCAAGGAGCAACAGATAAAAGACCTCAGGCAGATGTCCAACAGGCATACTGACTCACAGACCAAGGTTTTTACGGTCCGATAAAGACTGCTCCGCCTGGACCGCCTGAAAATCGCACCCGTATTACCTGCACTTTAACCGCGTCTTGTTTGCGCTGCTGATTCGCTCATCCTATTCGCGATTTCTATTCGCGATTTCTATTCGCGATTCTTACTAGTAACTGCTATTCGCGATTCTCGTTGGCGATTCTTGTTCGCAATTTCTAATCGCTGTCGATTCACTTCACAGTGGTCGCCAGTTCGAATCACTTGTGCAGTCGCAATTCCGCTATTTTTTTCCGGCACATTCCTGATCCATGCGCTGGCGAACTTCCGCCTCGATCTCCAGGTACATTTTCTCGTCTGCTTTCAGCGCGTCCTTGGCTGCATCTCGACCCTGCGCGACCTGCGTGCCCTTATAACTGAACCAGGAGCCTCGCTTCTGCAGGATGTCATAACTCAACGCCAGATCGATCAGTGATCCGACTGCGGAAATGCCTTCATTGTACATGATATCGAACTCTGCCTCCCTGTATGGTGGAGCCACCTTGTTCTTCACTATTTTCAATTTAGTGCGATTTCCGGTCACGGTTCCATCCGTCTGCTTGATCGCACCGATCCGCCGGATATCGACTCTAACGGAGGCATAGAACTTCAGGGCCCGGCCGCCTGGAGTCGTCTCCGGATTTCCGAACATGACGCCCACCTTTTCACGAATCTGATTGATGAACACGCAGGTTGTCCTGGCCTTGGCGATAATCGAAGTCAACTTGCGAAGCGCCGCGCTCATCAGGCGCGCCTGCGCCCCGACCGTGGCATCGCCGATCTCGCCTTCCAACTCCTGGCGCGTCACCAAGGCCGCCACAGAATCAAGCACAACGATATCCAATGCATTCGACCGCACGAGGGTCTCGCAAATGCGCAATGCCTCTTCTCCAGAACTGGGCTGGGAAACAAGAAGATCATCGAGGTTGACGCCGAGCCGCTTCGCATACTGAGGGTCAAGCGCATGCTCCACGTCAATAAAACCGGCCAGCCCGCCACGCTTCTGAGCCTGGGCAATCGCGGTTAACGCCAGAGTTGTCTTACCCGAGGACTCCGGACCAAAGATTTCGATAACGCGTCCGCGGGGAAACCCTCCCACGCCGAGCGCACGATCGATCAACAGATTGCCGGTAGGAATGGTATCGATATCGACCTTGTGCTCGTCCCCCATTCTAAGGATCGCACCCTCCCCATATTCCTTCTGAATCGCCTGGATCGCGAGGTCAAGGTTCTTCGACCGGGCCTCCTGTATGCGTTTCAGGCCGGGATCCTGCTGTTGGGCGGATTTTGCCGGGATATTCGGCTTGGCTGCCGAGCTCGACTTCACTTCATCCGGGGTGACGACTGGTTCTGCTGCTTTTGTGGCCATGATTGTTGTCTGATTTTGTGTCTGATTATAAATAAACGCCAATGACGCGTACTGTTCAAGTGAATAATGTTCATTTCAACAAATAGCAAGCGTTTTGTTGTTGCTTATTGCGCAAATATTTTCAGACATGATCTCAGCCTGCATTGTCAGTGATTCTCACGCCCGTGACAAGCACCACTTCACCCATCGCAACGGCACCGCTGCGGCCCCCTGCCGAACCCATCAACCACGCCTGATCGCCACCCCATTCGAATCACTTATCGCTGCATTCGCTTTCCGCCGGACAATGACTTCGAGGTCGAATCCCGATTTTTCACTGCAAGAAATACCGGGGTTCCTGAGACGCCAATTCCAGGTCTGTCCTCGCTGCAGTCAGCGTCTAATCCGACACCGGGGGATCCGCCGGCGCCACGTTCTCAGGCTGCGGCGCGAACCAGTCTGCCCACCGATGCAGATGATAGCCCTCGCCGACTCCACCGATTTCATCCAGAAGTTGTGTGCAACGCAGATGCCATTGATCCAGGTCCGGGGCCTGCCTTGTGGGTTCAGCGCTACCGGGAAAGTATAGATACGTCACCTTTAAGTCACTCTCGGGACGGCTGTAAACCGTCGCTTTTGGATTGATTTCCTTGCATAACCGCAACGAACCCTCTCCCGCCTTGTAGGTCGGACCGACATCTCCCACGATCGTCGGAAACAGGCGCTGGCCGTGCACTACCACAGCATAATCGCCAACCTGCGGGGCAAAGTCCGAGTGTCCCTTGTACCGCGCGATCGAGAGTGGAATCACCACGAAGGGGTCTGCCTCCGCGATCAGGTAGCTCCAGAACCGCAGGTCGTCGGCAATGCGGCGATTGATGGCGATTTTACCCTGCAACGTCGCTTTTTCGGAATCCTTCAATCCCGGTTTTTGCAACAGTGCCTCATCCCTGGCAACAGCATCCGTGTAGCGTTTGAGCAGGGGATTCGGCTGCGCTGTGCGCTTCTTCCACATGTAACCCGTCGAGGGCTGAAAATTTGTCGAATTGGCAATGTAAGCATCGAGATTCGGCATGCGATCGCCGTCGGTGCCATCTGAAACAACATCCATCTCGGACTGGATGAGCAAGGCACGCCTTCCGGACTCAGGCGAACGCAACTCGAGAATACTTTCACAATCGTAAAAATTGTGCCGATCGAGCACCTTGTTCAGCCGGGTATACTCTCTCTGCACGCGCTTGCGCTTCTCGTCGTACAGCTGGTGGTAAAACCCGGAAACTCTCGCCGAATCCAGCAGCCCGGACAAACCGGGAAGCATGCTCGGCAGGTCGGGATTCAGACCAACAAAATCCTGCATCGATTCAGCCGCCTGCGGCACAGCGATCTTCACTTTGATCTCGACACCGTAACTTGCTTCGGCATCACGCTCCACCGATGCCCTTCCGCCCTCGACCTCGTCGAGCGAAGTTCGCGTCACCAAGCCATTATAAAACGTGGCAGTGTCGATTTCCTTGCGTGGCACCCATTTGGATGGGAGTGGCGGCGGCGCAGCAGCGGGCGCCGGCACCAATTTTTCGACTTCCACCTCGACGATTTTCTCCTGCACTTCGACCACGACCACCGGCTCAGGTTCGATGCCACGCCACGCGTTGTAGATGAGCCCGAGCCGCTCACGAATTCCAAGCGACTCGTTCAGGGAAGGCACCGCCATCAAAGACAAAAGCCCACCCACACATGGGATCAACAATCCCAAGGCGAATGCAAACCAACCTGTCCGCCGACGCATATTTCCCCGATTCTCTGATCTACTCACGGCTATACCCAGCGACTTCTCCCCAAAGAAATCATCCATGCCTTTCTCTAAATGCTCCCGAATACACCTTCAAGTAGTGGAGCTTCGAGATCTCAAGATCTTTCTGAAACTCGGTGAGCGCCACGCCCTCAGATAATCGCTGCCCAGCAAGGGTGCCGCCATCAGGCGCACTCCGACACGGAGCTTTTCCCGTCCGGTGAAATACGTCTTTTGAAAAGGCACCATTCGCGTCGCCGGCCATGCCAGTCGGCACACTTCGTCAACCACCTGCCATTCACGACGATAATCCATCGGCAGGGAAACAAGCAGATCATACAACGGGAAAGCATTCAACGGGGCCACCGCAAAGCGGCAGCCAAGATCATCCCTGTGCAGCACCACCGACATCGTCGGCGCCATGCGTTGTTCGAGGTAAAGAAGATCGCCACGGATACTTTGCGGCAATCCTGCCAACCCGGAAACCCATGCCTCCAGCCTGCACAGCACGAAATCCAATTCCTCGGAAGGGATCCCGGCATCGAGAAATCCGAGTTCGCCCGCAACCACCGTCGCCGTACTCCGAGCATCACCTGCTTCGATGAAATCATAATGCCTCCTGGCCACCTCTCCGCCATACCCCATACAGAGCATCCTCACGGCATCTGCAGGCTCATCAACATGATGGTCCAACGCCAACACCTCGGCCAATGCTCGGGAAACTTCCACTTCCCGGCAGTCATCACCACCGGTCAACGAGCGCACCGAATACCTGGTCTGCCGCTTCAACCCGCGTGAACAGGCCAGCAGTATTCTGGAATCCCGTCCGGCACTAACCGGTATTTCAAGGGGATGAACCGATGCCAACAATCGCAGAATCCCTGCCAGCCTGGCCACGAACTCGGGCAGAACCTCAGCCGGTGAAGCTGCCGCTACCTTCACCTCCGGAACTGGCCAGAACCGCCGCGCTGCCACCACTCCGCTTTCATCTATCTCGGTGACATGCGATGGAGGCAGCAACTCCCAATCCTGCCATTCCGAGAGCCCGGCCGGATACCAGGTTCCGGAGTGCTCGACAAGCCGCTGCAACACGCGCCTTTCCATCGCACTGCGCATGGCGAAGCGCTCACCGAAGACCCGTCCGATCAGCGTCGGCGTGGACGCAAGCCATCCGAGCTGCCGATGCATGAAAGCGCACAGACTGCCCGCCGGATCGCTCCAGATCCTGACGACGTCGTGCGCCTGACCACTCCCTTCGAGCACGAGAAACCTTCCCCCCCAACCTCGCACCAGATCCTCGGCAGTCTCAACCCGAGGGCCGGATGCGCCCACCAGAAGGCCCCGGTCAGAATCAATTGCCAGGCCGAGGATCACCATGTGCTCTCCCCGGAATACCAACGGAAGATCAGGTCCGTAAAACAGTGTCCACGCTCCGAACTGTTGCTCACACCAGGCTTCAGGGAGCCTGTGGCGATCCACTGCATCGTCTCCCCTGACAAGCAGAAACTGCTTGCGAACATCTTCCTGCCTAGCGCTCGAGGACATTGCGAAAAACGCACCGGGATGCTCTTTGATGCATCGCCGACTGCACGCAGCTTAACAGCAGAGCACTGCCATCGCCAAGACGGAAAGCCATGTCATACCCAGACCCTGTAACCACAAAGCCACCGAACTCGATGACGGATCAGGAAACCAAGTGCTCGGTGAAGCCGAGGCAGCAAACCGACCGGCATCCCTATCACGAGAACCTGCACACGCCTCACTGGGCGTTGCCACAGAGGGGTTCACTTTGGATGCTCCGCACCGATGACTTGAGCCATCCAGCCCGAGCCAGACGATTTCAGGACATCTTCAACTCACCGGACTTCGACGCAGAAGAAGCCGTGGAACCGGAGGATGTTGCGGCACCGGCCGGGTTCGGCTTCCCGGAAGAAGAGCTCGAACCACTCGAAGTGGTCGGAGAAGTTGAAGCGGAACTACCTGAGGCCGCACCCGCACTGGACCCGGATGATGCAGCGGAACCAGCGGAACCAGCACCCTTACCTGCCGGAGCCAAACCTCTGCCGACTGCCGACTGACCCATAAATGTGGCACCTTCTTCGATCGAGAGCGTTCCCGCTGCAATGTCGCCTTCCAGCATCGCGTTCGATTTCAACTCGCATCGGTCTGTCACCGTTACGTTGCCTTTCACCCGACCGAAAATCGTCACCGTGCGCGTTGCTATCGATCCCTTGATTTCAGCGTTTTCTCCCACCGTCAGGGCACCATCAGATAAAACTTTGCCCTCGATCTTGCCATCGATGATCAGGTCATTGGAAAATTTGAGATCGCCTTTGATCTCCACGTCATTGGACAGAACATTTTTGCCGCTCATAATTGGTTTCGGTGCACTGGTTGGAGTTCCTGCAGATCTCGCAGCGAACGTTTCAGCAGCCTCTGCGGACCTACCTTGGAAAGAAGATTCCGAGGTCTCAGCCCCATGAGATTTCTGTGGAACTGCCTTGGAAGAGTTCTCGTTGTCGCTACGATGACCTATAATCTGTTTCAGCACGCAGCGATCTAAACATCAGCGCCGGAGACTGTCAACGCAATAAGCCCGCTGAGCCGTCCGGAATGAAAAAAATTGTCCGATTCCACCTCCTCGAGATATGGATTCCGGTCATCTGAAGCCCCGAAAACAATTCCTGTCAGCCAAAACAAGCATGATTTTCTGAAACTTTTGGGCTTTACTGAGCGTCTTAAGGGACAGAGAACCTGAATACGGCTCTCTAGTTTCCGTCCTCAAATATCAATCTCATGATCGCAAAGTGCCCATCCTGCAAAACGGAGTTCGAAATCGGCAAAGAACTCGAGGGAAAATACGGCAAGTGTTCCGGCTGCGGCGAGACTTTCCAATTACCCCACCCGAAGGCGAACGCGCCGAGATCGCATGCAGTCATTCAGCGGCGGCCTTCGGCTCTCTCCGCAATCATGGCGGTTTTGTTGACCTTCAGTTTCGGGGTCGGCATCTGGGCCCTGTTCTTTTCTTTCCCGCTGGATGGATCATCGGATACGGAACCCCTCCTGAAAACAGTTGCCGGTGGGTGGTTACCCTTCCTCGGAGATCTCCACCCGCTGGTTCTTCATCTTCCCATCGCTCTCCTCCTGGTCACCGGACTTTTCGAGCTTTTCTCAACACCCGGACGCAGAGACGTGCTCAACCCGGCTATCACCACCCTGCTGTGGCTGTCGGCAATCTCCTGCATTGCTGCGGTGGGAACCGGTTGGCTGATGGCCGTTGGCAAAGCACACGAAATTGCACTCGACCGCCACATGTGGCTGACCATCATCCTCACCTCGGTAACCTTGATCACTCTGCTGTGCAAAGTCTTCTACGAGATCGGCCGACGCCGCGGCGTGCGTCTGGCATATCGCATCGGACTACTCGTATCGATCGGTACCTTGTTCCTTGCCGCTCACCAGGGCGGATCGATGGTGCACGGCAAAGACCACCTCACCGGCAATCTGCCCGAGGAAGCGCGCGTCTTCGCTGAAAAAGGCGAACAGGCCATGGAAGGGGCCTTCGCATTTGTCGGCCTCGGCGATCCCGACGCCGTGGTGACAGCATCCGAGGACGCGACGACCACCATTCATAGTGGCGACCACCATGACGCCACGACAGACACGGCGGGTGACCTCTTGCAGAGGACAGTTTTCGAGGCCGCCATTCTGCCCATTCTTGAAGACAAGTGCAATAAGTGCCACAGCGACAAAAAATCCAAGGGCAAGCTCAAGATGCATACCTTCGAGCACCTGATAGCGGGCGGCAGCGAGGGCGATACCATCGTGCCGGGAAATCTGGCCGCCAGCCTGCTCGTGCTTCGCATCGACCTGCCGAGAGATGACGACGAGTCCATGCCTCCCGAGGACGAGGACCCTCTGAGCGAAGAGGAGAAGAGCCTGCTGAAATGGTGGATTGCCAGCGGAGCATCTGCCGAGACTACCGTCGCGGAAACCGAAATCCCGGCGGAACTGCAAGCTGCCTGGGCCTCTGTCACTGCTCCGGCCGAAATTCCAGCTGAAGAGCAGCTGCCGGCTGACGCGGAAGCGGAGGCAGCCGGTTATACAGCACGCACATTCACTCCGGAGGAAATCGCCGCGGCCCGGCGTAAACTTTCTGAGGACATCGGTGGCCTGCTCATGCCTGTCTACTCCGGCAGTGAAACGCTCACATTCAACGCGCTGAACGTGATTGATTCGTTTGGAGACGACCAGACCGCGGTGCTTGAACCCCTTTCCAATCAACTGGAAGAACTCAACCTGGCCCGCACCGGCGTCACCGACCAGGGCCTGCGATCGCTTGCCGGCATGCGCAACCTGAAACGGCTCCACCTGGAAAATACAGCGATCACCGACGAGGGGCTGCAACATCTTCTCGGCCTCGAGAGCCTCGAATACCTCAACCTCTATGGCACCAAGGTCACCGACGAGGGAATCAGGAAAATCATGAACCTGCCATCCCTCACCCGTCTCTTCGTCTGGCAGACAGGCGTGAGCAGGGAAGCGGCGGATGCGCTTGCATGGCTGAAGCCCGGGCTCGAGGTCAGCAAGGGCGTCAGTGAACCCGCTGCCGCGGAACCTGATCCAGAACCGGAGCCCACTCCGGAGCCCACTCCGGAACCCACTCCGGAACCCACTCCGGAACCCACTCCGGAACCCACTCCGGAACCCACTCCGGAACCCACTCCGGAACCCACTCCGGAACCCACTCC
>JBDQJG010000096.1:0-11720 GCA_040263955.1 Verrucomicrobiales bacterium
AAAGTGGTCGGGATGACTGGATTGAGCCGCCTTCGGCAGGCTCTCTGCGCAGTGGCGCTGGCGCGCGGAGTTGTCCAGCCCTTACGGGCGGGGGCAGTCGAACCAGCTTCGCATGGTTCTTCATCCAGTCCCCCGCTTCCTTTTTCCTGTCGGAAAAGTGGTCGGGATGACTGGATTCGAACCAGCGACCTCCTCGTCCCGAACGAGGCGCGCTACCAAGCTGCGCTACATCCCGTAAGTTGCCCGGCGGGCTTGCTAATTAGGCGGGATCAATGGTTTTTGCAACGGGGAAAAGCGATGCCGCAATGGGAGCCCACCTGAGATTACTCGAAAGGGTGTTCCTTGAGGAGTTCTTCGGGGGTGTAGAACCTGCTGCGATCCCGGGTGGCCTGGCGCACGGCCCGGACTTCGGCTGGCGTGATCGGGGAAGCGTTATTGCCCCAACTGGTGCGTACATAGGTGAGAACCGCCGCGACCTCGGCATCGGAGAACATGGCGCCCATGGCGGTCATGGGTGGTACGCCATTGGAGGGGTCATAGACCTCGCCGTTGACCTCGATCTTGCCCCACAGTCCGTGCAGCACCAGCTTGATGAGGCGCTGCTTGTCGTCGGTCACCCAGCGGCTCGCGGCGATTGGCGGATAGATCGACTGCAGGCCGAGACCGGTCTCCATGTGGCATGTCGCGCAGGATCCCTCCTCGTGAAACACCTGCGAACCCAGAGCATAGGTCCTCTTGAATGCCTTGTCTTTTTTGAGCGAGCGAGGCAGCTTCTTGGTTGTGTAGTTGACTTTTTTGAACGCACCTTCCAGTTCACTGGCCAGCAACGCTCCGGCTCCGTCGGTGATGGCTGCTCGGTCGATCTTTCCTGTATCGAGAAGAGATTCGGCCTCGGCCCTGAGCAAAAGTATGGCGCTGTTGAGTGAGTTGCGAATCCACTTGTCGGTGGATTGGGAGGCGACGGTAAGGAGGATCTCGGCACCTTCGAGGCCGCCGAGCCACGAGGCAGCGGAAAGTGCCTCGAGGCGGACGCGTGGGTGGGAGTCGATGGCGGCCCGCATCAACTGGCGCGCTGGATTCTCCAGCAAATGTACGCAGTGGCGAACGACACGCACGGCGGCGGCCCGGACGCGATGGTCCTCGGCGGTGAGGCATTGCTCGAGGAGTTCGATGTTCGGCTGTTGGTGACCCCAGGTGGCCCAGAGAGCCTCGAGCACGAGGTGCTCGTTGTCGCTGTGGGCGGCGGCGAAGGTGCGAGCCGTATCACCAACGCTACGGGCATCGCGGCTGCGCAGTTCGCGGTGCGAGCGCTTGCGGGTATTGAGTTCCGGGAGCCTCAGGTTCTGGAAGAGTTGGGCAACGGTAGCCGCGGCGATCGGCGGTGGTTCGACGAGCGGTCGTTCCGGATAAGTGATGCGGTAGATGCGCCCGAAGTCGCCGGTGCGCAGTGGGTCACGGGCACTGTGCTGCATGTGGCCGATCAAGGTGTTGTGCCAGTCGATGAAGTAGAGGCTGCCGTCGGGAGCGACCTCCATGTCGCAGGGGCGGCAGTTGCCGTCGGTGGAGCGGATTAGGTCCTGGCGGTGCTCGCCGCGGATCTCGGTGCCATGTTCGAGCACCTTGAATTGCTTGATGCCGAGGAAGCCGATGGTGTTGGCGTAGAGGTAGTCGCCCTGCACCTCATCCGGAAAGTGGCGGGAGTGGAGGAACTCCGAGCCGCTGCAGGGTCGGCAGAGGTGCTCGTAGTTGAAAGTGCCGACGTGCTGGATTTCGTGGGCGTGCGGGGATTTGACCGAGTAGCCGAGCATCCAGAACTGCCTGCCACCGGAGGCGTCGTTGAGGAAGTTCTGGCCGAATGCGTCGTGTGTCAGTCCCCACGGGTTGGCCAGGTCACGCTGCATCACTCGCTCGAGCTTCCAGCTCTGCGGATCGAAGCGCCACACCCCACCGTCGGTGACACGCTCGGGGCCCCACGGAGTCTCGACCTGCGAGTGGAGGTAGCGGCCCTCGCACAGAAACAGGCCGCCACCATGGTCGGTATCGAGGGCGGAGATGGCGTGGTGGGTGTCGTGGGGATCGAAGCCGTCGAGCAGGTATTCCCTGGAATCGGCACGGCCGTCACCGTCGGTGTCGCGCAGCAGGGTGAGGTAAGGGAGCTCGACAAGGTAGACGCCGTTGTCACCGGCAGCGAAATCGAAGCCGATCGGGAGGTGCAGGCCGTCGGCGAAGACCGTTTCCCTGTCGGCGCGGCCATCGCCGTCGATGTCCTCATAAATGAGCAGCTTGTCGTCGGGCAGCGGGTCGCCGGGACGGTAGTGGGGGTAGCTCTGGCAGGTCGAGACCCACAACCGGCCGCGGTTGTCGAAGCGCATCTGGCAGGGGTTGCCCAGGTTGGGGAATTCCTGCTCGGTGGCAAAGACCGACACCCGGTAGCCTTTCGGCAAAGTGAATTTTTCCAGGGCCTCTTTTTCCATGAGAAAGTCCACGCCTTTCGACTTGGAATTGGGACGATAGTTGGTCTGGACAGCAGTCAGCGGCCGGGTGGTGGAGTCGTCGATTCGCGGGGCTTCCAGCTCGCCACTGGCAACCTGCCAGATCGCCTGGTCGCGCAGCACGGTCATCTGGCGGACTTTCTCGATCTCTTCCGGGTAGTTGAAATTGCCATAGGGTGCCCAGCGCCGACCGTAGGCATGGACGCCATTGAGCATGCGGTAGTCGTTGCGCCAGAACCATGATTTGGCGGCGATCGCTTTGCGCAGCGGTGAGTCGTTGTCATCCGGAACGCCTTCCTGTCCGAAAAGTCCGTCGAGAAGAAGCGGGGCGAGTTTCCGGTAACCTTGATCAGAAAGGTGAACGCCGTTAATGGTGAGCGGAGCCTGCTTGGTTGCCGCGAACCATTGCGTGGTCGGCGTGAACAGGTCGACAGCACCGACATTTTTTTCCGCTGCCACTTCGAGGACCGCCTCGGCGTAGGCGGCGAGAAGCTCGTTGCGTGTCCCGAGGTCTGGCAGCAGGAAATTCGCATGCTGTTCCACGGCGATCGGGGTGGCCAGCACCAGGCGGGGAGGGCTGTCGCCATGATACGAGCGACTCAGTGTATGGGCGACGAAGGCGGACAGCTCGGCCTTGAAGTTTTCGACTCCTTCAGCGCCGTCGAACGACTCGTTGAACCCGAAGAAGGCGACGATGGTGTCGGCGTCGAGGATGGTGAGCCACTCGTCCGGGGTCGGGTAGTGCCCCTTGCCGAGGTGGGCCTTGATTTCCGGACGGAATTTTCCGCCGCCAGGAAAGGCCCACGGGTTGGGCTGCCCGGCCTCCGGGCGGAAAGCGGGGGTATGGCCCGGATAGCCCATGTTACGGAAGGTGATGCGGGCTTTTGGGAAGGTGCGGTGCAGCAGCGACTCGAAGTGGCCGTGCAGCTCCATGCGCGCGGCTAGCGAATTGCCGATAAAGACGAGGTGTTCGCCCTCGGTAGGGGTGAGGGGCAGTGCGGTGGCCGCGGGGGCCAGTCCCTCGAGAGGCTGCTCGAAGCGTGGCCGGGTGCGGTGCCTGCGCTGCGCCTCGACCGTGGTGAGCGTCGAGTTGATGGCCGGTCCGGGGAGTCCCTCGGCGGCATTGGGCAGGCTCTCCCGCGGGGGGCGTGGAAGCAGGCTGTAGAGTTCCGGTCCGGTCCGGGGTGCTCTGCCGTAGCCGTAGTCGGCAGGCTTGAGATCGAGCTTGCGGTAGTAATCGGGGACCGTATTGAAGCCGAAGGCACTGGGCATGAAGGCTCCCACGTAGTCGACATTGGTGGCATGCTCCGGGGGAACGAGGTCGCACAGGAAAAACACTGTATTGACGAGCAGCAACCGCAGGTTCCAGTCGTCGAAGTCGGAGGAGGCGCCGAAGGTGGTGCAGAAAGCAGTGCCCTTGCCACCTTGCGCGGTGGTGTAACTGCGCAACCACGCGGCGGGCTGTGGTTTTACGCCGATGGTGTCCGGGGAGGATCTTGCCAGCGAATCGGTCACCACGCCTTGCATGAGGATAGTGGCATTGTCGCTGGTGACCCGCTCAACCCCGTAGACGTCGGACTCGGCGAAGATCGGGCCGACGCCGGCGAGGATCGGGTGTTCGGCGTGGGCCTCGTTGATGACTCCGCGGGCCCCCTGCACCCCGTGCTTGCCGTGGTGGCTGACCCAGCCTTCGCCAAGGATTTCGGGGCCGAAGTTGTTCCAGTCGATGCCGCCAGCCCGGCTCGCGGTCTTGAAGGCGTGGGTGGCGGTGCGGAAGCCGATGATCGGTTTGCCGGCATGGAGGTGCTCGGCAAGTGGCTGCAGCTGCTCGTCTGGCAGGTCGCGGAAGCGGGTGCCGATGACGACCAGGTCGGCAGATCGGATCTGCTCCATACCCGGGATGTTGTGCCGGTGGTTCGGATCGATAAACCCGCCCTCTGGATGAATGGGAAACAATATGGTGGTCTTGAAGCCGAAGGTCTGGCTCAAGATCTTCGCCAGCATGGGGCAGGTCTCCTCGCTGCGGTATTCCTCGTCGCCGGCGATGAAGACCACGTGCCGGTTCTCACCCGGGCGCTCCGGATTGCCGTCGAAGCGCAGCCAAGCCGGCTTCTCCGCCCCCACCGTCACAGCTGTCGTGAAGAGGAAAAACGAAAGCGAGGGCAGGAGAAAGGCAAATCTCATCGCGTGGGAAGAGCTCGACGATGTGGCAGGCGTCGATCAGAGTCCATCGAGCTGGTGGTCGAAGTACTACTTCTTTGTCTGCACCAGTGTCTCGAGGGCGGGTCCGGTCTGCGGGGAATTGCCGGGAGCGTAGTCGGCCGGTTTCAAGTCGAGATTTCGGTAGTAGTCCGGCTTGCCGTTGAAGTTGAATGCGCTCGGAGAGAACGGATCGACGTAGTCGACATCAGCTTCCTCGGGCACCTCGAGGCCGGTGAGGAAGAAGCTGGCGTTGATCAGCAGGCGTCGCAGATTTGGATCGTCGAAGTCACATGAGGCGCCAAAAGTGGTGCAGAAAGCGGTGCCCCTGCCTCCCTGCGGGGTGGCGTAGGTCCGCAACCACGCCGCCGGTTGGGGCTCGCGTTCCGCGATCACGGCGGAGTCAGGCAGCAGTGTCGCGGTAACCATGGCGTCGAGGAGGATCGTGGCGTTCATCTCGGTGACCGCATTGATGCCATAGACGTCCGATTCGGCGAAGATGGTTTCGACTCCCCGCAGGATCGGATGCCCTTGACCGCCGGGCCCGGTAGCCGAGCGGGCGCCCTGGTGTTTGTGGTGGCCGTGGTGGGAGACCCAACCCTCACCCAGGATATCCGGACCGAAGCGGTTCCAGTTGATGCCGCCGGTAGATCGCGGCGTCTTGAATCCGTGAGTGGCTGTGCGGAACCCGGCGATCGGCTTGCCGGCATTGAGGTGGTCGGCGAGCGGTTGAAATTGCTCGTCGGGAAGGTTGCGGAAGCGGGTGCCGATGATGACGAGGTCGGCCGAGCGGATCGCTTCCATGCCGGGGATGTTTTTCTGGTAGTTGTTGTCGATGTAGCCTCCATCAGGATGGATGGCGAAGAGCACGGTGGTTTTGAATCCGTGATGCCCGCTCAGGATCTTGGCCAGCATCGGGCAACTTTCTTCCGAGCGGTATTCCTCGTCTCCGGAGACGAGCACGATGTGCTTGCCGTTGCCGGGGCGGCCGGGTGTACCCTCGAGTTCAAGCCATTGAGGTTGCCCGGCGTTGCTGGCGGCGGGAACGATGATGGCAGCGAGACAGGTGAAAAAACGCTTCATGACGGATCGGTTCGAGCTGATTGGTTGGCGGGTGGCATCTACTCAGATGTATATACGGGCGTAGTGGCCGCCGGTTTTCACGCTGTTTTTCAGGGAGGTCGTTGGTCATTTTTGGAATTGGCTTGAGTGGTGACATGCGGCTCGATAGGCTGGCGAGGTGGATGCAGCGGAAAACGGCAAAGCAACCGGCTCGGTCGTGCCGGTGCTTCGATTCAACGTGGCATACGTCGTACTTGCGACAGCGGTGGCGCTCATCTCCGGCAATGCGGAGTTCGCTTTTTATATCGTCGTGTTGCTGTGTCTCGGGGGGGGCGTCTACGCGGTGCACCGGCGGGTGGGATTGAGTCGTGGCCTGCTCTGGTGCCTCTCGGTGTGGGGATTGCTCCACATGATGGGGGGATTGCTGCCGGTTCCCGAGAGCGCGCCGATCGGTGGTCCGATCCGAGTGCTCTACAGCCTTTGGTTGATACCGGGTTATTTGAAATACGACCAGCTGGTGCACGCCTATGGTTTCGGGCTTACCACCTGGCTGTTCTGGCAGGTTCTGACCGTGGTGTTTCTGGAAGTCTCGGGTGTGGCTCCCCGGCCCACTGCGGGACTTCTGACCCTCTGCGCCTGTGCGGGCATGGGACTTGGTGCGCTCAATGAGGTGGTGGAATTCGTGGCGACCCTGACGCTGAAGGAGACCAATGTCGGGGGCTATGTCAACACCGGCTGGGATCTTGTCTTCAATCTTTTCGGGTGCGTCGGGGCCGCCCTGATCATTCGCAACAGAATCCGAGGCAGCGGCTTGCGGCGCGGTGCATGACGAGGCGCCATGTCTTCAATGCGTGAATCATCGTGCTGCATTTCCAGCGTGTTGGTTCTTGCTTCCGGGGTGCTTTTGCTGACTGTCCGACTGTTGTGCGCTTTCAAGTATCCAGAGTCATTGTCCTGATCCTCGTGGTATTGGGCTTCGTCGTGGTTATCGGGCAGCGGCATACCCTGGAGAAAATTCCCGAGGCCGTTGCCGCGCTCGGAGCATGGGCTCCTGCTGTCTGTATCATGCTCTACGCGGTGCTGGCATCCGCCTTGTTTCCGGCCGCGTTGCTGACCGTGGCGGCAGGGGCCGTTTTCGGCCTGGGAATCGGGACGCTGGTGAGTTCGTTGGGGTCGACCTTTGGTGCCGCACTGGCTTTCCTTGTCGCCCGTTACCTGGCCCGGGAATGGATCGAGTCCAAGGTGCTCAACAGTCGAAGGTTTGCCGCTGTTGACCGGGCCGTGACCGGCGAGGGATGGCGAATCGTGGCTTTGACACGGCTTTCTCCGATCTTTCCCTACGGCCTGCTCAACTACGGGTTCGGAATCACCGGGGTGAGGTTCTGGCCGTATGTCTTGGCCTCGTGGATGGCCATGCTTCCCGGGACCCTGCTGTATGTCTTCATCGGGACACTGGGACGGTCGCTGGTCGAGGAACAGGAGCTCAGTAACTGGCACCGGGCACTCTACGCGATCGGTCTGGCAGCCACTGTGCTTGTGGTGATGCTGGTGGCAAGAGTCGCTCGGCGGGTAATGCGGGAACTGGTCGACGGAGAACACGGCGCTGAGGGCGGTGCGATTGGTGAGCGGCCGCCGCCGCCCGGTGTGGCGAAGGATGCCGGCAACGGCTGAGTGGACGGCTCGAGGCTTGCGACTTGCGATCCGGGAGGCTACGCTCCGCGGGGCGGAGCAACCGCCTGACTGATCAACCTGACCCAGATGCCCAAGATCGCTTTTCTTACCGCCGGGGGTATTGCGCCCTGTCTCTCGTCCTCGATCGGTGCCCTTATCGAGCAGTACAACGTGCTGGCGCCGGAGGCCGAGCTGGTTGGCTACATCAATGGTTACCAGGGCCTGCTGCTGGGCAAAAGTATTGTCTTTCCCGATGAGGTTCGCAGCCGATACGCGACCCTCTACAAGTATGGTGGCAGTCCGATCGGTAACAGCAGGGTCAAGTTGACGAATGTCAAGGATTGCGAGAAGCGCGGGTTCATCGAGTCGGGTGAGGATCCATTGCGCGTGGCGGCCAGGCAACTGCAGACCGACGGCATTGATATCCTGCACACCATTGGAGGAGACGACACCAATACGACGGCTGCCGACCTGGCGGAATACCTGCATGAAAATGGCTATGACCTGACCGTGGTCGGCCTGCCGAAGACAGTGGATAATGACGTATTCCCGATTCGCCAGACCCTCGGGGCGTGGACGGCCGCTGAACAGGGAGCCCTGTTCTTCCGCAATGTTGCCAATGAGAATACCACCGCGGCTCGCCAGTTGATCATTCACGAGGTGATGGGGCGTCACTGCGGGTGGCTGACGGCTGCCACCGCCGAGGAGTACAACCGCTCTCTGGACGCGTATGATTTTTTCCCCGGGATGCTTATCGAGCGGTCGCGGTGGGATGTTGATGCTGTCTGGCTGCCGGAGCAGCACCTCGACTTCGAAGCGGAATGCGCCCGTCTCAACGAGCGCATGAACGACAAGGATGGGGTGAATATTTTCCTGAGCGAGGGTGCCGGCATGGATGCGATCATCGCCGAGATGGAAGTTGCCGGGGAGGCGGTGCCGCGGGATGCATTCGGCCATGCCCGTCTCGATCAGATCAATCCGGGAAAATGGTTCGCGGAGAAACTCCAGGCCCGTCTCGGGGCCGAGAAGGTGCTGGTCCAGAAGAGCGGCTACTTTGCGCGGTCGGCGGCTCCCAACGAACGCGATCTCGAGTTGATCAAAGCGACTGCTGCAAAGGCTGCGGCCGCGGCCCTCAAGGGAGTCAGCGGGGTGGCTGGCATGGATGAGGATGCCGGCGATGCAATGTCGATCATTGCCTTTCCGCGGATCAAGGGAGGCAAGCCTTTTGAAGTCGCCGAGCCGTGGTTTCAGGAATTGCTCGGCCGCATCGGGCAACCTCCGGGCCAGAAAGCGGCGGCCGGGCATTAGTATCTGTTGTCTGGCTATGCGCGGAGAGGAGCGACGCTGCAATGAAGTATCTCACCCTTCTCCGTCATGCCAAGTCGAGCTGGGATCATCCTGGCCTGTACGATCATGATCGGCCGCTCAATGCCCGGGGCAATCGCGATGCCCCCCGGGTCGGCAGGGCACTCGCTGCGTTGTGCGCCGAACAGGGCGTGCCCGCGCCGCAGCGGGCTCTGATCAGCTCTGCCTGCCGGACTCGGGAGACTGCCGAACTTGTCCTTCCGGAGTTGGGTTCACCGTCGTGCGAGGTTCGGGACGAACTCTATCTTGCCAGTTCCGGGGAAATGATGCGGGTGCTGTCTGCAGCGGATGAGACGATCGCGCATCTCCTGCTCATTGCGCATAACCCGGGGACGGCAAGGCTCGTGGAATTGCTGGATACAGGTTGCCTGCTTCACGCTTTTCCGACGTGTTGCGCCGTGATGCTGCGCCTGGAAATCGATTTCTGGGGGCTGCTGGAGGAGGGAGCAGGGCAGCGCCTCGGAGTGATTATCCCGAGGGAGCTGGCTGGTTGATGCCGGCTACCGGGCTTCGGCGAGATAGATGCGGTGGCGCTTTTGCTTGGCACCCGCATAGCGAGCGACGGGAAATTCCTCGGCGCGGAAACCTGAACCGCGCAAGTTGCGCAGCAACTCGGGTTCGGCTGCGGCGGTCCAGAAAGCGATGCGCCCTCCCGGGCTGATGGCCTGTTTAAGGAGATTGAGACCCCACCGGTTATAAATTCGTGAGTTGCGGGGCTGGATGAGAGCATCCGGACCGTCGTCCACATCGAGGAGGATGCTGTCGTATTTCGGCCCCTTGTCGGCAGCCTGGCGAATCCGGTCGTGGACGTCCCCTTGGTAAATGGAAGTGCGGCGGTCGGTAAGAATGTCATCGTTGCGCCCATCCACGAGTTCATGGTTCCAGCGGATGATCTCGGGAAGCAGTTCCGCCACCTCGCAGGTCGCCTCCGGGCCGGTGACCTCGAGGGCGCGGCGCAGGCTGAAGCCGAGGCCCAAGCCACCGATCAGAACCCGTTGCCTGCGGCGGGGCTTGGAGAAGGAGCATCCGATTTCGGCGAGCTTTTTTTCCGAGTGGGTCTTGCGCGTGCACATGATCTGCCGCTGCCCCATGTACAGGAAAAAGCTGCCGTCATGGTGGTAAAGGCGGAACTTCTGGCCGTCGGGTGCGGCGGTTTCTGCGACGGTGGTGGTTGGTTTCACTTGGAAAAGAGCGTCTGTTGATGGCTAGGGCGAGAAGTGTCAGCTGGCGATCTGGGAAGCCTCGGCCAGTCGAGCGGCGCGAGCGGGATCGATTGGCTTCGTCCAGTCTCCATTTTGCTTGAGAGCAGATCCAACGATCACGGCGTCAGCGATTTCGAGGAAGGATGCGATGTTTTCGCTGCTGACGCCTGATCCGACGGCGAGTGGCAGCGTGCTTGTTTCGCGAACCGCGATAAGATCCTCCAGCATTGGGGCCTGACCGGTTTCAGTTCCTGTAACGATAAGTCCCTCGGCTCGAAAAAATTCGGCTGCGCGGGCAGTCTCGGCAAGCGACAGGTCGGCGGTGATGGCGTGCGAGGCATGCTTTTTCTTGATGTCGCAGAAGATGCGGATTGCCTGCGCATCGATCTGCTTGCGATAGCGCAGCAGCGGGCCGGCACAACTCTCGATGTAACCCTCATCGGCGAGATGCCCGAAGACAAATCCCTCAGCCCGGATGAAAGCCAGTGATGCTGCATGCGCCACGGCCAGTGCTTCCCGGTTGGCAGCAGCGAGAATCTGGATGCCCAGCGGAAGATTCGTTTCGCGTGCAACTGCTGCCGCCACCATTGTCATGCAGGCCACGATCTCGGGACCGACCGCACTCTTGAGATAGGGAAGGTCGTGCATGTTTTCGAGCAGCAGAGAGTGGTAGCCGAGTGATGCCAGCGTGGTAGCCTCCGCGCAGGCATGGTCGATGATCTGGTTGATTCCGGCCTCATGTCCGGGCGTTCCGGGCAATGCGGGAATGTGGAGCATGCCGATGAGTGAGCGGGACTTGCGATCGATGGCCACGGTATCAGGGGTCGCGATTTTGTTCTCTTCGGCAAGGTGAAATGGATCGTGAACGGATCGGATGCGCGTCGTCGTGCGCCATGGTTCGCATGCCGCTCAGATTTCCTCTCCCCGGGCGTGCTCCGGGTGATGACCGGAGGTCGCCTGTAAATGGGCGTATCCGATGGCCAGCGCGTCACCCGCGTCCGCGGCCGGTGTCTCACGCAGCTTCAGGAGCGCACGCATCATGAAAGCCACCTGGGCTTTGGCGGCTGATCCGCGGCCAACCACCGCCTGTTTGACGCGTTTGGGGGCATATTCGTAGACCGGGAGGCCTTGTTCCGCGCAGGCCAGGATAGCGGCGCCGCGGGCGGCACCCATGGTGATTGCGGTGCGGTGGCTCTGCACGTAGATGATTCCCTCTACGGCACATTCATCAGGCTCGTGCTCTCGCACGACATCGGTCAGGTGGTCGCGGATGGATACCAGACAGCGTGATTGAGGCATCTTGCCGGGAAGCTTGATGATCCCGTAGTGGATCGCGTGGATGCCGTCGGTCCTTCTCTCGAGCACTGCGATGCCGGTGCTTCGGACAGCGGGATCGATTGCGATGACTCTCACGTAGATTGGTAGCCCCGCGCTCGTTTGGGACCGGTTGGTGATGGTTGATGCGCTTCGATCCGAACGAAGCGATCAGCGTCGTCTGCGTCTTGGTTTGGGCCGCTTCGTCCGCCCGAGTGCCTTGTGGAGTTTCTCCACGCAGGGTGCGTCGTCGTCGAGAATGGCAGTGTACTTGTAGGGAAAATCAGGCAGCTTGCGGCGGTCGATCTTTTGACCGATGAGCCGTTCGATAGCCTCGGCGAACGGCACTTCCTCAGCGGTCAGGATCGTAAAGGCGTCACCCTCTCGCTGGGCACGTCCGGTGCGGCCGATCCGG
>JBDQJG010000097.1:0-11655 GCA_040263955.1 Verrucomicrobiales bacterium
CAGCACCAGCGGGAATGCGGATCTTCACCGATCCGTCGAGAGTCGGCACCGCGATCTCCGCACCCAATACCGGTTCCCACGGCGCCACATCGAGCTCATGGTAGAGGTCTGCACCCCGGGAGGTGAGGAACGGATGGGCGGCATGACGAACCCGCAGGTAGAGATCGCCGGCCTCACCACCAGCGGTTCCGGATTCTCCCTGCCCGGGCAGGCGGATGCGCCTGCCATCAGCGGCACCCGGCGGAATGCGCGCCTCGAAAGTATGCACCTCGCTTTCGCCGGTCACACGATTGACACTCTGCAACGAGATGGGCCGCTGGGTTCCGCTCATCGCCTCCTCCAGGGTCACCAGGATATCTCCCTCGATGTCGTGACCGCGCCGCGGCCGTCCTGCGGCACTCGCCGATCGTGCCCCTTCGGCAGCCCCGAATCCCTGCGCGAACCCGTAGCGACTGCCGCCACTGAAATACTGCTCGAAAAAGTCACTGAACCCGGTGCCGCCGAAATGGAATTCACGCTCCGCGCCCGCAGCTTCAGTGCCACCGGCTTCATGCCATCCGGGCGGCGGCTGGAAATCCCCCGCTTCCTGCCAGCGGGAGCCCAACTGATCATACTTCCTGCGCTTTTCCGGGTCGCTGAGCACCTCATTGGCCTCGTTGACTTCCTTGAACTTCTCCTCTGCACCATTGTCGCCCTTGGCGACGTCCGGATGGTACTGGCGCGCCAGTTTGCGGAACGCCTTCTTGATATCATCCTGGCTGGCGTCGCGCGGCACACCCAACGTAGCGTAGTAGTCTTGAAATCGGGCGGCCATGATGGGGGGTCAGACAAAGGAAGGACTCCCTCAGGATGCGCGTTCGTCACCCATTTGTCATCCCGTTTTACACCGTGATCAACCGACCCACGGAGCGAAATGGATATCGGTTTTCCCGCCCGGCCCGCTTCACTTCGATCTCCAGAACCTTCCCGCGGTCATCATCTTCTCGGAAATCGTCCACGGCTTTCCCATCGCCTTCCCGGAAGGCACCCTGGGCTTGCATATCCGCGTCGCCGCCATGGGCCGTTTCACGGCAAGGCACCGCTGCTGCAGCCAGAATGGGTCAAACCAGCCGCGAGAGTCCAGACGAACGCACCCGCTTCAACGCATTGGGGCTTGCCTGTGTCGCTATCAGCATCGCCCACTCCATGTTTCTCCGGGCTCGCGAAGCCGGAGCCGGACGGGAATTGAGCCTGCAGGAAAAAATGATCTGCGATCACTACTAGCTCAAAAGCTGGATCCGCCTCGATCCGGATCAACACGCAGATTCCTCCCTCTGATTCTCAATGCCCGGAAAACGGGATCCCCGCACCTTACACCCCTGAAAGGCAGCGGGGATCCCTCCCGCCGACACCCACAAGAGGAGCGTCGGACAGGAAATCCAAACACGTGTATGGGGTGTCCTAACTCTGAAATCATGATCGTGGGATAGGACAATTGGAGGGGCAGGGCTAAAAGTTTTTTA
This sequence comes from Verrucomicrobiales bacterium, assembly GCA_040263955.1. Taxonomy (GTDB): domain Bacteria; phylum Verrucomicrobiota; class Verrucomicrobiia; order Verrucomicrobiales; family DEV007; genus CALSSN01. The sequence continues at coordinate 1,503 of JBDQJG010000097.1, forward strand.
CTCACAAAAGGATTTCAGAACTGGAAGCCCAAACCATGCCAAGGTCGTAGGACAAAGCCTGTCCACAGTGCGTTTTACGACGATTCTGCTCGCTCCGTATTACTTTAATTGATTTGATTGCTAACTTCTGTTAGAAAGTAATTTGATAGGACATTTCCTGAATTCTGTTTCGCAATCACCCCCGAACCCGTTGCCTGAGCTGGGAAACATGACGAACAACAATGTAGACACGCCGCACACGAACCGCTCACGATCTCGACTGGATCGCATCTACCGCATCCACCGCGAAATCCAGAGCGGCAAGTTCCCCAACTGCAACAAGCTGGCGCCGGTTCTCGGCGTAACGCCCAAAACCATCCAACGCGACATCGATTTCATGCGATGTGAACTCGAGATGCCGCTGGAATACCACTCATCGGAATACGGGTTCCATTACTCACGGCCCGTTTCCGAATTGCCCTTCATTACTTCCGATGTGGAGGACCTGGTTGCCCTGTTCGTCGCCCGCAAAGCTCTCGCCCCACTCTCCGGCACCCAGTTGCAGAAGACCCTCTCTCACAGCTTCCAGAAACTCACCAGGTCGATGCAGGGACAGGTCACCTTCCATTGGTCGGACCTCGATGAGGCATTCTCAGTGCGCGACACCGGGGTGGCCCTGCCCGATGTCCTGCTCTTCGACAAGCTCGCGCGGGCAGTGCTCGAATGCCGCAAAATCCGCTTTGCCTACCGCAACCTTGGCGCCAGCGACGACTCGATCCGCCGGATCCACCCGTTTCATCTCGCCGAGGTGGACGGTGGCTGGTATGTCATCGGGCACGACCTCGAAAGGCAGGCCAAAAGGACGTTCGCCCTGCAGCGCATGAAAGACCTGCGGGTGCTCGACTCACGCTTCGCACGTCCCACCGATTTCAACCTGCGCGACCACCTGGGCAACAGCTTCAGCGTCTGGAAAAATCCGCAGAAGGGCGGCGGCAACCTGCACATCCGCGTCCGCATGCGTGGATGGGCGGCCTCCTACGTGCCGGAACGACGCTGGCATCCCAGCCAGCAGATCCGCCAGACACGCGGCAAAAAAGCCTCCGTCGACGTTCTCTTCCAGCTCGACGGCCTCGAGGAAATCACCCGCTGGGTGCTCAGTTGGGGCGCGCTGTGCACGGTGATCGAACCCGAGGAACTGCGCGCGCGAGTCAAGAGCGAACTCCAGGCAACACTGGAAACATATCCGACTTAAAGAGGCTGCGCCGAAACAACAACTGCGGCTGACAGGCGGCTGCCCCTTCCCCTTTCACCGCTCACCCGGTCGATGCGCTGAATGCCCGCGCGAGCTGCTAGCCTTGGCAGGCTTCGATCGAAGACGGATACCGCCAGCTTCCAACTCGACCAATCCCTGCCGGTAGAGCGCGCCTACCGCCTGCTTGAAGTTCCTCTTGCTGCAGGCGAATGCGGCTCGGATCTCATCCGGATCGCTGTTGTCATGCAGGGGAAGGAAACCTTGCGGCGCAGCCTCCAGTTGATGCACGATACGATTACTCAGTGGCGGAATCTTGCCGACATATCCGGGTGCCTGCAGTGACAGATCGATTCCGCCGTCCTCCTCGCGAATTTCCTTCACATAGGCATCAACCCGATCTCCCTGCTCCAGCGGCCGAAAGATCTCGTTGTGATAAATCAGGCCGAGGTAGTGGTCATTCACCACAGCCGTCCAACCCAGTCGGCTTGAGGTGGCAATGAGTGCCGCCACTTTCTGCCCGGGCTGCAGGTCCGGCGGCTCAACACCACGAGGAGCAACCAGCCGCTGTGTCGCCATCATCCTTCCACTGACCCGATCAAACTTTACCAGCACGACCACCCGGTCTCCGCAGCGTAGAATGCCTTTCTGCTCGGATCGTGGCAGCAACAGATCCTTCGGCAATCCCCAGTCAAGAAATGCTCCGACCCTGGTGATCTCCTTGACCTCCAGCACCGCAAACTCACCAGCTTGCGCCAGTGGCCTCTCGGTAGTCGCGACCGGCCGGTCTTCCGAATCGACATACAGGAACACATCGATCTCATCTCCCGGTTCGATCTCCGCATCGACATAGCGCGATGGCAGCAACACCTCGCCGAGCCGCCTGCCGCCATCGAGCACCTGCCCGAAATCCGAATCGCGCAGGATCATCAACCGATTGGTCTTACCGATGAGTGCCACTCCCTCTGCTCGCCCACATTCCGCCACTTTCCAAGCCTTATCGCTCCAGGCAGGTGTTTACTTGTGGCACGCTCCCGACGAGCCTAAGCATCCACTGTGCCGCGCTGCTCTCAGATTCTGCCCGGCCCCCTTCGCACCATGGCATCCGCCCCCATCCTGGATCCCGATGAGACCCTCGGCAAGCACTTCGGCTTCCGGATGTTTCTCGACGGCCAGAAACGCGTCGTCGACGCAATCCTCGGGGGGCGGGACTGTCTCGTGATCATGCCCACGGGAGGCGGAAAATCTCTCTGCTACCAGCTACCCGCTCTCTGCCTTCCGGGCGCCACCCTCGTCGTCAGCCCGCTGATTGCCCTGATGAAAGACCAGGTCGACGCGTTGCAAGCCAGGGGCATATCCGCCACCCTGATCAACTCCTCATTGAGCCCATCGGAGCAGGCCAACCGCATGCAGCAGCTGCGCGACGGCGCATTCAAGCTGGTCTACGTCGCCCCCGAACGCTTCCGCGACCGCCGCTTCCTCGACGCCATCCGGCAGGTAGAACTCTCTCTCTTCGCTGTCGACGAAGCGCACTGTCTCAGCCAGTGGGGGCACGATTTCCGCCCCGACTACCTTCGGCTCGGCCGCGCACTCGAGGAAATCGGCAAACCACAGGTCGTGGCGCTGACGGCCACGGCCACTCCCGAGGTGCGCACAGACATCGCCAGCGTGCTCACCCTGCGCGACCCCTTCGTACTGACCAGCGGTTTCCGCAGGCCCAACCTCAGCCTCCACGTCACCCACACCGCGAAGCACAAGGACAAATACGACCGACTGCGCGCCATTCTCTCCCGGCATCACACCGGCATCATTTACTGCGCCACCCGCAAGCGGGTCGAGGAAGTCGCCGCCGAGCTCGGTTCCTGGGGGATCCGGCTGATCGCCTACCACGGTGGCATGGAAGATGCGCAGCGCGAAGCGGTCCAGGAAGACTTCATGAAGGGTACGGCCGATGTCGCGGTGGCTACCAATGCCTTCGGCATGGGCATCGACCGGTCGGATGTCCGCTTCGTGATCCACTTCGAAATTCCCGGTTCTGTCGAGGCCTACTACCAAGAGGCCGGACGCGCCGGGCGCGATGGCGAGCCTGCCCACTGCGAACTGTTCTTCAACTACGCCGACACCCGCACCCAGGAATTTTTTATCGAGGGCAATAACCCTTCTCCCGATCTGATTACGCGCGTCTTCCAGGCACTCTCTGCCAACGCGGACCCGCAGGGCGTAGCCAACCTCACGGTACGCGACATCGGTGAGCTCGCGGGAGCTGAAAACGGCATGGCGGCTGGCAGCGCTCTCACGCAACTCGTACGCAGCGGCTACATCCAGCGTCACGACGTCGAAGGTCAGCGGATGAAAGCCACCCGCATCACCCGGCTGCCCGAAAATGGCAAGGGCCTCGATCTCGACCTCGAAGCACTCGCCGAAAAAGAACAACGCGACCGTGCCAAGCTCGAGGCCTTGATCGCCCTGTGCTACAGCGATAGCTGCCGCCAGGCGGAAATCCTCGCCTACTTCGGTGACGACGACGACGCCGCCTGCGGCAACTGCGACCAATGCCTTGCCGGCGGACCCACCAGCGCCCGCCCACCCGCCGATCCTGCCGAGGCACTCCTCGTACGCAAGGCTCTCAGTGGCATCGCCCGCATGTCGAAGAAGCAAGGCGAGCGCTGGGTGGGGCGCTTCGGTAAGGGCAAGATCGTACAAATGCTCATGGGGGGACGATCGCAGGAGGTGCTGGCTGCCCGGCTCGATGAGCTCTCCACCTACGGCATTCTCAAGGATATGGGGACCGCCTACCTGAACAACCTGCTGCGCGAGCTCGAGCGCGCCGGGCTTACCTGCACCCAGCGCGGGGAATTTCCCCTCCACACACTGACCTCCCGCGGCGAGGCGGTCATGCACGGAAACTGCGATTTCGCCATCTGCTGGCCCGACCCGCCCGGTCCGCAACAAAAAGCCGCGGCGGCCCCCGGGGCGGATACACCGCCAGATCGTGAGCTGCTGGAAAAGCTCCGCTCACTGCGGGTGAAGCTCTCTCACAAGCACGGTGTGCCGGTCTACGTAATCTTCGGCAACCGAACTCTCGAACAGATGGCGGCAGTCAAACCGGAAACCCCTGAACAAGCCCTGCTGCTCGACGGAGTCGGGCCCACCAAGGCGAAGAAATACCTGCCGGATTTTCTCACTGCCATCACCGCGCATCGCGACGCCCAGCCCTGACGCGATTTCCTGTCAGCAGACCGAACCGATACGCTGGCCAGCGGCGACGATCCAGTCCGCAGCCGGGACGGCTATGCCGGCCTCCTGCAAAGCTCCTCTTGATCCACGTGGCAAGCGGGTTTCCCTTGCTTGTTAAAGGTGCTACACCAATCAAATCATGGCACAGGCAATTATCGATCCGGAAGAAGTCCGACGTTTCGCCGAGGAATTGAAACGATTCAACGTCGACGTCGGCAACCGCATGGCTTCTCTACAGGCACGGTTCTCCGCCCTCGGAGACAGCTGGCAGGATCAGGAACAGGCGAAATTTGCCGAGGAGTTCGCCGAAACCATGAAGGCCATGAGAAAATTCATGGATTCCTCACAGCGTCACGTTCCCTTTCTGGTCCGCAAAGCGCAGCGGATCGAGGATTACCTCGGCCAGCGCTGAACCGACAAAAACCGCTCGGCGCGGCGACTCCCCCGCGTAACACATCCAACCCCCGCCAGCATCATTGAGCAAAGCCCACATCACTTCGGTCGAAGCGCTGGAAACCTTTCGCAATGCGCTGATCATCTTCCTCGACAAAGCAAATCGAGCGCTCGGTGAAGTCCATGATCAGGTCGGACGCATGCGCGCCTGGACGCAGTTCGACCAGCCCAATCATTGGCAGACTCAGGGCCGGCGAAGAAAACAGGCCCTCGAACAGGCGGAGGCTGAGCTCTTCAGTGCCCGGCTCTCGCAGTGGCAAGAAAACGAGGCGCAGCTCAAGATGATCGTGAAGCGTCACCGCGAGGCCCTTGAACAGGCAGAGGAAAAACTGCGCAGGACTCGCAAGTGGGCAGTTGATTTCGATCATCGGGTCACTCCGCTGGTGAAGAAAGTTGACACCTTACGGGTTCTGCTTGAGCAGGAGATGCCGCGCGCGCTGGCCTTTCTCGAAAACGCCAGCGACGTGCTCCACCGCTACACGCAGCCAACGGCAACCACCCGCCCCACCCCGCCAGAACCACCCGAGAGCGCAGCAACTTGAACCGAACATGAGCATTTCAAGCAGTCGCAGCAGCCTTGCAACCGCGGGTAACCAACTTCGACTCCACTGGGAGCAGACCCGGCACGACTGGAAGGACAGCAAGGCGAACGATTTCGAGGAACGCTACCTTGCTCCATTGTTCGAGGCCCTTGACCGCTCTGGCACCCTGTTCGATGAACTCGAGAGAACTCTCCACCAGATCCGCAAAGACTGTGAGTGAACCCGCTTTTCTCGGCTACGGCGAAACCCTGGCCATCATCGACGAGCTGCGCTCCGCCATAAGCGAGCACGTGGCGCGCGAAAAGGAGCTGGTAGATGCCCATGCACGCAAGAAATATCAATACAACAAGAGCCACTCCGAGTCGCTGACAACCCATGACCAGCAGGCGGCCATGCGCCAGAATGAGGTGGCAGCCGGCTTCGACTCCACCCTGGAAGCCGCTCGGGATCGTAATGACCGCCGCACCCTGCGCATCAATCGCGCCCGGGAGAACCTGGACAGGAAACTCCGCGAGGATCTTGAACAATGTGAGGGCAGTGGAGCCTTCCGCCTGCAGCGGAATGCCCTGCTCTACGAGAGGCAACGCATCGCCGCCAGGGAGGCCGTGGAGGCCAAGTTCCGCGAGCGCAAGGCTTGGATGGCCAAGGCCGAGGCTACCTTCGCGCGCGCTGTCAGCCAATCAGGTGCACGGCTGCGCTGCTTCCCGCAGCTGGCCGGGAAAATCGGCAGACCTGACCCGGATGCCACCGCCGACATCTCGCCCGAGACACCTCCGGCGCAACTCTTCGAGGCATTCCGTGAGCAGATGGTCGAGACGGTCGAAGCGATCAAGGCCCTGAAAAAGAAAACCCTGCTGGCGGTACTAGGACCGATCCCGCTGCCAGTCTGGATCATACTTCTCACAGGCTGCCAGTATGCGATGGTCATCTTCGAGCTAGCCCACAACCACCTGCAGGCAGGGCTGTTCACGGGCGGCACATTGCTTGTGCTGGTCGCTCTCTTGCTTGCTGGCTACCGGGCTGCCAGACCTTCCGCAGGCGTCATTATCCCGGGTATCGCCCGCCTCAGTCGCTACCTCGAAATCTGCCGCCCCCTTGTAGAAGCTGATTACGCAAACGAGCGCAACCTCATCGAAGAGCACTACCAGCGCTCCATCGAAGATTCCCAGAATGCCTACGAGCAATCCCTCGAGGATGCCGAGCAGATGCGCACCTCCCGCCCCGGGCAGCTCGCCGAAAAGCACGCTCGCATCCTCGAACACCACCACCGGCAGGCCGCCGCGCGCACGGCATCTCTGAACACCAAGCGCAACGAGGGACTGGCGCGACTCACGGCGAACCTGGCAGCCGGACGCGACAAGCTCGTCTCCGAGCACGAGGCGTGGCTGGCCAGCGAACAATCCGCCACCGATGCCGCCATGGAAGAGCTGCTGGCCTCGTGGAACACGGTGGTCAAGCCGAAGCTCGCGCAGCTTGCCGCCTCATCACAGGCTTCCCGCACCCTGTTTCCCGAATGGAGCAGCCTGGATACGGAGCACGGATGGACCCCGGTCACGCAAGCCGGAAAGGGCGTGCGCTTCGGTCACATCGAGATCGATGCCGAGCAGCTCGCTGCTGGCCTGCCCGAATGCCGCCTCCTGGCGATGTCCGAATTGCGCAATAGCAGGCATGTTTCCGCTCCGCTTCATCTCAGTTTCCCCAACGAGGGATCTTTCCTGATCGACGCCGACAGCCGCACCCAGAAAACTGCCATCGCCTGCCTCAATAACCTGATCCTGCGCCTGTTGGCATCCCTGCCTCCCGGAAAAGTCGACTTTACCATCATCGATCCCGTCGGCCTCGGGGAAAATTTTTCCTCTCTCATGCACCTGGCAGACTACGAGGAGGCGATCATCCACAACCGGATCTGGACGCAATCGCAGCAGATCGACCAACGCCTCACCGAGCTCACCGAGCACATGGAAAAGGTCATCCAGATGTACTTGCGCAACGACTACCAGACGATTGTCGACTACAACGAGCAAGCCGGCAACATCGCCGAAAAATATCACTTCCTGGTGATCGCCGACTTCCCCGCCGCGTTTTCCGAGCAGGCCGCTTCCCGCCTGCTGAGCATCGCCAGTGCCGGCGGCAAGTGCGGGGTCTTCACCATCATTTTCCGCGATCCGAAACAAGCCCCACCGATCGGGATCAACTCCGAAGAACTCGAGGCAGCCTCGGTGCATGTCGGCACCTCGAACCAGGGCACCCTGATACTGCCGGCGCTGCAAGGTGAAGGCATCACACTGCAACTCGACTCTCCGCCCGACGAACCCGGCGTCAGCGCCTTTCTTCACCGGATCGGCAGCGCCAGTGTCGACTCCTCCCGGGTCGAAGTTCCCTTCGACCACGTGGCGCCTTCCGACGCGGAACTCTGGACTGCCCGCACGCCTGAGGAACTCGTCGTGCCGATCGGCCGCACCGGAGCCACCAAGCTGCAGCAACTCGCTATCGGCAAGGGCACCCGACAGCACGCGCTCATCGCCGGCAAGACCGGCTCGGGCAAATCCACGCTGTTCCACGTCATCATCACCAATCTCTCCCTGTGGTGCTCGCCGGACGAGGTGGAATTCTACCTGGTGGACTTCAAGAAAGGCGTGGAATTCAAAACCTACGCCAACCGCAAGCTACCGCACGCCCGCGTCATCGCTATCGAGTCGGACCGGGAATTCGGCCTCTCCGTGCTGCGCAGGGTGGATGACGAGCTGCGCCGCCGGGGCGAGGCTTTCCGCAATCTCGGCGTGCAGAACGTAGCCGCCTTCCTGGAGGCCGGCGGCAAGGGCCCCCTGCCCCGTACCCTGCTGCTCATCGACGAGTTCCAGGAACTGTTCACCGAGGAAGACCGTATCGCACAGGAAGCCTCGGTGCTGCTCGACCGCATCGTGCGGCAGGGTCGCGCCTTCGGTATCCATGTGATCCTCGGCTCCCAGACGCTCGGTGGCGCCTTCACCCTGGCACGAACCACGCTCGGGCAGATGGCCATCCGTGTTGCCCTGATGTGCGATGAGGCAGATGCTTACCTGATCATGGACGAGAACAATCCCGGGCCCCGCCTGCTGGCCCGCCCGGGAGAGGGAATCTACAACGACATGGCCGGCAAGATGGAGGGCAACTCGCCCTTCCAAGTGGTCTGGCTGCCCGACGAGGTGCGCGACGCCCAGCTCGATCGCCTCATGGCGCACGCCTTATCATCCGGTCGAAAACTCAGCGAGCCAGTGGTTTTCGAGGGTAATGTACCGGCCGCAATCGCGCAGAACCACGAACTCGGCGCCGCCCTCGCCGCCCCCTCCGGCGACGCCTCCGGCCCGGTACGCATCTGGTTGGGCTCACCCAACTCGATCAAAGGCCCGAGCCACGCGCGCCTCCACCGTGCCGGTGGCAACCACCTTATGCTGGTTGGCACGCGTGAGGATGCCGCGCTCTCGATTCTTTCCATCGCGATGCTCTCGCTGGGCGCCCAGTTCCGCCACGCGGAGGAGGCCCGCATCGTGTTCATCGACTCCACCTCCCCGGCAAGTCCCGAGAATCACTTGGTCAGAGCAGCTGCCGCCGCGCTGCCGCGCCCGGTCGACATCATCCGCGCCGAGGAAATCGAGGCAACCATGACCGCACTCGAGGCGGAATTCCAACGGCGCTCCGCGGAGGGAGCCGACGGCAAACCACCCGTCTTCCTGCTCATCCACTGCCTGCAGAAATTCAAGATCCTGCGCTACGAGGACGATTTTTCCTTCTCGATGGACGCCGATGCAGGCTCCAAGGCCCAACCCGGCAACCAGCTCAATGAGATTCTCTGCGAGGGAGCCGGTCTCGGTATCCACGTGCTGTTCAGCTGCGACACCCACGGCAACCTCGGCCGGTTCCTCTCACGCAAGGCACAACAGGAATGCGAGCTGCGCGTGCTCTTCCAGATGAGCGCCAATGACTCCGCCGCCCTCATCGACACCCCGCGCGCCAGCACCCTGGGCCTCAACCGGGGACTCTTCTACAACGGCCAGGAGGGCCATCTCGAGGTGTTCCACCCCTACGCCCTGCCAGATGCCTCGTGGTTCCGGGAAGCCGGGGCACAGATCGGGAAAGGCTGAACACGACAGCGCACGCTTGCCTTCTGACGGCGGGAAAATTTTCCGGTTTAAACTCCGAACCTGATCAACCGGTATCGCGAGAGACCGGTGCGGATGGTGGAACTGTTCATACCGTCCCGAAGCTGCTTGCCGGACCTTCCCCAATACCGAGCGCGCTTCAATTCCGCCAATCCATCAGGCCGATACCCGCTTTTTGTGCCAGCTGCCGGGCCTCTGCCCGGGTGACCACCGAAAATGCTGTCGCCCACGCGTCCGCGAGGATGCACCGGTCCGCCGTCACGGTGACCGCACCGGTCGCGTCGCTCATCGGCCTGCCGGTGCGCGGATCGACCAGGTGAGTGACGGTGGTGCCGCCGATCACACCGTTCTGCTCGTTGCCACCGGAGGTGGCGTAGGCGACATCGACAGCGGTGAGGGTGCGGGCCTTGCCATGTTGGTCGGGCAAGCGGATCCGCCAGCCTTCGAAGGACTTTTCTTCGGGATAGGGTTGTCATGGTGCTGAACACTACCGCGGGAACAGGTGGAATTTATCACCTTCTACGCTGAACACAGAATAGCTGCTGTCGTGGCGG
>JBDQJG010000098.1:0-11639 GCA_040263955.1 Verrucomicrobiales bacterium
GCGAGACCATGAAGTCAATTCCCGGGACGTTCTCTGCCATGTCGGGTCCCCTTGCCGATCGCATCGGGCACATGCTCGCCGGGGTCGCTGCAAAAGTGGCAATCAAGGTCCACGGTGACGATCTCGCGGAACTACGCCGCATCGGTGACCAGGTAGCAGAAATCGCCCGTGAAATTCCCGGCCTCGAGGAGGCTCGGGCAGAGCAACTGGCAGCCATTGCACAGCTGCGTATTCTGCCCGACAACGACCGCTGTGCTGCCTACGGCATCGCCCCGGGAGAAATCACGACGCTCATGGGAGATCTCATGGCCGGCAAGGCGATTGCGGAACTCTACGAGGGACAGCGCAGTTACGACCTGGTCGTCCGACTGCCACCGGATTTACGGGAAAATCCTGCTCGCCTCGGCTCGGATCTCTACCTTCGCTGCAAGTCGGGTCTCGAAGTGCCATTGTCAGAGGTGGCCGCTATTCGTCCTGCCACCGGTCCCAATGTAATCCAGCGCGAGAACACCCGCCGACGCTTCGTTGTCTCGATAAATCCCACCACCGCGGACCTGAACACGGTCGTGGAAACACTCGAGGCGCGCATCGACTCGGAAGTCGAACTGCCCGAAGGTTACTCGATATCGATCGAAGGCGAATACCGGGCCCAACAGAACGCCCGGCAGACCATCCTCCTCTGGTCGGTCATGATTCTCATCTTCGTCACCGCCCTGCTATGGAACTTCTTCCGATCGTTCACCCTCGTCCTGCTGGTGCTCACCAATATTCCCATCTCGATGATCGGCGGCATCCTGCTCACGCACTGGACTATCGACACCGTCAGTATCGCAACTCTCGTAGGCATGATTGCGATTGCCGGCATCTCGGCCCGTAACACCATCATGATGCTCAGCCACTATCTGCACCTGATGCGTCACGAGGGTGAATCTTTCGGGCAAGCGATGATTATCCGCGGAACCCAGGAACGTCTCGTGCCGGTGCTGATGACCGCGCTGTCCGCCGGCATCGCTCTCATCCCCATCGTGCTGGCAGCCGACCAGCCGGGTAAGGAGATTCTCAACCCGGTAGCAGTTGTCATTGTCGGTGGCCTTGTGAGTTCCACGCTGCTGGGACTTGCCGTCACACCTGCCCTGTTCCACGTCTTCGGCAAACAGGCAGCTCGAACTTCGATCAACCTGAAATCTGCCGCATCCGGATAACTCGTCTCCACGCGAGGCACGCCAGCCAACTTTCATCGAAGAAATTCGCAAGGACACGCGTCCAAACCAAACCAACACCCACAGCCACCATGAACAACCGTACCAAGACCACCTCAATCTTCACCATTCTCACCCTCGCTACCAGCATCGCCGTCACCGCCAAGGACGATCACGACCACCACAACCATCATGACCATGCTGCGATCGTTGCCGGCCCCAACAATGGACGTGTCTTCACCGAGCTCACACCTGAGCTCGAATTTGTCGTAATGGAAGACCGCAGCATCCAGATCCATCAACTCGATTCCGAGCACCACACCACGGCAATGGGCAACCAGAGCGTCTCAGCAATCACCGGCGACAGAACAAACCCCACGATCATTGGTTTCAAACGGGATGGCGACTTCCTCATCTCCAACACCACGCTTCCGGATGGCAATGATTTCCCCATTGTCGTCACCGTGCGCGGCGAGGATGGCAGCCGGACACGAATCCGCTTCAATCTCAACCTGGCGCCCTGCCCGACCTGCGATCATCTCGAGTATGCCTGCGAATGTGACCACCACCACGAGGAGCACGACCATGACTGAGCGATCCCCCTGCCGCAGGACACATCCATTCGGGCAGGCTGCGCGGCCTCGGACTGGAATCAACCGTGCAATGGCTTGCATCCCGGCAAGCATGGGCGAAACTCGTTGGGAAACTCAAGACAATGGGTAACAAGCGACAGGCCTCGATCAATCGCAGCACGGCAGAGACCGACATCTCACTGAGTCTCGATCTGGATGGAACGGGAGTATTCAAGGGTACGACCGGAGTCGGATTCTTCGACCACATGCTCAACCTGTTCGCCCGTCACGGTCTCATGGATCTGGATGTACAGGTCAACGGCGACCTGCATGTAGATCTTCACCATACTGTGGAAGACACAGGCATCGTGCTCGGCAAAGCGCTCAAGGAGGCACTTGGCGACAAGGCGGGCATCCGCCGCTATGGCCACTGCTATCTGCCGATGGATGAGGCCCTCGCGCGAGTGGTCATCGATTTCGGTGGACGAGCCTTCCTCGAATACCGTGCGCCCCAGATCGTGCCCAATATCGGAAACTTTCCCTTTCAACTAGTCGAAGAGTTTCTGCGTGCACTGGCGCACAATGCCGATGCCAACATCCATACCGAGATCCTTTACGGGCGGGACGCCCACCACATGGCCGAGGCGATTTTCAAGGGACTGGCCCGTGCCATCGATGACGCTTCCCGCATCGATTCGCGATCCGATCGAATTCCGAGTACTAAGGAAGTGTTGTAACCGATTGGATTGCAGTCGGAAAGCTATACGACCACTTCGGTTCCGCGCGCCAAACCTCAGCTTCGCGCTCGTTTCAACCACATGAAAATCGGCATCATTGATTATGGCGCTGGCAACCTGCACAGCGTGCGTAATGCGCTCCGGGAGCTGGGCGTGGAACACCGGATCTTCGACTCACCCGAGGGGCTCGACTCGTGCGAAAAACTCATCCTGCCGGGCGTGGGTGCTTTCGGTGACAGCATGTCCTGCCTCAGCGCGCGCAAACTGACCGAACCGGTACGGGACTGGCTCGCGGCAGGTCGTCCTTTCCTGGGTATTTGTATCGGCTACCAGCTTCTCTTTGAATCCAGTGAAGAGGCACCCGGCGTGTCCGGCCTTGGTTTCCTGGCCGGAAAGGTGACGCGATTTCCCTCCGGGAAAGGACTCAAGATCCCTCACATGGGATGGAACCTTGTGCGAGTCAGTGATCCCGACAGCAAACTCTGGCAGGGCTGGCCGCAGGATCCCTACCTCTACTTCGTACACTCCTTCCACCCCGAACCCGAGGACCAGGCTATCATCTCATCGACAACCGATTACGGCTACGAGTTCGCCTCGTCGATCCAGGTGGGCGAAATACACGGGGTCCAATTCCATCCTGAGCGCAGCCAGGAACTGGGCCTTCGGTTGCTGGCAAACTTCGTCACTTGAGGATCCTTATCCGTAGCCTTGAAGGAAACCACCCTTTTCCTCGATGACCCCTGGCTGTCGCTGGCCGGCATCACGCTGGTCATCTTGCTGCTCTACGGGGAGCTGTTCTTTCACGAACTCGGGCACTGGTTTTTTGCACGCCTCCTCGGCTATCACATTGTCGGTTTTTCCACCGGCCAGGGCCCGCTCTTTCGTGAACATCTCGATCCCCACCGCGTGTACTTTCGCCAATTTCGCCTGTGGCCGGTCGGTGGCTACGTCCTGCCGGTCATGCTGCGCGGACACGAGTCCCGCCTGAATCACTTCCTGATCTACTTCGCGGGCCCCTTCTTCTCGTTGTTGTTCGCAATCGGGACTTTCACCGTGCTGCATAATTTCCCATTCTCCATCCTGCCGACCCCCTGGAACACAGTCACGCAACAAGTGCTGCAAATCACACTGGTGCTGGTCGTAATCAGTGTGCTCTTCAATGCCATACCCAATCCAACGCTCGCTCACACCAATGACGGCATGGGCATGCTGCATGCCCTGACTGGCCGCAACTTTCCCCGGCCCCCTTTCGCGGAGAGCACTGCCAGGCATTCGCTCCTCCTCGATGGTCGTTCCGGTGATCCTCTCATCTCATACCAGGCTACCGCTCCGGGAACCAAGGCCATCCTTCTGCAACTCTACTACTGCTCATTGGGCAATTGGCTTGCCGCGGGCGATCACCTCGCGTCCGGCCTTTCCCAGAAGAACCTTTCGCTCGCTGAACGCGTCACCCTGCTCAACGCCTTCTCCGAGCTCGCCCTCGAACATCGCGTCGCTCACTTCGCCCCGCGCGCCATCCGTGCCCTTGAGGAAGCCCTCAAGATCATTCCGCAATCACAGATTCTGCGTGTCAGATATGCCGCTTGCCTGATCCTCGAGAGTTTCTTTGATGACGGACGAAGAGAGCTCGACAGTCTCGAGGCCGAGACGGACAACCGCCACATACTCGCCTGTATGCTCTGCGTGCGAGCCATTGCTGACGCCCGGCAAGACCATCGGGATCGGGCGCGCGAACACTACAAACGGGCTGGAAAAATCTGGCGAAACTGCGATCTCGACCAAGTCGCAAGCCTGACGATCTGGGGCGAAACCGACACCGCAAGCTGAGCGCTGTACCCTGCTGCTGGGCAGCCCCGGCACATCACTTTTCCTCAGCCGCCGGCCACCACTCGAACAATCTCGAGCGTATCGCCGTCAGCTATGGGAACCACGTCATGCTCGCGCGGCAACAACGCTTCGTGGTTAAGTTCGACAACCACTGGAACACCTGCCAATCCGAGCAGCGCGAGCAGCTCCCCCACATTTACGGGTAGCGACTCGCTCAATTCACGCTGCTCTCCGTTGATCGTCAGGTTCATGGTCCATCCTGTCACGAGACCACTCCCGAGGAAAGCAGCAACCCGGGCTCATCGACTGCGCGTGCAAGCAACACCGGATCCCAATCTTTCCAGACCGGCTCGAGATTCAGCTCACGAAGCCTCCGTGCTACTACTTCCGGACTCCGCGTATCATCGATACTGAACTGTCCGGCGGCCCGGTCCCCTTCACAGGGGCGCTCGCGCTCAACGCGTCGTCCCCGCACTGTGAGGTGCAGATTTTCCTCGCCCTGACGCGTGTAGCCACCGGGCTCAGTGTGGCTGCCTGCGCTCATATGGGTGACTCCAAGTGGCGCCAATGCATCCCTGAGTGCCGCCGGCTCACGAGTACTGACCACCACGCCCACCTCAGGAAACGCCATGCGAAAGGCACAGATGGCCTGCACCAGGTCACGATCGGTGAACTCGGTAAGAGGCCGAAAGCCCCCCGCCGCCGGTCGTAAACGCGGGAAACTCACCGTGTAACTTGCCCGCCAGCAGACTCGCTCCAGATAATCGAGGTGGGCTGCCAGCGCGGTCAGCTCACTTCTCCAGTCTGCCAGCCCCATCAGGACACCGAGCCCGATTCTCCGGAATCCCGCCGCATAGCCACGCTCCGGACAGGCCATGCGCCAATCGAAATCCTTCTTCGGGCCGGCAGTATGCATGCACGCATAGACAGCTCGATCATACGTCTCCTGGTAGACCACGAGCCCCTCACAGCCCGCACGCACCATGCGCAGGTAGTCGGGTTCCTCCATCGGGCCAACCTCGATTCCCAGCGTCGGGCAGAGATCGCGCAGGGCACAAAGGCATTCCTCCAGGTATCCTTCGGAAACGAACTTCGGATGTTCACCGGCAACCAGCAGTATATTGCGAAAACCGAGATCGAGCAAATGCTGTGCCTCGGCAACTACCTGGGCAACCGTCAGGGTCGTTCTCAGGATCGGATTATCCCGTGAAAATCCGCAGTAGGCACAATTGTTTACGCACTCATTGGAAAGATAGAGCGGAGCGAAGAGTCGCATGGTCCTGCCGAATTTCTCACGGGTCAGCGCGGCCGAACGCCGGGCCATCGACTCGAGCTGAGAGTCATTCATCGGCTCGAGCAATGCGGCAAACCGTTTGACCCTGTCGCCTCCCGAACTTGAAGACCTTTTCCGTGTATCCTGCAAAACCATCGCTGTAGGCCAACAAAAACCGTTCCCGCCCGAGGTGCAACAAGATGCCGCGCCAATCCTCACCGAACTTCCCACTGGGCCCTCCGTAAAACCCCTTGGAAGCGCATCGATGCAGGGTATATCCTCCTCTACTGCGTTTGATCCTGTCCCATGCCATCCCCTGCCTCATCCTACCTGCTCGAAAACTACGCGCGCTTCGATCTCTCGCTGGTGCGGGGGCAGGGCACGCGTGTCTGGGATGACTCGGGCCGGGAATACCTGGATTTCGGGTCCGGCATCGCCGTCTGCTCACTCGGCCACACCCACCCGGCAATAACCTCGGCACTCACGCAACAGGCAGGCGTGCTGCTCCATTGCTCCAACCTCTACCGCAGTCCGGCGCAGGAAACCTACGCCCGTGAGCTTTCCGAAAACGTAGTCGGGCACCCGGGGAAAAGCGTTTTCGTAAACAGCGGAGCGGAAGCCAATGAAACACTTATCAAGCTGGCCAGGCGCTTCGGAACGCTGGCGCCGGCCTCCGACGGCTCTCCCCGCTTCGGAATTCTCACCTTCGAGCGCTCCTTCCATGGTCGCACCTTCGCGGGCATCTCTGCCACCGGGCAGTCGAAGATTCACGACGGATTCGGCCCGTTGCTTCCCGGGTTTACCCATCTTCCTTATAATGATATCGAAGCACTCGAGGCGGCCATCGACGCCAATACGGTGGCGATCCTCCTCGAACCGATCCAAGGCGAGGGCGGCATCAATGTGGCTACACCGGATTTTCTCGCAACCGCCGCCCATCTTGCCAGGACGAACAATCTCTTGCTGCTCATCGACGAAGTCCAATGCGGCTTCGGCCGCCTCGGACACCTCGCCGGCTGGCGGGCCATCCTCGATCATGCAGCCGCGGCAGACTTCATACCCCACGGAGTCGCCTGGGCAAAGGGAATGGGCGGCGGCTACCCGATCGGGGCCGCGTGGATCAGTGACCAGCCGGTCTCGACCGCTGCGGGATCCCTACCCGTGTCCGGCATTCTCGGACCAGGCAGTCATGGCACCACCTACGGTGGGGGTCCGGTTGCCTGCGCCGTGGCTCAGGCCGTTCTCGACACCATCATCAGGGAAAACCTCGCCTCGCATGCAGCCGCGATGGGAGTCAAACTCATCCACGACATCTGCTCTCTGGATGCGCCCGGAATACGGGAAATCCGTGGCTTGGGCCTGATGCTCGGACTGGTCCTGGATGAGAACGTCTTCAAGCCCGTCTGCGCGCAGCAGGAAACCGCCGCTCTTCACCTCGTAAAAGCGCTGATTGAAGAGGGCCTCCTCACAGTGCCTGCGGGACCGAATGTGGTTCGCTTGCTGCCGCCACTCAATGTCTCCTCAGCCGAGATCGACGAGGCGGTTTCTATCTTTGCCCGAACCCTCAATCGCATTTTCGCGTGACCTGCCCCGGCTTCCGTGACCACGATCGCTGCACCGCAGGTCAACGACATCACCGGTTCATGCAATGCAACGCTGAGCGCCCTGTCTGCTCAGCCGCGAAGAGTCGAATCACCGGATAAATCAAACGACAAAGGCTGAATGCCCGTGTCTTTTAAAGCTGAAGCTGCACGTAGAAGTTGTGAGCTCTCACACTGCAGCGCAGACTCCCTTTCTCACTGACTGTCGCTCTCCGCATCCGAGTTTTCCTCGGGTTTTTCAGACAAATCTCCAATAAGAGCAAGTCGCTCCTCGATCTTGGGAACCCATGGCTGTCCCGTGCGCGGGTGTGCCGGTGGAATTTCTTCGAACAGAATGCGCGCTTCCTCATTCTTGCCTTCCGCCCATCGCAGATCTCCAATGCGCATTTTCGCATACGGAACAAGGTCCGACCCGGGATGCAGACTGATCAACTCCCGGTAGCGCCCCTCCGCCCCATCGGGGTTTCCTGAGGCCTCGAGCAGCGTCCCCAAGGCAAGAAACGCCTGCGCGTGGCGTGGATGCCCCTCGTAGAGTTCAATAAACTTTCTCAACACCTGGTGCGCCTCATCGGAGCGACCGGCATCGATCATGGCCTGCGCTTTCGCGAGGTATGCATTGCCAGCTGCAATGCTCCCTCCATGATCGTCGATAACCAGATTGTAGTCATCGATCGTCCGCGCAGCCGTGAATGCCAGATTGGCCTCATGGAGTTTTCTTTCGCGCAGATGCTGGAGCACGAACCAGGCTGCGCTGACCACCATGAGCACACACAGACCGGCGACGATGGCCACCTTGTTCTCCTCGACCTTGCGCTCGAAGTTCGACTGATTGTCAACAATTTGCGGCATTCCATCCGCATCAACAGGGCTCTCTTTGCTTTGCATCTGCGTTTACCGGGTTGGTTTTTTTTGAACTGACCGATTCGTTGCTGTTGCTTTTGCTCGTGATTCAAGACCGTGGCCTATCCTCCCACGGCAGCACGCGCGTCGTCTGCCAACGGGGTCGAAAGATACCGCTCTCCCGTCGAGCATGCCACGGTGACAATCATCTTGCCCTTGTTTTCCGGGCGGCTCGCGACCTGCAAAGCTGCACAGACATGGGCCCCGGTGCGGATTCCAACCAGCATCCCCTCCTCCGCGGCGATCCGACGAGCCATCGCAAAGGCATCCTCATTGGAAACCTGAATACACTCGTCGACACTTTCGAGGTGGAGATTAGCAGGAATGAACCCGGCTCCGGTTCCCTGAATTTTGTGCGGCCCGGGGGTCAATTCCTGCCCGGCCATAGTTTGCGAAATCACTGGCGAGTCCTGCGGCTCCACCACCACGGTTCGAAATTCGGGCTTGCGGGTCTTGATCACCTCACTCACACCGGTGGCAGTGCCCCCGGTACCGACCGCCGCCACCAGAATATCCACCTCGCCGTCGGTATCCTCCCAGATTTCTTCCGCAGTGGTGTCGCGATGAATCTGGGGATTGGCCGGATTCTCGAATTGTTGCGGCATGATGGCACCCGGTGTCTCCGCGAGAATCTCGTTGGCTTTTTCAATCGCCCCTTTCATGCCTTTCGGCCCCGGAGTCAAAACAAGCTCCGCACCAAGCATGGCCAGCAGAACCCGCCGCTCAACGCTCATCGTTTCGGGCATCACCAGGATACAACGATAGCCGCGAGCGGCGGCCACGAAGGCCAGCGCGATTCCGGTGTTTCCCGAAGTCGGCTCCACGATAACCGAGTCCTTGTTCAGCTGACCCGCCTCCTCCGCGGCATCGATCATCGCCATGCCGATCCGGTCCTTCACGCTTCCCAGCGGGTTGGCAAACTCGCACTTGAGCAGGATCGTGGCGTCGGCACCAGCTGTCACTCGATTCAACTTCACCAGGGGCGTTCGGCCCACTGTTTCGACGATATTGTTGTAAATCTTGGCCATGGGTTCTCTATTTTGAAGTCATGTAGTCCACGCTGGAACAGCTTGATTGAACAGGGCGATTGTTTCACCTGACCCTTCCACATCCAACGGGAAAGACCCATTTAATGGATGGTGAACAGTCGAGACGCAACGGAAAATTCCGCCCTGAGTCGGTTACGAACCCGCCCGGGCATCCACCCCGACCCGCGGTCTTGATCGTTGCCCCGCGCCCTGCCGCGCGCCAAGCCCTCGAATGCAACTTTTCCGATGCTCCATCATCGGCTATCTTCAAAGCATGCGTGGACCTTCCCTGCTTGCCGCGGTCCTTCTGACCTGGTTGCCCCTGGTTGCAATTCACGCCGAATCCACCATCCGCTTCGCCAGCGAAAAACTCGAACTGCGCTGCGGTGAAACCGCAATGGTCCCGCTGATTCGCGACAACCCCGCCGGCGAGCGCGAAACTCCCGGTATTGAATTATCGGACAGTCGGATCCTCGAGATCATTCGAGAACCGGAAATCCTCCCCGGCAACCAGACCGGCTTTCTGCGGATCCGGACACTGGAGGCGGGTGATACTACCCTCACGATCTCGGGCGCAACTCTCGACGTATCCGTCAGAAAAGAACCGCTCATCGCGCTTGTCGAGCGCATGCGCCCCCAGATCACGGCACCCGCGACCGGTGCCGCCATCTGGGGGCAAGCCGTCATCGGAGCGGAAATCTGGGTGGGCAGTCCGGGACTCAACCGTGATCGCGTTCCAGACGCGCTGCTTCTCCTGCCGGATGGCCGCACAATCGCTCCCGAGGAAAGCATGCCCCCGGTAGACGGACCCTTCTGGCGTCTCATTTTCTGCTTCGACTGTGCCGACCTGGAACCGGGCAGGCACGACTTTGCCGTGCACTACAGACCCGAATTGAAAGATCTTGACTCGGGATACCAAATCGTGAGCGAACCGCAATCGCTCGTCGTGCTGGCCGATGCCGGCGCAAGCGATTGGATCATTGCCGGAGAATGCGAAGACACTCTCGACACGCCCCGAAGCGATCAACTGGGATCAGAGCCACCCGGAGTCGGTTTCGACAACAAGGCATCCAACGCTCGTTTCATCAACCTCTTCGGGCAGCGACCCGAATGGGTCTTCCGAACTGATCTGCCATCCTCGGGCCACTACCAGCTCATGCTGCGCGCCCGGGGAACACTCGCCGCCTCGGCGTATCCCTCGCTGGAACTCATCGACGGCAAAGAGGGAAAACGCCTCGGCGCAGGCCGGCTGGCCAGCAACAACTGGCACCGCCTCGCCATCGGTCCTCCGGTTCAGCTTCAAAAAGGCGAACAATTCCTGGCCATCCGGCTGGCAAACGACGTCAATTACCGGGGCAGAGTCAATCGCGATGCCTTCGCCGACTGTTTCGAACTGAGGCGGGTTTCTTTATTGGATAGCGGAAGCGGGAGCGCTGCGGATACCATGACCGGAGGCGGCAGCATGATGATGACAATGAGCGGTGAGAACTCTTTCCCGCCCCCTGAGACTCCCGCGAAGGATGTGCCCAGTGATCTCGCAATCGCATTCAACCAAAATTGCAATGGGCAGACCATCAATGGAGCCATTGAGGTATCAGCAGCGATACGAGCGGGAAATTACCGCCACGACCGGGACTTTGAACGCATTGTGACCAGCCTGCTGGTAAACGGACGACTCGTCGGCTCCCAACGCGGTCGCTATCCCCGCATTAAACTCTATCCGCACGATCTTGTTCCCGGCAACAATACCCTGCAGCTGCTGGCCGATGGGCCGGGCGGCACCCGCGCAGAATCGCTGGAACAGACGCTCATACTGGCAGCGGCAAACCCACCCGAGAAACCGCTTCCCACCCAATTCCGCGAACACCGCTTCGCCCTGCAGCAGGGAAAATGGCGACCACACAAACCCCAGCCTGTCGCGAAACAGGACGCCTACCGCGACGAGGATGCCCCGAAATCACTGATTCTTCTGAAGCATGATCAGGATCCTCTGGTTCACCAGATTGCCGACCATTTCCACGGACCCCACCGCATTTCCCTGCATCTTCACCCGCCGATCGGAACTCATTCCGCTGCTGCCACGTTGGAACTGGCACTGGATGATCGTCCCAGAGGCAAGAACAGCGAGCCCCAGTCCGAGCCTCGCATCCTGGGAACGATCGGCACCTGGGAAAACCGTTGGCAGTGGGTATCCGGCAACGTGATCGATCTGCCAAAGGGACCGAAATCTCTGCTCATTCGGTCAGCAGAGAAGAAACCTGACCAGGTTATCGCAATTGGTGGCATCTCGATCGGAGCTCCCTATTTTGTCGACCAGGCGGCTCCCGAATTGATCGTTCAGTATCCGCGGTCCGGCAGCCTCGTGCATCCCGAGGGAGATGCCGTGGTTGTCAGCAGCTTCGACGATACCGGCATTTCCCACTACCAGTTGTGGATCGACGGCAATCAATCAGGGCTGGATCTCCCACCGAGCGATACCGGTCCCGCTGTCCTGCCGTGGGA
>JBDQJG010000099.1:0-11599 GCA_040263955.1 Verrucomicrobiales bacterium
ATGGAGTAGAGGAAGTGGTTGTTGGTTGTGGCGTAGCCGAAGGCGGTGTTCATCCAACTGAGCTTGAGGAAGTAGGGTCTGCCATCCTCCAGCCTGGGGTGATCCTGGGCCCGGGCGAATTGACCGAGAAGATGAAATCGCAGGCTGTAGTCCTCATCTCCCCACAAACTCTGGGAAAGTCTCGGGAAGGCGGTGCATCCGGCCGCGAAGGTGGCGGTCAGGGCGAGAATGATGATGGTGTTGCGGGAGCGTTTGTCGGGGATTTCGGGTCGATCCTTACCGGGTTTTCTACCGGATGAAGAGGCGGTTGAGGGACCACCTACCCAGAGCCCGGCGGTGGCGATCAGCAGCAAAACGAAGACCAGACCGATGGCGCCGCCATACCAGACCCCCCGGATGACATGGTCTTGCAGCTGTGGGCTCAAACCCATCTCACCGCGGAGAATCGTAGCGATTGCCCATGGCTTGGGAGCCAGCACAAGCAGTGCGACTATTCCGGCGGCGATTGCGGCGAGTATGCTCCGGGCAGTGCGTTTCATGGCGAGATGAAAAGATGTCGGGCCGACCGTGCTTGGACACCGTCGCCCGGCAGATCATACGCCATCGGCTGCAAGCTGACCAGTGAACGCGTTGCCGACCCGCCGCGGATTTCAGGCTGTCTGTTCAGCCATCAGTGCGCCTCCAGCCAGTTCGACCCGGTGCCAGTGTCTACGACTACGGCAACCCCCTTCAGCGGCAGGGCATCACGCATCGCTTCAATGACGACTGGAGTGAAGGCATCGAGCTCATCGCGGGGGCAATCGAAGATGAGTTCGTCATGGACCTGGAGCACCATTTCCGAGCGGAATCCGCCGCGTGTGGTGGCCTTGTCGACGGCGATCATCGCCAGCTTGATCATGTCCGCGGCGGAGCCCTGAATCGGTGAATTGATGGCCTCGCGCTCGGCCCGGCCGCGCACGGTGGCATTCCGGCTGTTGATGTCCCGCAGCAGGCGGCGACGACCGGTCAGGGTTTCGACGTAGCCGTTTTTCCGAGCACTCTCCACGGTTGATTCCATGTAGTTTTTTACTCCGGGGTAGGCAGTGAAGTAATCGTCGATAATGGTGGCGGCTTCGGTTCTGGGGATGCGCAGACGCTGCCCGAGACCGAAGGCGCTGATGCCGTAGATGATACCGAAATTGACCATTTTGGCCCGCCGCCTTTGTTCTGGAGTCACATCCTCGAGGAAATCCAGTCCATAGACGCGGGCGGCGGTGGCGGAGTGGATGTCGAGGCCTTCGGCGAAGGCCTGGCGCATTGCCTCGTCACCGGAGAGCGCGGCCATGATGCGCAACTCGATCTGCGAGTAATCGGCGGCCAGGATCAGGTGTTGTTCGTCACGCGGGATGAAGGCGCGCCGGATTTCGCGTCCCTGCGCGGTGCGTATTGGAATGTTCTGCAGGTTCGGGTGGGAGGAGGCCAGCCGACCGGTTTCGGTGATCAGTTGATTGAAGTGGGTGTGGACGCGTCCTGTTTGCGGATGAACGTGGCCCGGCAGGGTATCCACGTAGGTGTTCTTGAGCTTGGTCGCTTCGCGATGTTCCAGGATGTGAGCGGCGATCGTGTGCTCCGCGGCGAGTTGACTTAAAACCTGTTCGTTGGTGACATACTGCCCGGTCTTGGTGGTTTTTTTCGGCTTATCAGCCAGCTTGAGCCGGTCGAAGAGGATTTCGCCGAGTTGTTTGGGTGAACGAAGGTTGAACTGCGTGCCGGCTTCCCCGTAGATGGTTTCGGCAAGTTCATCGATTTGTCGCGCGAGCACCTGACCGAAGGCATGCAAGGTCGGGATATCGATGCAGATGCCATTGAGTTCGACGCGGGCAAGCACTGCCACGAGGGGGTTCTCGACTTCCTCGAGGACGCGGTCGAGCCCCGCCTCGCCAACCAGTGGCCGGAATGTTCCGGCCAGTTGCAGGGTGATATCGGCATCCTCGGCGGCGTAGCGGGTGAGCTGTTCGAGCGGGATGTCGGCGAGGCTGGTCGGGCCGGCATCGCCGTCAAGCATCAGGTCCATCTGGGGATTGCCGGAGTCCTTGCCGACGAGGCTGTCGAAGGAAATCGGTGCATAGTGCAGGTAGACCTCCGCGCAGTAGTCCATGCCGTGGCGCTGCTCCGGCTCGAGCAGTGAATGAGCCAGCATGGTGTCGTAAACCGGTCCCTCGGTTGCAAGGCCGCAGCACGAGAGCACCTGGATGTCGAACTTGAGATTGTGGCCGATTTTGCGCTTCGAGGGATCCGCGAAAAGGGGCGCGAGGAGATCAAGGGCGTCAGCGGCTTCGGTTGGATCCTCTGGAATGGTGTAAAAGTAGCCCGTTCCGGATGCCCATGAGAAGGCGATGCCGAGCAGGCGTGTGTCCTTGGGCTCGAGACTGGTGGTCTCGACGTCGAAGCAGAAAGAGTCCTGCTTTGCCAGGAGTTCGATGAACTGTTCGCGTTCCCGGCTCGAATTGATTGCCACGTAGTCCGGCTTGGTATCCTTGATGGTGCGGGGGGGCGTTGTTGCATCCGGTATGGATGGGGAATTGCGATCGGCTGTCGGCGTTTCGTCGCGCGCGGACTTGGCATCACGCATCCTGGCGCCGCGGCCAGCCTCGAAGTCGCCGCCCAGAAGGCGTTTACCCAGGCTGTTGAATTCCAGCTCCTTGAAGAGCGCGGCGAGTTTTTCCTCATCCCATTCCCGGATGGCCAGTTCGGAGGGTTCGACCTCGATCGGCACGTCGGTGCGGATCGTGGCGAGCTCGTGCGAGAGGCGTGCGTCAGCGGCATGCTCGGCGAGATTCTCCTTCAGCTTGCCTTTGAGTTGGTCGAGCGAGGAGAGCACACCCTCGATTGATCCGAACTGGGCGATGAGTTTTTTCGCGGTCTTCTCACCGATTCCGGGAACCCCAGGGATGTTGTCCGAGGCATCGCCCCACAGGCCGAGAATGTCGACGACCTGCGCCGGTGTTTCGATGCTCCAGTTTTCAAGGATGCCGGCCAGATCAAGGATCTCGGGTGGGGCTCCTCCCCGGCCCGGCTTGTAGATGACTGAATGCTCCGAAACAAGTTGTGCAAAATCCTTGTCGGGAGTGACCATGAAGGTTTCGAACTCTCCTGTCGCGTCCGCTTTGCGGGTCAGTGTGCCGATGAGATCATCGGCCTCGAAGCCATCCATGGTGAGAACGGGTATCCGGAAGGCGGCACACAAGTCCCTGACGGTGGGCAGGGCGGCAGCAATTTCCTCGGGCATTGCGTCACGTTGCGCTTTGTAGGGGGCGTAGCGCTCGTGGCGGAAAGTCGGCGCGGAGGTATCGAACACACAGGCCAGATGCGTGGGGTCCTGTTTCTGGATGAGTTCCGCCAGTGTGTTGGTGAAGCCGAGGATGGCAGATGTGTTCCTGCCGGCCGAGTTGATGACGGGATTACGGATCAGGGCAAAGTGGGCGCGATAGATCAGCGCCATGCCGTCAATGAGAAAGAGCCGGTTTGCCATGATTGGAAATGCTAGCGGAGGAAAGCGTGGCAGTCAGGGGAATCTGGATCAGTCGGGAAGCTCCCAGCGGCGGGCGAGTAACCAGAGGCAGTCGGAGAGGCGGTTGAGATAGATGAGGCCGTGAAAGTCGTCCGGAGCGCCGGCGATTTCCGGTAGCAGGCTCAGCACGTGGCGTTCCGCCCTGCGGCAGACAGTCCGCGCGACTTCGAGCGCGGCGGCAGCCGGATCGCCTGCCGCTCCCGGAATGGTCCAGTGCTTCTGGCTGGGAAGGCTGCTTTCGAGGGAGCCGATCACGGTTTCGAGGCGGTCGACGCCTGCGCGCGTGAGAACTTCGTAGCCGCTGGCGCGGTAGCGTTCCCAGTCTTCGGGCAGGGTATTGATTTGTCCCATGAGGGCGACAAGATCTCTTTGTGTCTGGTCGATGGTAGAAAGATCCGTCGAGTGATCGGGGCAGTCCACGAGATGATCGGCTTGGAACCGCATGAACAGGGCGCGGGCCAGTCCAAGACCGGCATCGAGCTCATCGAGGGCACCGGTGGTGTGGACCCGCAGATCGTCCTTACGGAGGCGATGTCCGAAAAGAATGCCGGTTTCTCCGGTATCGCCGGACCTGGTGGTAATAGACATGGGTTTTGTTGATTTGGTCGATGCAGCCTCGCGCGGGTTGCTGGGTGGTCAATGCGTGTTATTGCCGAGGAAGTCCTTGACCCTCGCAGGGTTGCAACGCAATTTCCAGCGCATGGTGAATCTGGGTGTCTCGAGTACCGACTGGAGAGTTGTTCTCGCGACTTTCGCGGCTTGCTTGCTTTTCGCGTCGCAGGCCGAGGCACGTTTCAGTCGAGTGATCATCGACCCCGGGCACGGTGGAGCGGCCAAGGGCGGCTCCTATGGATACGTGTATGAAAAGCATCTGGCGCTGGATACTGCCAGGCGCCTGGCAGTGATGCTCGAACAGGTCGGGCTTAAAGTCACCATGACCAGGACCAGGGACAAGTTTCTCGAGCTGGAGCAGCGCTCGAAATTGGGTAATCGCTACCGCGATGCGATCTTCGTGAGCATTCATTACAACTGGACGAGCCGGAGCTCGGTTGCCGGTGGCGAGACGTTCTATCATCACGCCTCAGGCAAGCCCCTTGCGGCCGCGATTCAGAAACACATGTGCCGCTCGGCCAGCATCTACAATCGCGGTGTCAAGTATGGCGGTTTTCATGTGATCAGGCGAACCACGAAAAACCCGGCTGTGCTTGTGGAATGTGGATTTGTGAGCAATTCCTGGGAACGTCAGAAATGCATGACCGGCAGCCACAGGCAAAAGCTCGCCGAGGGAATTCTCAAGGGAATTCTCGAGTATCGCTGGAATGCGCGCTGAGCGGGCCTGTGATCCCCTCATTTTGCGGCCCTCGTGCGGCCCGGTTGACAGGTCCGGGCCCGGACCGGAACCTTCCGGTGTGCTCGACTGGTTGAAAGATACGGAATCTCGCCCGCTATACCTCGCCCCTATGGCGGGAGTGACTGATCTCGTGTTCCGTGGCCTGTGCAAGGAACTGGGTGCTGATGTCATGGTGACGGAGTTCGTTTCGGCGGAGGGTATCCTGCGGCAGGACGCGCGAACCAGGCGCTACACCGAGTTCACCGACGACCAGCGGCCGGTGGGTGTGCAGCTCTTCGGTGCGGACGGCAAGGCGATGGGTGAAGCGGCACGGAAAATCATCGACTGGAAGAAACCGGATTTTGTCGATATCAATTTCGGCTGCCCGGTCAAGAAGGTGGTGGCCAGAAACGGAGGGTCCTCGCTGCTCAGGGATTGTCCATTGTTGACCGAGGTGGCTCGTGGTGTTGTCGAGGCGGTTGGCGATCAGGTGCCGGTTACCGCCAAGATCCGTATCGGCTGGGATCTCGGCAGCGTCAATGCGCCCGAGGTCTGCGGTTTGCTCGAGGATGTCGGCATTGCCGCGGTGGCGGTTCATGGCAGAACCAGGTCGATGGGTTACAGCGGCGAGGCGGATTGGCGTGTGATCGGCGAATGTGTCGAATCGGTAGGCATCCCGGTAATCGGTAACGGTGATATTTCTGATGGCAGGGATGTTGAACGACGATTTCGTGAGAGTGGAGTGCGTGGTGTCATGATCGGGCGGGCGGCCATGAGCAATCCGTGGGTGTTTCGGGAGGCGAAACAGTATCTGTGTAACGGCGAGCAGCTCGCTCCCGTCAGTCCCGCCACGCGCTGGGCCTTCATGCACAGGCACTGCGGGTTGGCAGCTGCGTCGGGTCGTTACGGGGGCGAATTGACCACCATGCGCGCCATGCGATCGCGCTTGATGGCATACAGCCGGGGCATGCCGGGAGGCAGGCTGCTCCGACCCCGACTTTCGACCGTGGAGAGCCTGATCGAGCTGGATGATCTGGCAGCTGAGCATCTTGCCTGGCTCGCGGATCGCGGAGACCCATCAGGCTTGTCCTGCAATGAGATGGCAGGCATGGCTTCGGCGACCCGGCTCTGAGAGAAGCGACAGGACACGTTTTGGGGGCAGATGTCCGGCAGGCACCATTGATGCCCACACCGGGTAGTGGTGAGCGCGATCTATGCGAGGATCCTCCCGGCGAGCTCGTTGAACCTGGTATTGCCTTTGGCGTAGTCGGGATAACACAGGTTATCTTTGAGTTGGTCATCCGGCAGGTAGCGCCAGTGCTTGTAGGCCCACAGCCAGGGAGCCGGGTCGGCCAGTATGGATGGCTCGAGCCTGTTCCAGCAGCGTTGCGCGAGATCGTCCGGATCGGCCCCTTCCAGGTCGACGAGCGGCTTGAAGACACGCATGGTGTAGCCTCCCTCGGGGCGTGGAATGCTGATGGCTGGGATGATCGGCAGACCGGTGCGGGAGGCAAGCTCGGCATGCAGCTTGGTGGTGCAGAGCAGGCGTCCCATGCAGGTGATGACGGTGGCCGCTTGTTTGGGGGACAGGCTGAGGTCGAGGAGAAACGCCGCATGCCCGCCGTTTTTGATGTGGCGCAGCAGTCGCAGCATTGCGCCGTTTCGGGCGATTACCTGGTGTCCTGAGCGTTCGCGGATAGCCGTGAAAAGTGGGTCGAGGAGTGGGTTTTTGAAGGGTTGGGCGACGACCCGGAAACAGAATCCGCGAAGGCCGAACATCAGGCTGATCCATTCGAAGTTGCCGTAGTGCGGAGTCACCCAGATAGCTCCTCTCTCACGCGCGATTGCTTCGGTATCGGGACATTCAAAATCCAGATTCATAAATTCCAGATAGTTGTCGCGGTCGAGGCGGGAACTCCACAGGTTGTCGAGTTGAGCCTGAGCGAAATGAATGAAGCTGCGGCGTGCAATCCCAAGGATTTCGCTTTCGGTGTGGCGATCCCGGAAGACGACACGAAGATTTTCCAGCGCAATGCCGCGGCTGCGGTGGTCCAGCAGGTAGGCGGCCGAGCCGAGGATTTGTGCGAGTGGGGCCAGCGCATTGCGTCCGAGCACCGGAATGGAGGCCGCTGCCGCAGCGAGGGTCAGCCACTCGATACGGTGGCGGATGCTCTTGAGGGAGGGTGACATCGGGAGGAAGCGATTCGGGTGCGCGTGTCGGCGGGGCTCAGGATGCCAGCGACCAGGTGAGGTCCATTGCCAGGCCGAGCGGCAGCGGAGTCACGACGCCATCAGGAGCCTCGAGAGGCCGGGTTGTCGATGGCGTGCGAATCAGTGAAAAAACTTCCTTGCTGGTGGCGAAGCCGTAATGATCCGGGCCGTTGGTGCAAAGGAAATGCGTGAACAGCGATTGCCCTGGAGCGGAAGACAGGTCGACACCGGCCTCCTCGAAAGCCATGGCGTAGAGCTGGGGCGCGCAGCCGCCGGTAAAGCAGCCTGCGGCGCATCCACAGGAGGTGGCCTTGGTAGTGTGCGGTGCCGAGTCGGTGCCAGCGAAGAATTGGCGCTGTCCCGGGGTGGAAACAGCATTGCGGAGGGCCTCACGATCTGCCACGAATTTGACGGCCGGCAGGCAGTAGAGGTGGTGGCGTAGTCCCTTGATGAGGTGCCCGATGGTGAACAGCAGATGCTGCGGGGTGATAGTGGCGCCCACCTGGTCTGCCGGTGCCGACTCGACGAAGGCGACGGCCTCGGCAGTGGTGATGTGTTCGCAGGTCAGGCACAGTGAGGGGTGGCAATCGAGGAGGCGGGGCATTGTCTCCCGGTAAAAGAGTGACTCCGCGTTGCACGAGGCGTCGAAATAGCGTTCGCCGGACAGGGCATGTTCTTCGCCGTGGATGCAAAGGGTTACCGCGTTCTCAGCGAGGGCCGCGAGGACGTCGCCACCGAGCAGTTCTGTCATGGGCAGTCCGTGCTCGGCATTGGTCGTGCCGTGTGGCGGGTAGTATTTTGCTGCGCGCAGCAGGCCGGAGGCCGCGCCCAGTTCGATCATCTGCGGGGTGGTGTCTCTGGTAATGTAGAGCGGGATGATAAGTTGATCGAAGCAGTCGGCTCCGGCTGCGAGCAGGCGGTCACGATATCCGCTGATTGACCAGGAATGTTCGGTTTCGTGGCCGTTGACTGAGGATACCGGGGGCAGCGTGTTGGGCATGGCGAGGATGCCTGCACAACCCATCGCGCGATGGGCATGCAGGTAGCTGGCCATGTTCGGTCCCTGGCGAAAGTGGGCATGGAGGTCATACCAGCGCGGGAGGTCGAGTTGCATGATCGGGTTGGCGTGGAAGAGCAGAGAGATACTCGGGTTGGCAGTAATCGCAGCAAGTGTGTGGAACAGCGTATGGCTAAATGCGTCTGTGCGCGAGTTCAGTGATTGATCGCGAGTGGCACGGCGACGCGCAGAGCCCGGGTTGCTTTGCGGAAGGTTACCGGCGTCTGGCCGGCATATTCCCCGTCCACCTCGAAGGGTAGTGCCGTGTCATCGCAGGAGACAACCTCAAGGCTCTCGGCACGCTCGTAGCTGACATGGCTGCTTGTGCAGCGTCGTGAGAAAAGCAGGGCGATTGCAAGTTGCAGTAGAACGAGAGCATTGAGCTTTCGAAAGATAAGAATGTCGATAAGGCCATCGCGGTTGCAGGCATCCGGGAAGAAAGAAAACGAGCCACCGTAAAGGCGGCCGTTGCCGACCAGTACGGCGCATCCCGTCGGAAGCCCGGCCGATCCGGGGAGCGCGACTCGGAGTTGTCCTCGAGCTGCGCGCGGCAGCAGCAACCAGCTGAGAAGGTAACTCAGGGGGCCAAGGCGTTTCTTTGATTGCCACGTGGTGCGGCGAATGATTTCCGCATCCAATCCGACTCCGGCCATTTGAATGAAAGGCATATCATTGGCGAACCAGATGTCGATATCGGCCAGATGATCCGCCTCGATGGTCTCCCATGCCGCTGGCAGGTTCCCACGGGGGATGCCGAGTTCGCGCGCGAATACGTTCATGGTTCCGATTGGAAGGATTCCCAGCGTCGTGGAGTCTGATCCGGCTGTGGCTTGCTGAAAATCCGTGATGCCGGCAACGACTTCATTGATGGTACCATCTCCCCCGGCCGCGACGACGAGCGAGTGTCCCGCCGAGGCCAGATCATAGGCCAACTGCCTGGCTTCAAGGGGAGCGTGGGTCTGGTGAATCCTGATTCGTGGCGAGAAACTCTCGATCTGCTTGCAAGTGGATCGCGCATTCTCACTGCGGGCCCTCGGATTGAGGATGACCGGGATGGTGTTTGGTACGGGTTCAGCCAAGTCGAATCAGGGTTGTTGTTGCCTCGGCGCGGGCGAGCTGCGCGTCACGGTGTTCGGTGAAGCGGTGACACCGCGTCGAGAATCACCGTATCTCATCTCAGGTGAGAATGCCCTTTATTACGTGGGCCTCCTCGACGCCGGTCAGCTTGGTGTCGAGGCCGCGGTGCTTGACGCTGAGGCGGGAGTGATCGATACCGAGCTGGTGGAGAATGGTGGCATTGAGATCGCGGATGTGCACCGGGTCCTTGAGGATGTTGTAGCAGAAGTCGTCGGTTTCGCCGTGGACGGTGCCGCCCTTGACTCCGCCACCGGCGAGCCACATCGAGAAGCAGCGCGGGTGGTGGTCGCGGCCGTAGTTGGTTCTCTGGAGCTTGCCCTGGCAGTAGATGGTGCGTCCGAACTCACCGCCCCAGACGACCAGGGTGTCGTCGAGGAGGCCGCGCTGCTTGAGGTCGGTAACCAGCGCGTAGGAGCCGCGGTCGATATCGCCGCACTGGAGTGGGAGGTCGCCGGTCAGGTTTCCATGCTGGTCCCACCCGCGGTGGAAAATCTGGGTGAAGCGCACGCCGCGCTCGGCCATGCGACGGGCGAGCAGGCAGTTGTAGGCGAAGGTGCCGGGTTTGCGGGCCTCTTCTCCATACAGTTCGTAGGTAGACTCGGGTTCGCTCGAGAGGTCGGTGAGCTCGGGGACCGACGCCTGCATGCGGAAAGCCATCTCGTATTGAGCGATGCGGGCATGGGTCTCCGGGTCACCGATTTCTTCGAAGTGGCGCAGATTGAGCTGCTCGAGACCGTCGAGCATCCGGCGGCGCAGGGCGCGATCGACACCCTTGGGATCGGAGAGGTAGAGCACCGGATCGCCCTGGGAGCGCAGTGCCACTCCCTGGTGCTTGGATGGCAGAAATCCCGCGCCCCAGAGACGAGCGAAGAGAGCCTGGGCGTCCCGCTTGGCCGACCAGATCGAGTTGAGTACCACGAAGGCGGGCAGGTTCTCACTCTCTGAACCCAGACCGTAGGACAGCCAGGCCCCCAGCGAGGGGCGACCGGGGATCTGCGAGCCGGTCTGGATGTAGGTGATGGCGGGGTCGTGGTTGATCGCATCGGTCCACATCGAGCGCACCACGGCGATATCGTCGACCATGCGGGCGGTGTAGGGCAGGAGTTCGGAGACCTCGGTGCCGCATTGGCCGTGGCGGGCGAACTTGTAGATCGAGGGAGCGATCGGGAAACGGGCCTGCTTCGAGGTCATGCCGGTCAGGCGCTGGCCGTTGCGGATCTCGTCGGGGAGGTCGGTGTCGAAGAGCTCCGTCATCTTCGGTTTGTGGTCCCAGAGGTCGATCTGCGAGGGGGCGCCGGACATGAACAGGTAGATGGCTCGCTTGGCTTTCGGGGCGTGGTTGAGGTAGCGGGTCGAGAGACCTGCTTGCTCGAAGGACGAGGCGAGCGCATCACTGGAGCGTGCACCGGCGAGTGAGGCGAGGGCGGCGCCGCCAAGGCCTCTCGCGGAGCGGCCGAAGAACTGGCGGCGGGTTTCGAGCTGGTGCCAGGCGTGTTCAGGAGAGTGGAGGGAGGACATGGGAGGAAGGTGTCAGGTTTTACGTGTTACGTGTCAGGTCGCTGCGGAGCGTTGGTTTAAGGTCTGGCCTAGTTCTTGTTGATGACCTGGTCGAGGTTGAGCAGCTGGGAGGCGAGCAAGGTCCACGGGGCAAGCTCTTCCGGGGCGAGCTCCGGATCGGGCGGGGTGTCACCGGTCTGAAGCAGCCCGGCGGCGCCCTCCGGGTCGGCCCGGAAATGCCCGGTGAAGTCCTCGAGCGAGGCCCGCAGGATCCCGAGGGTGGGTTCGTCCGCTCGTCGGGAAGTGACCTCCTCGTAGAGACGGGCAAGGCGGGTCTCGTCGTCGTCGGCTGCGTCTGCTGTCTTGAGCAGCTTGGTGGCGATTCCGCGGGCGGCCTCCACGAACTGCGGCTCATTCATCAGTACGAGCGCCTGCAGCGGCGTGTTGGTGCGTTCGCGTCGGACCGTGCAGGACTCGCGGTCGGGAGCATCGAAAATACTCATCGGCGGGGGTGGCGAGGTGCGCTTCCAGAAGGTGTAGAGCGAGCGGCGGTAGATGTCCGAGCCGGTGTCCTGCTTGAAGATAGCGGTGTTCGATTTCGTGTAGCCCACCGTCTTCCACAGACCCTCCGGCTGGGGCGGCTTGACGGAGGCGCCTCCGACCTGCGGATTGAGCAGTCCCGAGAGGAACAGCGCCTGGTCGCGGATCACCTCGGCGTCGAGACGGAAGCGTGGCGCGCGGGCCAGAAGCCGATTCTGCGGATCGGCCTCGAGGTCGCCGGGCCGGATGCCGGCGGACTGTCGGTAGGTATGGGAGG
>JBDQJG010000100.1:0-11578 GCA_040263955.1 Verrucomicrobiales bacterium
CCCGTCACGGATCACGCCATCCGCAGAGCAGCCGAAGACCCGCGGACACCGCGCATGAATCTGCAGCACCTCGCAGAGATCCGAGACGTGCTGTTTCCAGCTGCTGGGCACGAAAGCGATCACCGCGTGGAAGCCACCGCCGGCCTCCTCACGCGCGCTGCGGGCAGCCAGCTCGATGGCTTCTTCAGCGAAGGCTCCCTCGACAAGTTTCGAAACGATTGCGTGTGCGGACATGGTGCGTAATTACGGCAAGGCAACGAGCAGTAAACTCAAAAAGCCCACCCTACCAGGGACAGGACTCGAACCTGCACGGGTCTCCCCACCTGATCCTAAATCAGGCGCGTCTACCAATTTCGCCACCCTGGCCTCCGGCATGGATGCTACGCATCCCTGACCCACGGTCAAGTCCGTCGGCG
Organism: Verrucomicrobiales bacterium; assembly: GCA_040263955.1. GTDB lineage: Bacteria > Verrucomicrobiota > Verrucomicrobiia > Verrucomicrobiales > DEV007 > CALSSN01. The sequence continues at coordinate 417 of JBDQJG010000100.1, forward strand.
GAACTCTCGAATGATTCCCCCTTGAAGATTTCTCATCAAACACCGCGACAGAAGACGCTCACTCGTCGAAAGGCTGCCGTCAGTAATCCAGGCGGATGCCATGGGCTGAAAACCAGGCGGGCGGTCTCCTGCCCCGCACAGCTCACCCGCGGTCACAGCTCCCGACTACGGACAAATTGAATGCGAGACCCTCCCCGCACACGCCAAACTGTAACATTCTGCACCCGATTGCCTGACTGGAAACACTCCACAGCCGCAACACCGTAAAAGATTTATTTGCATTCGAACATATCAACATATCATGATGCTTCAATTTGTTCTTTGAATGCCTATTGATTCCGGCCCATAGTTTCCCTATACCACTGCAAACGGGAATCTTTTTCTCTTCCTGCCATGCCACGTCCCGATACATCTGCCGAACTCCGCAGCGCGCTGGAAAAGCGTATTCTTGTGCTCGATGGCGCCATGGGAACCACCATCCGCAGCTACGGGCTCGACGAGAGCGCGGCACGAGGCAAGCGCTTCGCCGACAACGAGGAGGACATTCTCAACAACGGCGACATCCTCACGCTGACCCAGCGCGAGGTCATCGGCGACATTCACAAGCGCTTCCTCGAGGCCGGTTCGGACATCATCGAGACCAACACGTTTTCGGGCACCTCGATCGCGCAGAGCGAGTTTTTCGTCCCTGACCCGCGCAAAACCGGCGGCAAGAAAGATGCCGAGTTCTTCGAGTCAAAAGTTTTCGCCAATGAGCGCCTCACCGAGCTGGTCCACGAGATCAATTTCGAGGGTGCGCGCCTGTGCCGCGAATGGTGCGACCGCATCGGCGAGACCACCGGCCGCAAGCGCTACGTCGCCGGCGCCATCGGCCCGATGACCATCGGCCTGACCAACATCGCCGACGCCGAGGACCCGGCCTTCCGGGTGGCGACCTTCGACCAGGTGCGCACCGACTATGCCCGCCAGGTGCGCTCGCTGGTCGCCGGCGGGGTCGATATCCTCATGGTCGAGACGATCTTCGACGCGCTCAATGCCAAGGCCGCGCTGGTCGCCATCCAGGAGGTTTTCGAGGAAGATGGCTACGCCCTGCCGATCATCATTTCCGCCGCCGTCGGGCAGGGCGGAGAGACCATGACCTCGGCACTCAAAATCGAGGCGCTGGTCAATGCCACCCGCCACGTCAATCCGTTGGCCATAGGCCTCAACTGCTCGCTGGGCCCCGAGCCGATGCGCCCGCACCTGGAAGAACTCTCCGCCGTCTGTCCCACCCACGTCTCGTGCTACCCGAATGCGGGCATGCCCGACCCGCTCTCGCCCACCGGCTTCCCCTTCGATCCTGACGACATGTTCGGCCACCTCGCTGCCTTCGCCGAGGCCGGCCTGCTGAACTTCGCCGGCGGCTGCTGCGGCAACACGCCCGAGCACGTCGCCGCCATCGCCAGGTCGGTGGAACGCCACGCACCCCGCGCACTGCCGGAAATTACCCCCGCCATGCGCCTGTCCGGATCGGACGCCTACAACCACACCCAGGACAAGGGCTTCCTGATGATCGGTGAGCGCACCAATGTCGCCGGCTCCCCGCGCTTCGCCAAGCTGGTCAAGGCCGACCAGTACGAGGACGCCGTGGAGGTCGCCCGCCAGCAGGTCGACAATGGCGCCAACGTCATCGACGTCTGCATGGACGAGGGCCTCATCGACGGGGTCGATGCCATGGGCCGGTTCCTCACCCTGCTGCAGGGCGAACCCGACGTCACGAAGGTCCCCATCATGGTCGACTCCTCCAAGTTCGAGGTGATCGAGGCGGGACTGCAGCGCCTGCAGGGCAAGGGCGTGGTCAATTCCATCTCGCTGAAGGAAGGCGAGGACAAGTTCCGGGAATGCGCTCACGTCGTCCGCAAGTATGGCGCTGCCGTGGTGGTCATGGCCTTCGACGAGGCGGGCCAGGCAGCCACCTACGAGGACAAGATCCGCATCTGCGAGCGCGCCTACCGCATCCTGGTCGACGAGGTCGGCATCGACCCGCAGGACATCATCTTCGACCCGAACATCCTCACCGTGGCCACCGGCATCGAGGAACACAACAACTACGCCGTCGACTTCATCAATGCTACCAAGTGGATCAAGCAGAACCTCCCCGGGGCGAAAGTGTCCGGCGGGGTGTCCAATATTTCGTTCAGCTTCCGTGGCAACAACCCGGTGCGCGAGGCGATGCACTCGGCCTTCCTCTACCACGCCACCCGGGCCGGTATGGACATGGGTATTGTCAATGCCGGCATGCTGGAGGTCTACGATGAGATCCCCGCTGAACTGCTCACCAAGGTCGAGGACGTGCTGCTCAACCGTCACCCCGAGGCCACCGAGGCGCTGGTTGACTTCGCCGAGCAGTTCCGCGGCAAGGGAGGCAAGAAGATCGAGGCCGACCTGAGCTGGCGCGAAGACAGTGTTGAAAAACGACTCGAGCACGCCCTGCTCAAGGGCATCACCCAGTTCATCGTCGAGGACACCACAGAGGCTCTGGAGAAATACTCCAAGCCCCTGAAGGTGATCGAAGGGCCGCTGATGGACGGCATGGGAATCGTCGGTGACCTGTTCGGCGCCGGCAAGATGTTCCTGCCGCAGGTGGTTAAGTCGGCCCGCGTCATGAAGCAGAGTGTCGCCTACCTCGAGCCGTTCATGGAGGAGGAGAAGGAGGCCCGCATCCTTGACGCGATCGAGACCTACAAGACCACCGATCCCAATCTCACCGAGGCCGATGCCCGCCTGCGGGCCGAGAAATCCTTCCATGCCGGTCGCGTGCTGCTCGCCACTGTAAAAGGCGACGTGCACGACATCGGCAAGAACATTGTCGGCGTGGTGCTGGCCTGCAACGGCTTCGAGGTCATCGACATGGGTGTCATGGTGCCCTGCGACAAGATCCTGGCCAAGGCCCGCGAGATCGGCGCCGATATCATCGGGCTGTCGGGCCTGATCACCCCGTCGCTTGACGAGATGATCCACGTGGCGAAGGAGATGGAGAAGACCGGCTTCACCACCCCGCTGCTGATCGGCGGTGCCACCACCAGCGCCAAGCACACCGCCATCAAGATCGCCCCGCACTACTCGGGTCCGATCCTGCACGTGTTGGACGCCTCGCGCTCAGTACCCGTGACCACCGCACTGCTCAGCGAGGACGGGCGGGACAAGCTGGTCGCCAAGAACGCGGACTTGCAGGCCGGGCACCGCGAGGGCCACGGCGAGCAGAAGCAGAAACCCACCCTGTCCCTCGACCAGGCGCGCGCGAAAGCGCGACAGATCGATTGGAGCACCTACACGCCGCCGTGCCCTGAGTTCACCGGCACCCGGGTCATGGACAAGCAGTCGATCCGCGAACTCACCCGCTACATCGACTGGACCCCGTTCTTCCACACCTGGGACCTGCGTGGCATCTGGCTCGCCGACGAGGCGCGCTTCAAGACAAAAAACCCGGAAGCCGCACAGGAGGCCGCCCGCATCCACGCCGATGCCCTGGAAATGCTCGAAAAGATCATCGCGGAAGATCGCTTCACTGCCCGCGGCGTGTTCGGCTTCTTCCCCGCCAACAAGGCCGACGACAACCCCGACGACATCATCGTCTGGCAGGACGACAGCCGCGGCAGCGAGCGCTGCCGCTTCCACTCGCTGCGCCAGCAGATCGCCAAGGAGTCCGGCGAAAAGCCCAACGAGGCGCTGGCTGACTACGTGGCGCCGCTCCACCCGGAAGACGGAGACGGCAATAAAACACTGCCCGACTACATCGGCGGTTTCGTGGTCGGTATCAACGGTGCTGACGAATGGGCCGCGGAACTGGAGGCCGCCCACGATCCCTACCACGCCATCATGGCCAAGGCGATCGCCGACCGCCTCGCCGAGGCCTTCGCCGAACTGCTGCACCACCGCGCCCGCGTGGCCTGGGGTTACGAGCGGCCCAATGAGTTCAACAACGAGCAACTCATCAAGGAGCTCTACCAGGGCATTCGCCCTGCTCCCGGCTACCCCTCCCAGCCGGACCACACCGAGAAGGAGATTCTCTTCGAACTGCTCGAGGCACCCGAACAGACCGGCGTCACCCTGACCGAGTCGATGGCCATGCACCCGGGAGCCGCGGTCAGCGGGATCTATTTCTCTCACCCGCAGAGCCACTACTTCATGATCTCCGACCTGCAGAAAGACCAGGTGGAAGACTACGCCCGGCGCAAGGGATTGAGCGTTGAGGAATGCGAAAAATGGCTCGCCCCGTGGCTGGGCTACTGAAAATGCAGGACGCGCGGACTGCGACCAGCCTCGCACGCTGGCCATGGCATGTTTTTTCCATGCACAGATTCGTCGTTTCTCTCTGCCTCTTCTGCGGCCTGCATGCAGCGCTCACAGCTGAGGTGCCGCCACCACTCCCCGCCCCGGCTTTCGGGACAGTGCGCGAGCTTGCCGAGGGCTTCGCCTTCACCGAGGGCCCGGCGGTGGCACCCGACGGACGCATCTATTTCTCCGACATCCCGAAAGACCGTATCCACGTCCACGATCCCGAGACCGGCAGAACTTCGCTGTGGAAGGAGGGCATCGGCAACAGCAACGGCCTGGCCTTCGATGCTTCCGGCGCGCTGATCACCTGCGAGAAAGGCGCCCGCCGTATCGGGCGCCACGACCTCGCCAGCGGCGATTACCGGGTGCTGGTCGAAACCTTCGAGGGTAGACGCTTCAACCAACCCAATGACCTCGCCCTGGACCGGGACGGGGGAATCTTTTTCACCGACCCGATCTACGGCAACGCAGAAGCCGAGCTCGATTGCGAGGGTATTTATTATCTTGCCGGGGACACCGCGCAAACCCGCCGCGTCGACCGCACCTGCAAGAAGCCCAATGGCATCGCCCTCAGCCACGACGGCGCCACACTCTACGTCGTCGACAACGGTGCTGGGGAGCTGATCACCTTCGACGTGGTCCGCCAGCAGGACCCCGGGCCACGGCTGGCAGGCCGCCGGCTGCTCAGCCGGCTGGGACCTGCGGAACAAGCCGCAGGTGATGGCATGACGCTCGATGCCGCCGGCCGGCTGTTCGTCACCGTGCCCGGAGCCATTGCCGTTTTTGATCCGAGCGGAGAACAACTCGCCCGCCTCGCGCTCCCCGAGAATCCGACCAACTGCTGCTTCGGCCGCGGTGACGACCGTGCCACGCTCTACATCACCGCCCGCACCGGGTTCTACGCGGTCGAGGTGAGCCCGGGTGGCGCCCCGTGAAACACGGCTCCCGACGCCAAGCGTCCTGCCATTAAAAATCCCCGGATGCCAGGGTCAGGCTCTGGCCGGGTTCGATGGCGAACTCCTTTACCTTTCCTCGATAGGCGAGGTTGTGAGACAGGCTGTCGATGTTCTTGCCCGCGTGGATGGTCGCCTCGACCAGCTCACCGTTCCGCCACGCCATGTCGACGGTGAAGTCGCCTCGCGCGCGCAGGCCCTTGACCTTGCCATCCTTCCACGCCTCCGGCAGGGCCGGCAGCAACCGGATAGTGCCGGTGTGACTCTGCAGCAGCATCTCACACACCCCCGCCGCATAGCCGAAGTTGGCATCGATCTGGAACGGTGGATGGGTGGCCAGCAGGTTCGCGTAGACCCGCTCCGCTACCAGGCCGTTGAGTATCCGGTAGGCCCGGTTGCCATCGTGCAGGCGCGCCCAGATGGCCGTCTTCCAAGCCCGGCTCCAGCCGGTGGTCTTGTCTCCCCGTGCATTCATGGAAACCTTGGCGGCTTCGGCAAGCTTCGGGGTCGTTGAAGGTGAAATCTGCCGGCCCGGAAAGACTGCGATCATGTGGTTGACGTGACGATGCTGGTCCTTGGGATCATCGCGGTCGACCATCCACTCCTGCAGCTGGCCCCAGCTGCCGATCTGCGGACCCAGCAGCTTGTCGCGCATGGCGGCAACCTTCTCACGGAATGCCTCATCCCGGCGCAGTTTTGCGGACACCTCGATGAAGTTGGTGAACAGGTCGTAAATGAGCTGCTGGTCGAAGGAGACCCCGTCCTCGCGCGGGCCGTGCTCGGGAGAATAGCCATCGGGACTGACCAGGGTGCCGTCTTCAAGCTCCTTGAGCCCATCCTCCCAGTGCTCGCAAAGTTCCTTGAGAACCGGGTAGAGCCGTTCCCGCAGGTAATCGTCATCCTGCGTGAACGCATAGTGATCGTAGAGGTTCTGCGCGAGCCATGCGGCGTCGCCCTTCGACCAGAAAGCCGAGCCGCCTCCGAAAATACCGTTCTCCGCCTGCAGCATCCAGCCCCGGTCGATGCCGAACTGTTTCTTCGTCGCCTCATGGCGCACGCCGCGGATGGAATGCAGCCACTCGGCCAGCGGCTCGAAACATCCGGGCAGGTTGGCCGCGTCCACGAACCAGTAGTTCATCTCCAGGTTCACATCGCTGTGGTAATCGCAGCGCCACGGCGGGCTGTTCTTGTCATTCCACAATCCCTGCAGGTTGGCCGGCAGGGCGCCGGGCCGCGAGCAACTGATCATCAGGTAGCGGGCATACTGGAAGAGCAGCTCCTCGACATCGGCATCGGGCTTCCGCTTGTAGGCTTCGAGCAACTCGCCGGTGGGCAGGTCGGCACCGGCGCCGCCCAGTTCCAGTCTCAGCCGATTGAACAGGGACTGGTAATCCGCGACGTGCTCATCGAGCAGGGCGGAATAGGACTTGCCGGAGGCCGCCGCCAACTGGGTGGTGAGTTCCTCGTGCGGATGCTGCTTCCTCCATCCCTTGGCGCGCTCATTGAGATAATCGGTGTCCGCCGCGAGCAACACGGTGAGCGAGTCGCAATCCCTGAAAACAATACTGTCTCCATCCGCGGCTACTGAGCCGCCCTCATGCAGCACCTGCACCTGGGCCTCATAATCCAGGGCAATGGTGTGATCTTTTTTGGCCCTCCCGCGGTAACCTTCGAACTGGTAACCCTGCAGCGAACCCTTCGAGATCAGCTTGTCCCCGAGCACTTCGATGTCGCCCTTGTGTGCATCGGCCAGTTGAATCCTTCCCGAGTGCGCACCCGGCTGGTCGGCATCGAAGCGCAACACCATGACCTGGGCCGGGTGACTGGCGAAATACTCGCGTGTGAAATTGACTCCACCCAGGCTGTAGCTGGTGGTGTGCACCGCACGATCGATATCCAGTTCGCGTCGATAAGCGGTCTCCACAGGGGCAGTGACAACATCATCCGGGCTCACCGACACCCCGTCGAGGGCGATCTCGGAGAGCTGGTAGAGAGCATCGCCATGATTGCCGAGCAGGGTCAGGCGATAGAAGCGATACGGGGTGCTGTTCTCGAAGGTGAAGGCCTGCTGCTGCCTGCGCTGCGAAAATGGCGGCTGCTCCTGGCGATGGTCCAGGAGCGTCCACTGCCTGCCATCCAGCGACCCCTGCCACTGCCATTCCTTCGGATCGCGTTCCGGAACGTCGTTGGCGGATGCCAGGGTGTAGCCTTGCACCAGGGTCGGCTCCTCCAGCTTCACCTGCCACTGCACCGGGCGCCCCTCGTGATGCACGCACCACTTGGTATGCACATCTCCATCCACCGAGCTGCCGAGCGTTTCGGCGCGCTCCTGCGCGCCCACGTGTCCCGAGGGACACCGCAGCCTCCGCGAACCGGCGTCCCCTTCATGCAGGGTCACGAAGAGATCGCCGAAGGCCTGGTAAGCGCCGGTGTCTGATTCATCACCAATCCACAGGCTGTCCTCGTTGAACTGGATGCGCTCGTTGAAGACGCGGCCGAAGACCATGCCGCCCAGCCGTCCATTGCCGATGGGCAAAGCCTCTTTCTCCCAATCCTCGGCCGGCTCGTCATACCACAGGACGTGCTTTCGGGTCTGGAAAGCTGCCTCCGCAAAATCCGCCTTGGTCAGGGTTCGGGTTTCCCCCGGCTCGAGAGCCAGCTGGAGAGACACCCCCTGGCAGACCACCCGGACCTCTCCTGCGGCGCGCGGCCCGGCCTGCACGGTGGCCTCGGCAAGCTGTCCGTCCTCCCAGCGGATATCCACGGTGTAGTCACCACGCGCCCGCAGACCCGCAACACTGCCGTTCGGCCACCTGGGCGGCAGGGCCGGCAGCAGCTTGAGTTCCTCGTTGTGGCTGTGCAGCAGCATCTCGGCCACCGCGGCGGTGGCGCCGAAGTTACCATCGATCTGGAACGGCGGGTGGTTGTCCCAGAGGTTGTCGAGCGTGGAGCGCACCAGGATGGCGTGCAGGTTGTCATAGGCCTTGGCACCGTCCGAGAAGCGGGCATACATGCCGATGGTCCAGGCACGGCTCCAGCCGGTGCCGGCTCCTCCGGCCGCAAGGCGACCGTCGATGGACTTGGTCACGGCATCACGCATCACCGGGTCATCATCCAGGTCAATGACATTGCCAGGGTAGGCTCCGATGACATGGGAAATGTGGCGGTGGGATGGGGACCATTCCTTGAAGGGCTTGATCCATTCCATGAGGCGTCCGTCCTCGGCCACCTTCGGGACGTAGAGCTTGGGAATGAGGCTTTCGATACGTTTGACGAAATCGTCGTCCTGTTTGCCAAGAGCGTTGGCAGCTTCCACGTAGTCCTTGAAGACCTGCATGATCATCCATTGCTCAACAGAAGTGCCGGCACTGAGGGCGGCCTCTTGCTCGTTGCCGTCCTTGTCGATGTATTTGAACTTATTCTCCGGGGAGGTCGCGGGGCGTGCCATGAGGGTTCCCTCGGGTCCCGGGATCAGCCAGCTTTCGCAAAAGGTGGCGGACTCGGTGAGCAGTTCCCAGTATGGTTCGAGAACTTTCGGGTCTTTGCTGAAGCGGTAGTGCTCGAGGATGTGGAAGGAGGCCCATTGACCTCCAAGGTAGGTTGCCGCCCAGAGCGGGCGCGTGCCCATCGAGCGGGCACTGCCCCAGACATCCGTGGAGTGCCCCATGGCCCAGCCCTTCATGCCCATGCGGCGAGTCAGGTCCTTGCCCTGAGGAAGCCAGCTCTTCAGAAGGTCAAAGAGGGGAGGATGCAACTCGGCCAGGTTGCAGGTCTCCGCCGGCCAGTAGTTCATCTGGACGTTGATGTTGAGGTGGTAGTCAGAGGCCCAGGGGGCGAATTCATAGGGATTCCAGATCCCCTGTAAGTTCGCAGGGAGGCTGCCGGGGCGCGAGGAGGCGATCAGCAGGTAACGGCCGAACTGGTAGTAGGTTTCCATCAAGTCCGGATCATCATGCTCACCTTGCTTGAGCCGCTGCAGGCGTGCCTTGGTGGGCAGCTTCATGATGGAGTCAGCAGTCTTTCCGATGTCGAACTGAACCCGGTCAAAAAACCGGGCATGGTCACTGATGGCGTTGCTTTTGAGTTGCTCGGCGGTCTGATCCTTTGCCCGGTCTAAAATCTCGGTGGCCTTCTTCTGCCACCCGTCCGCCAGGGGAGCGGCGGAGTTCTCGCGATTAAAGTTGGTCGCCACAGTCATTAGGATGGTGGCCTGTTGAGCTCCCTTGAGCTCCAGCTTTGTCCCATCCGCGGAGGCACCGGCTCCCTTGAGGCGGATGCGGTTCTGGAACTTCGTTCCGAGCTTGCCGGTGCCCTGCCCGTTGATGAAGCAGTCTTCGCCCTCGATCTGTGCCTCATCCATCCAGGTGAGCAAATCGACCGGCTTGTCGGAGGTGATGTGCACCACAAGGCAGTCCCACTGGGCGGAGGCAAACACCTCCTGGGTGATCTTGGAGCCATCTTGCAGCGTGTAAGTGCTGGTGGTCACCCCGGTGCGCAGGTCGAGCTGGCGATGGGTGGAGGCGAGTTCGGCGGTGTTCTCGTAGGCGATCCTGAGCCGTCCTGCGGGCTGGTAGCTGTAAGGGCTTTTATGTGGAGATCCTTTCGTAGAGATATGCTTCACGAAGTATTCGTCCGCCGCCTTGTAATCTTCCGCGGCGACCAGTTCGCGAATTTTTTCAAAGTGAGGAAAGGAGTTCTCCTCCATGTATTGACGGCCGTCATTTCTCCAAATGGTCTCCTCATTGATGACAATCTGCTCCCTGGGGAACAAGCTGTAGGGGGTGGCGCCGAGGCGGCCATTGCCAACCGGGTAGGTGCCCTCCCAGTCATAGGCGGGCTCATCATCCCAGATGACCAGGTTCTGTGCAGGGGGGTGAGCGACGTGCTGCACCAGAGGCTGTGGCGCGTTTTTGCCGTGCTTCTGGAGGATGGGGGCGATGACTTTGGCCATCTCCGCCGCTCCCGCCGCATTCGGGTGGATCTTATCCGGGAAGAGGTCCGGCCGATTCAAGAAGGGGCTGTGGGGGTCGATGATGGGTGTCTTTGTCAGGCGGGAGATTTTTTTGATCTGGGGCAGCACCTCATCTTCGATAAAGGCTCCGTTGATGCTGTGCCCGAACCGGATGAAGGAGGGAACGGGGTTCATCAGCCACACCGTCGGCTTGCTTGGCAGTTCCCGGAACTCACGGATCAAGAGCCGTGCCGCACCGCTGTAGTCATGATCAAAGTTCTGCCTTTGCTTGTATTCTCCGCGCTTGCTGTCGTTGGTGCCGAGCTTGATGAGGACGACGTCGGGCTGATAGGCGAGGGCTTCCTTGTACTGCTGGGTGTTGATCCATGCGGCGGGTGATTTGGAAATCATCGTGCGTCCACTGACACCGAAGTTCTTCACCTCGAAGCCGTCTCCAAGAAGCTTCTGCAGCTGGGCGGGATAGCTCGCATTCTCGCGATCCGCGATCCCGGCTCCCGCGGTGATGCTGTCACCGACACAGGCGACCTTGATCTTTGCCGCTGCCGGTGTCTCGGCCTGCGCGGTTGCGAGCAACCCGAGGGCAGTTGTCAGCACGAGGATGCAAAGCGAGAAGGCAGGCAAATGGTGACGCTGGGAAAATTGCATCCCTTGGATACCCGCCTCGGGCGCGCTTCTATCACGGGAATGTAACCTTTGTTGCTATTCCAGGTCCTGCCGGTAAACCGTGTTGGCGCGCACGCCCTGCTGCATACTGCCTGCTTCCCGGGCACTGCGCTGCCTCGCGGCGACCGAGTCCTCGCGGTCTCCGGGGGGGTGGGGTCTCCTCACGGGGGACCGGTGCCGCGGCCTCGGCCCCGGGGGTTCGCGTTTCGTGGCGTCGGGGCGGGGGGGGGCGCGTTGCGTGGGGGGGGCGGGGGGGC
>JBDQJG010000101.1:0-11485 GCA_040263955.1 Verrucomicrobiales bacterium
CCATGTCATCGACGAGGAAGACCATGATATTAGGCAAAGGCCCTTGCTCCGGTGTGCTTTCCGCCGCGACAGCGAGACTCATAAAACTTCCAAAAACAAGCAGGACGCCGCTCAAGCGCGCAAAACGACGACCATGGTCACCATAAACCCTCCGCAAAATGCTCATATTCGCTGCGTGTTAAAAAACAAATTCCGGCAGCAGCTTCTTTCACTGCAACGCGCTACACATCCTGCCGAACCGCCAACTTGCGGTGAGACCGACGGTGAAACACCAGGTCCAGTGCGATCTTCCCGAAGATCAGCAGCGCCAGCAGGAAAGCCGGGCTGCCGAAAAATTCGGTCACGAAACCTCCGAAAAGGATCGCGATATGCAGCACCACCACCCGACCGTAGGGAGCGATCATCAGGGCCGCCGCCGCGGTGCGGCGGAACTCTCCCCGGCCAAGGTAATTGACAAAAAACGAATACAGATGACTGGCCCCAAGGGCCAGTGCGCCCCAGATCCCCCCGGCAGCTACCGCCGCCTGCAACAGTTCCGGAAAACTGCTGCTGATGTCGGGCATACCCGCTCCACGCCCTCCCAGCAGGGCAAAGACGGAGATGCCGTGCCCAAAGCAGAAGAACCCGTAATGGACGGTAAAAAACGGCACCAGGAACAGCTTCGAGGCGTGGTTGAACCCGCTGATCCCGCTACCGACCCCGCTCAGTGCCTTCTCAGCAGTTTGCAACTGCTCGAGCTCCCTGGCGCTGAGCTCGCCCTTCATGACTGCAGCCCTGCCACGCAGGACCGCCGCGAGATTGAGTTGCTTCGCGTCGGGTGCACTGCACAGCATCTTGATCACATTGATCACCCCGATGAGCACGTTCTCGAACCAATAAAGTGCCACTACATTGAGCACATCCCAGCCCCAGGCAAACACGCCGACAAGCGGCAGGAGATTGGCACCAACCAGCACGACGGCACTGGCCGGAACTCCGCCCGGATGGCTGTTGTCCGCGCCACGGGATCTCACTCGGTCAAGCAAATTCATGCCGCACAATCTTCACCCTTAGCCGTCAACTTGCCAACACCAAGCCTCAGGATCCCAGCAAGCACCCTGCGGATCAATCCAGCAAGATGCGTTACCCTGAAAGAAACGCTATTGTTACCTGAAGCTGGATCCAACCACTTCATTTTTTTGCTATCTTCAAAGTGATGCAGACCAAAAAAACAATCGGAATCAACGGCTTCGGCAGAATCGGGCGACTCGGCATGCGCGCCGCCTTCGACTCGCAAGTCTTCGACATCGTCCACATCAACGAGGCCGCGGGAGATGCAGCCATCTGCGCCCACCTGCTGGAATTCGACTCGGTGCATGGGCGCTGGCAACGGGACATCTCGGCCACCGACACGAGCCTGGTGGTCGGCGGCAAAGAAATCGCTTTCTCGTCGGAAAACGCACCCGGCGAGGTCGACTGGGCCGGCATGGGCTGTGACATCGTGGTGGAGAGCTCCGGGCAGTTCCGCAGCGCGGAACTGCTGCAACCCTACTTCGACAACGGGGTGCGCAAGGTCGTCGTCGCCGCGCCGGTGAAGGACGCGGCCGCCCTCAACGTCGTGATGGGCTGCAACGACCACCTCTACGATCCGCAGGTCCACCACCTGGTGACCGCCGCCTCCTGCACCACCAACTGCATCGCCCCGCCCATCAAGGTGATCCACGAAACCCTCGGCATCCACCGGGGAACCATCACCACCCTGCACGACGTCACCAACACCCAGGTGCTCGTCGATGCGCCGCACAAGGACCCGCGTCGTGCCCGCTCCGCCCTCACCTCGCTGATTCCCACCTCCACGGGATCGGCCACCGCGATCACCATGATCTACCCGGAACTGCGTGGCAAGCTCGACGGCATCGCCGTCCGGGTGCCCTTGCTCAATGCCTCGCTCAGCGACTGCGTCTTCCATACCCAAAGGCCGACCACGGTAGAGGAAGTCAATGGCCTGCTCAAGGAAGCTGCCGAGACGAGCTTGCGCGGCATCCTCGGCTACGAGGAGCGGCCACTGGTTTCCGCCGACTTCACCAACGACCCGCGCTCGGGCATCATCGACGCGCCCTCGACCATGGTGGTCGATGGCGAAATGGTGAAATTGTTGGTGTGGTACGACAACGAGGTCGGCTACGCCCACCGCATGATGGAACTTGTCGAGAAAGTCGCCGCCACCCTGCCCGCATGAGCACGCTGCGCGACTACAGCGTGGTGACGCTGGCCTACTGGGCATTCACCCTGACTGACGGCGCGCTGCGCATGCTTGTGCTGCTGCACTTCCACGAGCTCGGCTTCTCACCCGTCCAGCTCGCCTTCCTGTTCCTGCTCTACGAATTCTGCGGTGTCGCAACCAACCTGGTGGGAGGATGGATCGGCTCGCGCTTCGGCCTCCGGCTCACGCTCCACCTCGGACTGGCCATCCAGGTGGTCGCCCTCTGCCTGCTGGCCCAAGTGCAGGCGAGCTGGGGAGTCGCGTTCTCGGTCACCTATGTGATGGTCGCCCAGGCGCTCTCCGGCGTGGCTAAGGACCTGACCAAGATGAGCTCGAAAAGTGCTGTCAAGCTGCTGGCGCCCCAGTCGCCCGACGGCAACGAGCACGGGCTTTTCAAATGGGTTGCAATCCTCACCGGCTCGAAAAACACACTCAAGGGGGTCGGCTTCTTTCTCGGCGGGTTGTTGCTCACGCGCTTCGGTTTCGCTCCCGCCCTCCATGCCATGGCGGGTTTTCTGATCCTGGTCCTGCTGGGCGTTCTGCTCGGCCTGCGGCAGGAAATGGGCAAGTCGAAAGCCCGGATCCGGTTCACCCAGCTATTCTCGAAGAGCCGCGCCATCAACCTGCTCTCCGCCGCACGCTTCTTCCTGTTCGCCTCGCGTGACATCTGGTTCGTGGTGGCCCTGCCGGTGTTCCTCTCCGAGTCACTCGGATGGAGCTTCACCGGCGTCGGCGCTTTCATGGCCGCCTGGGTCATCGGCTACGGGGCGGTCCAGGCCCTCGTGCCCGCGGTGGCTGGGTCGCGCCACGGCACCGGGCCCGAACTGGCCATCTCGCTCTCCCGCAGGTGGGGCCTGTTGCTGTTTGTGGTAACCACCGGGATCGCCGCGGCCGTCCACCTCGACTTCTACGCCAACTGGACGGTGCTGGCAGGGCTGGCGCTCTTCGGGGTCGTCTTCGCGATCAATTCCTCGCTGCACTCGTTCCTGATCCTGTCGTTCTCCGACTCCGACAAGGTGGCACTCAACGTCGGCTTCTACTACATGGCCAACGCGCTGGGCCGGCTGGTGGGCACGCTCATCTCCGGGATCGCTTTCCTGTGGAAGGGCCTGCCCGGGTGCCTGTGGACCAGCGCCGGCTTCGTGCTTGCCGCCGCCCTGCTCAGCTTGCTGCTCAAGGCCTCTGCCGGCAGCGACAGGGAAGCGGAGGCGCCTGTTGCAGGAAAGGAAAACTGAAGCCGTGGCAAACCCCTGCTTGCGCCGTAATTCACGATGGCGCGTGCAGGCCACACGCGTATAGATGACCACTGCCATGGCCCGCAAGCCGTTCTACATCACCACCGCCATCGACTACACCAACGGCGCCCCGCATATCGGGCACGCCTACGAGAAGGTCCTCGCCGACGTCATTGCCCGGCACCGCCGCCTCGAGGGCGAGGAGGTCTTCTTCCTCACCGGGGTCGACCAGCACGGCCAGAAAGTACAGAAATCCGCCGCCGCAGAGGGTGTGCACCCCGGCACCTACGTGACCCGGATCACGAAAAAGTTTCTCGCCCTCTGGGAGCAGCTCGGCGTGCGCTATGACGGCTGGGCCGCCACCACCGACGAGAAGCACATCCACGTGGTGCAGCACCTGCTGCAGGACCTGCACGACAAGGGGCAGCTCTATAAAGCCGCCCACAAGGGCTTCTACTCGGTCCGGCAGGAACAGTTCCTCACCGACAAGGAACGCAACGCAGACGGCGAGTTCGGCCCGGAGTGGGGAGAGGTTTCCGAGATCGAAGAGGAGAACTGGTACTTCCGGCTCGGCGAGCACATCGCGTGGCTGATCGAGTTCATCGAGTCGCACGACGACTTCATCTTCCCGGAGTTCCGCCGCAACGACGTGCTCAACGCGCTGCGCGAGATCGACCCCGCCGAGGCCGACCTGTGCATTTCCCGACCGAAGGAGCGTCTGACCTGGGGCATCGAAATCCCCTTCGACCCGGGATTTGTCACCTACGTCTGGTTCGACGCGCTGACCAACTACATCTCGTTCGCCGGCTACCTCAAGGAAGGCACCGCCTGGGCCGCCGAGCTGCCCGATTTCGAGCAGCTGTGGCCCTGCGATGCCCACATCATCGGCAAGGACATCCTGCGTCCTGCCCACGCCGTCTACTGGCCGATCATGCTGCATGCTGCCGGCTTCCCTGACAAGGCGATGCCGCGGCTGCTGGTACACGGCTGGTGGAACGACAAGAAAGGCGAGAAACAGAGCAAGTCGCTGGGCAACGTGGTCGACCCCGCCGAGCTGGCCGAAATCTTCGGCGCCGACGGCCTGCGCTACTACCTCATGCGCGATATCGCCACCGGGCAGGACGCCAACTTCGACCAGGACCGCCTGCTGCAGACCGCCTACAACAAGGAACTTGCCGGCGGCCTCGGCAACCTGGCCAACCGCTTCCTCGGCATGGCCAAGCGCCGCGGTGCGCTGGTCGCCGATGCCAGCCACGACTGCGAGCGCTGCCAGCGACTGCGCAAGGCCGTGGCCGACGCCATCCCCGCCTACCGCCAACACATGCGCGGCTACATGGTACACCATGCCATCGACGCGATCCTGCAGGTTATCACCGCCGCCAATGCCTACGTCGACGCCATGGAACCATGGGTGCTCAACAAGAGCGAGAACCCGGTCGACCAGGACAAGCTCGATGCCGTTCTCTACAACTTGAGCGAGGTCACCGTCGCACTCTCGGTCCTGTTCGAACCGATCATCCCCACTGCCGCGGCCCGACTGCGCGGGCAGCTGCGCTGGGAGATGCCGCCGGGCTTCACGCTGAATGATCTGCACTGGGGCATGCTGCCCACCGGCCACGAGGTCGGCAAGGCGAAGCCACTGTTCCCACGGGTCGAAATCGAGGAAGAATAACCGGGGATACCTGCAACCGGAATGGCGGCCTTGCCGGGACTCCGAGCTTGCTGTGCGCCTTCCGGTGATGAAAAGGTAATCCCGCAACCATGCAGCCCGACCGCATCTCCATCCCCGAGTACGCCATGGGACTCGCCCACGTCGCCAGCCTTCGCTCGGAGGACCCGTTCCGCAAGGTGGGTGCCGTGGCCATCGACTTCGACAACCGCGTTATCGGTACTGCCTACAATGGTCTGGCTCCCGGCTTCGAGGCCCCCGAGGGCTTCTGGAATGATCGTGATGATCGCCAGAAGTACATGCTGCATGCCGAAGTGAACCTATGCAGCTTGTTCACCCGCAAGACCGTGCAACTCGTCGCCTGCACCACCGAGCCGTGCACCAGCTGCGCGCAGATGCTCTGCGCCTACGGTGTTAAGGCCATCTACTTCCGCGACAGCTACGAAAAATCAGACGCCCGGGAGATCTGCCGCATCTACGGCATCCACCTCGAGCAGATCACCGACTACCCGCGCTTCGACCCGGCGGAGTAATCCTGAAAACGAGAATCGGAACTACGGCATCGCAGCAAGCGGTGCGACCGCAGATGGACTGAGCGTGGGGCGCGAAGGAATCAACGCAGGGAAATACACGAACATGAGTTGGTTACAAAAAGTTGGCTGCTCACCTGAAAAGTGATGTTCGAGAAGGCGTGAAAAAGGTGAACGACTGCCGCAATTTTCGCCTCTTCCGTTGATTCCGCATTCAGACCATTGCGGTTTTGGGGTTACACTCCCTCCAACCCCGACCAACTGACGCCGAGGAAAAAAAAAGGATTGCAAAAAGAATTCTTGTCATAAAAGTTGATTATCGCTGCTCGGCAAGAGCACCTCGGCACGCTGGTTATCCGACGTTCCCCTCCCTTTCTTTAAACCATGAACGAGAATCAAGAGACGGTATCCCAATGGCTCAAGGCTGTCGGAAGTGAAGTGGGCCAGGAGTTGGGTCTGGCTGAGGATGGGCATTGCACGATATTTTTCGGCGAAGACTCCCACTGCATTGTCGAGGTGCCGGGAGAAAGCGATGCCAGCGTGCTATTCATCTACATTCCGATGCTGCGCCTTCCCGATGATCAAGCCTCTCAAAATGCCCTGTTGCGAGCGGCCTTGGAGCTCAACCTGTTTGGAATCGGAACCGGTGGGGGCCATGTTAGTTTGGACTCCCGTTCGGAGTCCATCGTCCTGAGCTTCTCAGCAGACCTCAACATGACGGACGAAGATTTGTTCAAGCAGGTGCTGGGCGACCTTATGGACGTGGGGACGGAGATTGTTTCGCGCTTGCGGGATGTTGCAGGCGATCACAGAATTTCCGAAGCCGGGGCTGAAAGTGTTGGCAGCTCTGAAGGCCCGATGATGCGCATATGATTTGGTTTCAAACCCTGTAAACACCGATGCCTATCCATCTTGGAAATTCGCAGCCGCCCTCTCTGGCAGGGACGGGGAACCTCGGCCATGATCACGGTCATATCCAAGCAAGAGGGAACGGCGAAAGCAAGGTGCACGAGCGTCTGGGCTATCACTACACCAGTAATGGATTCACGCCCAAGGGATTGAGCCCTTCCAAACTTCTCAATACGGGCTTGAAATGGGCCACCCTGAGCGCCCCGGCGCGCAAGCTGGGGCAGGCGATTCAGGGCGGTCATGACGCCAAGGCCGCAAGCGCCTCCGGAAAGGCGCGCTACGCCGCAGGGGCTTTGATCAAGGGCCTGGCCAACATCACGGGAGGGGTGGCCGGGATTGTGAGCGGGGCGGCGGTTGTTGGGGTGCTGCTGGTTGGAGGCGTGCTTCGTCTGGGGGCGGGTGCTTGTGTTGGTTTGGGCGCAGCCGTCGTCAAGGGGGCGGCCTTGGCCACGGGTAGCGAGGGGCTCCACGCCACGGCAGGGAACTGGGCCAGCAAGGCGCTCGATATCATCACTCCCTCGGCCCTCAGGAAGGGGGAGCAGACGACCTTGAGTCAGGAGGGGGCGAAGAACATCGTGGACCGGGCGCAGCTGTGTCGAATCTGTTCGTCCACCGAGTATCGTAATCTTCCGCAGGGCTACTCCATCGCCAAGCTTGCAGACATTCCGCCCTCGGTCCTGGCGCGCGGTGCGACGAACACGGCGACGGGCAAGGATGTTCAATTGCGGCCCCATACCGCAGTGCGCGCGGCCAACAAGGGGGGTCCCAGCCCGAATGATCCCTTCTTCCTGACGGGGGATAGCTGGTCAGCCCTCAAAGTGGGCGTTTTCAAGGATACGAATTCAGGGAAAATCATCCTGTCCATTGTTGGCACTGAGCTCAACGCGAAGCGTAGCGCCACGGTGAAAAGCGATATTGCGCAAACCCTGGGGATCAAGGACAGCGCCTTTCAGGATGCAGATCGTCTGGTCAAGGCTTTCGTCGAGCAATATGGCGCCGACAACATCGAGGTGACCGGGCACTCTCTTGGAGGGGGGCTTGCCCAGTACGCTGGCATTAAACACGGGACCAAAGTAACCGCTTTCAACTCAATGGGCTTGCATGTCCACCTCAGGAATCGTCTGGGAGCGGACAAGCTGGACCAGGCAAATGTGACCCACGTCAATAGTTCGGGTGACCCCCTCTCCCAAATGGTGGAGCATGGACGTTTCGGTATCACTGCTTCGTCTCAAGTGGGCAAGCGCTACGTGATCAATACCGATCACAATGGTGGTCACAAGATGGCCAACATTCTTGATGGCGTGGTCAAAACGGCCAACGGAGGCGGCGCGGGGCCCCACGACAAGCTGCTGCAACCGGGTTGAGCTTGGGGGCATCGACTGCCTTGGCAAGGGATGCTGTTGGCGGCGATGATCGTCCCCGCTGATCATGTCGAGCCCGGCGGTCCTTTTGGATCATTCCCTAGGCAAGCTGGCCAGGTCTCCGACCAAGCCCCCGAAAAGATCGGTCAAAACGCTTTTGCAGCACTTGCGAGACACAACTGAAAAGTGATGTTCGAGAAGGCGTGAAAAAGTTGAACGACTGCCGCAATTTCCGTCTCTTCCGTTGATTCAGTGGTTAGATCATTGCGGTATTCAGGATAACGCCAACTCACCGGGCATATCCGTTCACTCACTCGGCAGAAAGTGCCACCCCAGCGAATCCCTTGGTTGCCGGCGCGCGCTCCCGTGCTGCGGAGACATCCGGGTAACTGACCAGAAAGCCGTTCGCATCGATGAGGTTGAGCAGGTAGTGGGTGGTGCCCTCGGGAAGATCGATGACCACGCAGCCGTTCGCTTCAAGACTGGCCGGGGCGCGCAACCACTCCTCGTAGAGTTCGCCACCGTTGGTGGTATAGAGCAGGTCGGCTTGTACCACCGCCGCTCCGTTCTCCCGGTAGCGGAACTCGATACGACGGTCGTCGCTCGCATGCGAAAGCACTTCCGGTACCTGCTTTTTGCCGGGAAGCGGGTGAATACAATGCGGATTATAGGACGGGTAACTCGCCTGCATCCCTTCGAGAATTTCCGTCAGCAGCGCATCCATGGCGGCGGTCTTCTCCGGCATCTGTGCAGCGAGGTTGTGCGCTTCCTCGATGTCGACACGCTCTGCCTTTCCACCCTCCGCGTCGTAGAGCTGGTAAAGCTCGAGCGGCTGCTCGTGCTGGTTGCTCACGTGGTCATAGTTGCGCACCAGCTTGAAATCACCGACCCGGATGGTGCTCTCGAGCGCCCCGCCATGCGGGAAGTGCCAGACCATGGTGTCGCGGACGGTGCCGTCGGCCTCACGCACCAGGGCGGGATCGGTCGGGTCCCCCAGCAGCAGAGGTACCAGGTCGAGCCCGTCGAGGTGCTTGCCCTGCGGCTTCGGCGTTCCGGTCATTGCCAGGATGGTCGGGTAGAGGTCCAGCCCGTTGATCATCACCTCGGACTGCACGCCGGCCGCGATACCCGGCCCGGCGAAGATGAAGGGGACTCGCGTACCGCCCTCCATGGCAGAGATCTTACCCTTATCGAGCGGGTAGTTGTCGGTGATCACCTCGCCTGAGTCTCCTTCCATGCCACCATTGTCGGAACTCACGATGATGTGGGTGTTGTCGATGAGCTTGTGCCCCGGGCGACGCGGGTCGTCAGTCGCCTCGAGGTAAGACACGATTTGTCCCAGGTAGTGGTCGAAGCTCTCGACCATGGCGCAGTAGTAGGGATTGTTCTGGCCCTCGAGCGTCCACGACTGCGGGTCTGTCGGGTAGTCCACTCCAAGCTTCTCGCAGTATTTTTCCAGCAGTGCCCGGCTGCGCGACTGGATGGGCGTGTGCACCAGCCAGGTGGCATGGTAGAGGAAAAACGGCCGGGCCTTCTCGCGCTCCATGAAGTCGATAGCCGCCACCGTGATCGGGTCGCGCGGGAAGCCGGCCTCATCGAGGCGATACGGATCCTTCGGATCCATGGTGGCGAAGTTCTCGAGGCGGTTCTTCATGCCCGACTGCACGCCGCGCACGTCCTGACCCGTGCGATGGGTGGAAAAATCGAAACCCAGGTCCAGGGGTTGCGGAAAAGCGAAATGTTCCACCGCAATGTGCCACTTGCCGGTGTGGCCGGTGGCGTAGCCAGCATCGCGCAGCACCTTGGCCAGCGTCACCTCGTCCGCGGGCATGCCCCCCCGGTACCATGGCTCCATCATCCGGACGTGCTTCCTGTTGCGCGGCATCGGCGGGGCTCCACCCACCACGTGGGTCTTCTGCGCCCGCGCCGGATGCGTACCGCTCATAATGGCGCAGCGACTGGGCGCGCAGGTCGGAGCCGGGGCATAGCCCTGCCAGAACAGCACCCCCTTGCCGGCCAGGGCATCGATGTGCGGGGTCTCGTAGGGCGAAGGTTCGTCGACATCGTAGCACTTCACATCCTGCCAGCCGAGATCATCGGCCAGAATGAACACGATGTTCGGCTTTACTGATTGCTCTTCGGCCGTCGCGGCCGCCAACCCGAAAATGAGCAGGATAGAAATAGAGAGTGTCGTGCGTTTCATGATTTGCGTTCTACTCCTGCCGCAACACTGGAAAGAGCGCGA
Organism: Verrucomicrobiales bacterium; assembly: GCA_040263955.1. GTDB lineage: Bacteria > Verrucomicrobiota > Verrucomicrobiia > Verrucomicrobiales > DEV007 > CALSSN01. The sequence continues at coordinate 10,192 of JBDQJG010000101.1, forward strand.
GCAGATCTTGCCTGAAGGGGATTTTTCCCTCGTTGCTCTGCGGCTCTCCCGGCGTGCTGCGTCCCTGCTTGATTTCCCCTGCCAGCTGGTCGACCAGGCGATCGATCAGCTCGGGGTGAGCGGCCTCCAGGTTGGTCTGCTCGGCCGGATCAGCCTCCAGATCATAAAGCTGCATCCGGGGGAGCTTGGCGAGCAGTTCTTTGTCCTTGCTGGGAGCCGGCTTGCTCCAGCCGCCGGATCCGGGGCAGAGGATCAGCTTCCACTTGCCCTCGCGGATGGCGAAGCTGCCGTTGATCGAGTGGTGCACGGTGGTGGCGCGGGCGGTCCTGCCGGTGCCGAGCAGGTCGGGCAGAAACGAGAAACTGTCCTCGGCCATGCTGTCGGTGACCTCGTCGGCAGCGCCGATGGCATCGGCGACCGTGGCGAACAGGTCGGTGGTGCAGATCGTCGAATCGGACACCGTGCCTGCAGCGACCTTCGCGGGCCAGCGCACCAGGAACGGTACGCGGTGCCCGCCCTCGAAGATGTCCGCCTTGTGCCCACGCCAGTCGCCGTTGGGCTTGTGGCCTTTGCTGACCAGGGAGGGGATGTCGGCCTGCGGCGAGCAGCCGTTGTCGGCGGTGAAGATGACCACGGTGTTCTCATCGATCCCCTGCGCTTCCAGTTCGGCCAGCACTTCACCGACCACCCAGTCTGTCTCCATCAGGAAGTCGCCGTAGTCTCCGATGCCGGACTTTCCATGCCATCGTGGCGCCGGCACGATCGGCGTGTGCGGCGAAGTCAACGGCAGGTAGAGAAAGAAAGGAGTCTGCGGAGTTTCCGCCCGCTGCGCGATGTAGGCGCGCGACTCGGCGGCGAAATCACGCAGGCAATCGACCGCCTCGAAGTCCTCTGCCGCCGCTCCCTTGCGGAGGAACTTTTTCTCCACCGTGGGCACCGCGATCGCGCGGTCGCCGCGAATGTAGACATACGGCGGCATGTCGAGCGAAGCTGCGATGCCAAAGAACGCATGGAAACCGGCATGCACCGGGGTCACCGCCGGCTTGGTGTAGTCGATGTCCCACCCCCTGTGCCCTGGCGACTGATTCGCTGGAGATTTCGTTGCCGGGCTCTGCTCCGCACCGTCAGGGAGTTTCTGCCATCCGATGCCAAGGTGCCACTTGCCGACCATGCCGGTGTGGTAGCCACGCGCTTGGAGGAAGTCCCCCACCGTGACCCGAGCCTCGTCGATCAACGGCGCAGAAAATCCACTCAAGACGCTCGCTTTCTGCCGCGAGCGCCAGTTGTAGCGCCC
>JBDQJG010000102.1:0-11469 GCA_040263955.1 Verrucomicrobiales bacterium
GAAGTAATCATGGAAACCTTACTCGTTCCTATTCCCTTCCAGGTGAAACTGCTCACCTTGCCCTGCCTGTTCGCCGGCAAACTCCACGCGGTGCTGTGCCGGAACTGGAAGACGCGGGTGAAGGGTCGAGACTTCTACGATTTCGTCTGGTATCTGGGCCGCGAGGTTCCCTGCCACCTGGAGCACCTCCGGAAGCGGATGGAGCAAACCGGTCACTGGGACAGATCCGAGACACTTGACCTGGCGACCCTGAAGCAGCGATTGCGCGATCGTTTCGACGAAGTCGACTTCCATCAAGCCAAATCGGACGTCCGACCCTTCATCCGGGACGACGCTGAACTCGCGCTCTGGAGCCGTGAGTTCTTCTTGGGGCTGGTGGACCGCGTGGTGGCGGAGGGCTGATCGTACGACTCGCCCCTCCGCTGCGCAGCTGAGAGCCCTGCCAGCAATGCGTTGCCTCCTTTGCGGCTGGACTTTCGGCCTTGAAAAAGCAATTTCTTCATTCATTCAATCCAATCAATTAATCCAGCCATGCGCTATCCGCTAAGCCATCTTGCCTGCGCCGTCCTGCTGTTTTCAACCTGTGCCTACGGGGATGAGAAGTACGAGGAACGCTGGCCCAACGGGCAACCGAAAGTCACTGGCTTCAAAAACGACAAGGGGCAGAAGGTTGGCGAGTGGATCACTTACTACGACAACGGGCAGGTAGAGTGGAAGAAGCACCACAAGGATGGGAAAGCACACGGCGAGTGGATCGCATACTACGAAAGCGGGCAGGTGTATATTCAATTGCCGTGGAAGAATGGGAAACTACACGGCGAGCGGATCGAGTACTACGAGAACGGGCAGGTGAAGTACAAGGAGCACTACAAAGATAGTAAACAACACGGCGAGTGGACAAGCCACCACGAGAACGGGCAGGTGATGCTCAAGCACCAGTGGAAGGATGGGCAATGGCACGGCGAGTGGATCAGCTACGACAAGCAGGGCAACGTCACCAAGCGGGGCCTGTACGAGAACGGGAACCACATTTCTGGAGACGACTGGGGGCCGATCTGCAAGTTACCTCCCTCACCGCAGTAACCCGCCAGCCGCAGCCGCACCGCCTACGTGGTAATCACGCCGCCCACTGCACCCCCTCCAACCCTGGCCGATGCGCAGCGTCGGATCACAGGCGTTGAAGGGGAAATTTCCCGGCCTTAGGAAAGAGTCGTGATGAAACTCAGCTTCGCTCTCCTGACCGTCGGACTCAGCCTCCTGATTTCCGACTTGGCTCAATCTGCCGCCACTCCCGGACAACACATTCCGGATGTGATTCGTCTGGAGGTCAAGGCGTCTTACCTTTCCCTTTCATCAGCGAGCTACATCGTCAATCTGGACACCCACAGACTTACCCTCACCGAGGGCGAGAATTCCAAAACGCGCGGGGTGAAATTGTCCGAGGAGCAGGTTGCGGAAATCCAGAAACTCACTGCCAAGGTGGATGCGACCGCTACGCAGTATCCAGAACAACCAGATGCGACAGCAGGGCCTTATTGGTACGTAACCATCACGGATTACATCCTGAGTTACTGGCAGCCTGAGCGGGATACAGAATCGCGTGGTCTCACCTCTGTCGTGGAATTCAAGAAATACCTCGATAGGCTGTTGGCCGAAAGCTCGGAGGAATGAGCCGAGTTCGAACGACGCCTGATCCCTGAAGCCAATGCCCGGGGAAAGGCCAGGCAGCTTCTCTCATCTGCTGGAGCTTGCCTTCGATGAGCAGCACAAGATCAGCGTGGCAGAATCAGCACACCATAAAAGGCGGGTCTTGGGGCTGGTTTGCCGAGGCAGCTTGTCCATCTGACATTCGAATGCTAGCCTGTGGTTGATCCTTACCAGATTTGATGTCAACGGAATACAAAGAACTCCTCGGGATTCTCGGCGAACACCTGGGAATTGATGATGTAACTCCGAATGAGAATGGAGTATGCAGTCTGCGCTTAGATGATCGATTGTCGATGCATTTAGAGTTCGATCACAACCAGGCAGAACTCCACATCTACTCCGTGTTGGCGGCAGTCCCCGACACGGTCGAGGCGCGAGAGCGTCTCTATGGCGTCCTGCTCGAAGCGAATTTGTTTTTCCGAGGCACAGGGGGTGGCACGCTCGGGGTCGATCCGGCATCTGCCGAGATCATCCTGTCACGAACCCTTCAGATCTCGGGAATCTCACATCACGCCTTCCTCGAGTCGCTCGAGATCCACGTGAACGTCGCGGATACGTGGCTCGACCGACTTGCGCGGCTTGATGATGAATTCTTGCTCACTTCGGCTTCAGGCACTGGATCGGAGCCCCTTTACCAGATCAAGGCCTAGTCGAAATTGACAGTTGTTTTATGGACAACAACATCAACAAGGTCACAGTTTCCTTTGATCAGAGGCCGGATATCAAGGTCGACGGTCAAAAGAGAGAATACGGTGAAATCACCGTGAACGGCAAGAGTTTCGTCGGGGTCCAAATCGACAGAGACACATACGCGAAGCTCAAGAACCGGCCCGACGGCAAATACGATATCGTCCTCTTCCGAGGCGATGGCAAACCGCTCGGGGATCGCGCAATACGCGTCACCGGCGGGCATGTCAGCAAGCTCAAGACCGCCGATGGAAGACAACAATTCGCGCGCAGTGATTTTTCGAGCAACCGCTCTGGAGAAAAGGTTCACAGGTTTAACGCGGCCTATAGCAAAGCCTTTGCCGATCGAGCAGAATTACTCACCAGGCCGGACAAAAGCGACGCCAGCTACGAGCAACAAGTTATCCAGAACGCCATCGGCAGGGCTGAGGAACTGACCAGCAAAATTGATCGTTTGGATGAACAGATCACGAACAGCAACTCCGGATCAACCCGACCAACCCGAAAACAGCTCCAAGCAGAGAAAAGCCTCCTTGAACTGGAGCGCAGCAATATTGATCGAAACCTGAGCCGAAAACTGACAGAACTGGAAGAACTCAACAGCACGGAGACCGATCGGCAAATCCCCAACGAGGCAACCGCGGAGGTAGAGGCTACAGACCAGGCAGAAATGCCCACGCGATCGTCAAGACACCCCAACATGATAAGCACGTTCGATAATTACGCCTACAACGAATTGCCGCACGGGGTTTGCCAGGGGGCCTCCGTGTTATGGCTGAACACAATTCACGAGCTCGGGGAGGCTCCAGCCAACCAACTCAAGGATGATCGCAGTGAGGATATCATAACCACTCAGCAGAAATTCGAGACCAATGAGCTGAACACCGACACCATGGTAAAAAAAGGCGCGCTCAAAGCCAGGCATACCTTTGTGCCGTTTGGTCCGAACAGCTTGAGACTTGGTGCACAGAATCAACCGGAGCTGGGAACCTGGGCAGCACAGCATCTTTCCAAAAAAGGCGACTTTGCATTCATCAATATGCAGCATGACACGGGAAGCAACGCACACGCGTGCGCCATGTATCGTGGCGAAGATGATGCGATCTATTTTTTTAATCCGGACCAGGGCGTATTCAAGTACAGCGAGAATGACATCGCCAATCTTCAAACTCTCATCGAAAGCCATGCCGACCAGAGACACATCACCTTGATCCCCGGAGAAATGCAATGACACCGTCTCCAACCTCCTCCCCGTGACCCACCTGGCCAGCGCGAAAAACTGACAGTTACTGAAATGGCTACAGTTCACCGGTTCGCCTGCAGATCACTGACCACCCGTGGTTTGTAGAGAGCTTCGGGCTTCTGCGTGGCTGGATACGATACGGACCGAGGATAGCAGGATCACCCACTGCGGCGAGTGGATCACAGAATTCCCGGATCCGAAAGCGGATTGGAAGACCACAACCGCAGTCCTTATAAAATGGGAGATCACCAGCGTCAGAGCATGGCAGACCGTTTACCTTGAATACCGCAATGGTCTAACCACGCAATCAACGGAAGAGACGGCAATTCAGTCAGTCGTTCATCTTTTTCTCGCCGCTTCTTTTGATTCCGTGGTGCCTGTTCTCGTTTCCAGGTTTATGTTCCGTGCGTGATGGCAGGCCGTTTGCTTGATTGCCGACAACTCGAAGTATCAGCATTGCGACCGATCTGCTCGACGAACGGAGCGCGATGCAGGCTGGCGATGACGACAAATTCCGCACCGCCCGCAGCTTTTATGACGCGCCTCGCAGCAGTCATTCTGGCAGGCACGCTCGCCTGTGTCCTCGGTCAACGGTGCTACGCCGAATCGCCCGCCGCAAAGCCACACGGCAAAGACTTCTCCAGCAGTCATCACTCGCACCCGGAAGCGCGGGCCATGACCTTGCCCGAGCGCTATCTGCAGGCGGTAACAAACGCGGTGAACGCGACACAAGAGGACGTCTCACGCGAACTCACACCGATTCTGCCAAGCAACCAACAACTCATCTGGCGAGGCAGTGGTGCCGATCGGCAGGTTCTCGTGGCGACCTGGACAACACACGATTCATACTTTGTTTCCCCGGAACAACCGCTGGGCCAGCCATTCGAGGAGCAATACGCAGTGTGGGTCACGGCCGCACCCGACTTGAAGAGGTTCTGTGAACGCTATCGTCGCAAGGAAGGGGCTACGCCACTGCCCCGTCGCCTGGAAAAGCTGCTCGGATTGCCGCCGAACAGTGGCCATAAGTTCGTCGTCGAGCTGTGGGTCAAGCCTGACGATCTGTTTCGTCCGAGCGCCGATCCCGAGATTACCGATTACGATGCCCAACTCGAGTTTCCAGAGGTGCACGACTATATCTCGGTGAGCGAAAAATACAGACAATGGTATGAGAACACCGCCGCCGCACGCTACAAGCCGCAGCACGGACCGGCATATCCGTGGACGCGACTCGGCTACACCTACGATTGGGGAAACGACGAGACGCGTGTCGGATTGAGCGAATTCGTCATCCGTGAGGGCGCCGAGTTGACCGTGCACTCCGTATACCTGACCGAACAGTATGGCGGGGGCGCATCACGGTAACGGAAGAAGGATGGCAACAAGTACCGCCTGTGCCGCATACTGATAGTGATGGATGTGCGGCGATTCTGCGACCTGCAAACTATTTGCTGTGCGGCCGGCCTCAAGCGTGTAAAGAGTTCCGTATGAGGGCGCCACTATTCTGCATCTTATCAGCTACCCTGATGATGGGATGCACATCGCCCAAACACGGTGGCAAGGTCGAGGCGATTGAGTTGGTAAAGTCATCCACAAGCTGGAACGGCCAGCCGTTACCGCCATACAAGACGGGTACCCCGGAAGTCACGATCCTGCGGATCACGATTCCACCGAAGACCACACTGCCCCTTCATACGCACCCGGTCATCAATGCGGGCGTTTTGCTTAAAGGCGAGCTCACTGTAACCACCGACACGGGTCAAGTCCTGCACCTGAAGCCTTATGATCCAATCGTCGAGGTCGTTGATACATTGCACCACGGAAACAATGACGGCGATGAACCGGCAGAGATCATCGTATTCTACGCCGGAGAGCAGGGTGACGCGGTCACCGTTATTGCGCCGGAAGAAGAATAGATTGCCGCCAGCGCGCTGACCCCGGCCATGGTGCAGCAGGGACTTGCCCGAGACTGTCCGGGGTGCTCCGATTTCAGGCCGCTGGGCCCGGGCAGAAGAAGCTTTCAGGACCTGTAGATACGGCCCGCGGAGTGCTTCAGGTGTTGGCGCAAACAGTCTTGGGTGGCATTACTCCTTGGTGACGTTGTTTAGTATGAAATCCGCTCCGGCGGTGAAGTCGAGACCCTTCACATTGCTGCGCACCCCGTAAATGGCCATCGATTCGAAGAGCGGGATATCCGGCATCTCTTCGGCAAGGGCCGGCAGATACTCGTTCGCAAGCAGTTCCTTCCTTCCGGCGTCATCGGTTTCTTCCTTGAAGCGGGCCATTATCCTGGTGAGCCCGGGGGAAGGCTGGTAGTGGCTGATGCGTCCCTGTGCGTACCAGGAATTGAGCTTCAAGGCGGGCTCGATACCCGAGGGCTGCCAGCCGCTGTCGATCAGATGGCAGGGAGTTTCATCGTAGAGTAGAGTGCCCCACGCCGAGGTATCCATCGTCCGCACCGTGCATTTCACGCCCACGGCGGCCAGGCAAAGGGCAATGTGGTCGTTGTATTCCGCGGTTTTCGGATAGAAGCCGACGGAGGTGTAGAGATCCAGTTCAGGCAGGCCCCTGCCACCGGGATAGCCGGCCTGCTCGAGAAGTTCCGCAGCCTTCGCGGGATCATACTCGCCGACACCTTCCACGGCGGCGTATCCCCAGATAGTCGACGAGATGAAGCTGTCGGCCCTTTCCGCATGACCGCTCATGATCTTATCGACAATCACATCGTAGTCGATGGCATGGGCGATGGCCTTGCGGACAAGGCGATTGTTCATCGGCTCGACCTTGAATTTCGGGATCAGGTGCTTGCTTTCGGTGGTGAGGAATGTCACCACCCGGGTGCCGGGATCGTTTTCCAGAAGGCCGACGGAGTCGGAATCGGCCCGCTCGATGACATCCGCCTCTCCGGCCCGCAGCATGGCGAGCCGAGTCTCCGAATCTGCGACGTAGCGATACTCGAGGTGCCTGATCTTCGGCACATCACCCCAGTAGTGCTCATTGGCATCGTAGCAGGCGGTGTCTTCCTCGAATTTAACGAACTTGAAAGGACCGGTGCCGTTGTACCTCTTATCGAGTGTATTGGCCGGATCGGCAAGATCATCGGCAGACATGATCGGAGTCGAGCACAGCATGTTGACGAGGGAACCCAGGGGCTTTCCCGATTTCGGGGAAATCGTGAATGTGCTGTTATCAATCACCTCGCAACTCAGTTCGTCCCCCCACCACAAACCGGATACGTGTCCAGCGCTGGAATACGCCTCGCAGGAAGCCGCGGCATCCTCCGCCGTGAAGTCGGATCCGTCATGGAACTTCACACCCCGGCGCAGCCTGACCGTGAGCACCGTCCGCGTGTCATCGTAGGACCACTCGACTGCCAGTGCGGGGCCGGCCTGCCGGGTTTTTTCGTCCATCTTCATCAGGTGATCGAGCGCCAGCGCCTCCGCGTGAAGCATCATGGTCGAGGTATGCCCGAGCGGGCTGAAACTCGGCTGCCAGTTCTCGGAGCCAAGAATCACCAACGTGGTTTGCGGGGTCTTCGATGCCGCTGCGGCAGTAGCAACGGCAGCACTGCCCTGGCCTGTGGGAGAGACATTGCCAGTGGCGAAGTTCACCATCCCGCACAGGATAGCGACCGCCAAAAGCGGATTCGTGGTCGTTTTCATTTTCCGCATATTGTTTCCTTCCGTTTTCTACGATAGCCCGGTATTGTCACCGCAACCATAACGGCACTGCCCCCGGTTCCTACCGTTAAAGATGCATCCGAGTCAGATGCCTGTCGATTGCAATGTTCCCGCGGGCAAGGCGCCGGGCATCGGCCATCAAGCATCTGTCGGGCTCCCGCGGCGCCGGAAAATCGTCCTCACATCATGCCGCAACTTCCCTGCATGCGGCGGACACGTCGGGCCCGGGACAAGGCAAGCCGCTGATCAGTTCCAAGTTACCAAGGAACATTCTGAGCCTACTGCACAAAAGTGAGATTCTATCCGGCGGTGATTTCAGTGACCTTTGATTTGTCCAATGGGGCGTTCTTGGGCAATTGATCGACTTCCTCGAGGAATTTCTCGAAACCACCGGGTGTCATGGTGTTCATCAGTATTCCCTCACCATCACCCACGTTCCTGTATCTATGGGCGATGCCCCGTGGAAGGTGCGCGAAATCTCCCGCATCGGCCTCGATGACTTGCTCCCCGCAGGTAATCTCGTAGGTGCCCTGCACCACGTAAAAAAGCTCATCCTCATCCTGGTGCACGTGCATGGGAGGCCCGACACCGGGAGTACTCGTGCTGACCACCACAGAGTAATTGCCGTTGGTTTCTCTTCGAAAGTTGATACCAAGCCGGCCTCAGGCAGTTTTCTGAAACACTCAGCAACCTGCAAAGCAACAGGACAGCCATACACACCTTCAGCCGGCCTTGCTACCGGGTAACTTGCTCCAGCAACCCATGTTATTTCACGCTGCGGCCCACAAACAGGCTGGGGAATCTTTACAGATCCACTGTAGTAAAAAATGAAAAGTTTTTAAATATACGCATTGACAGTGGTCAAGCGGCCAACTACCCAGTCCAACCACAGAAAACCCACATGAGAACCCCTACCCATATTTTTTTAAGTCTGTTTTTCGTTTTTGCCCTCAGCCTGTCTGCCAGGGCAGAGGTCGCCCTGATCAACCGCTTCGAGGTGCCGACAGCACAGGCAGACGCATTCTTCGAGGCATGGAACGCAGCAAAGGAACTTCTTACTCAGGAATATGGCTGCATGGGCGGTGCCTTCTATCAGTCTATCGAGAATCCGACCATCTGGATCAACATCGCCATCTGGCCTTCCACAGAAGAGTATGCTGCCGGCATCGAGGACCCGCAGTTCAAGGCCTTCATCGAGAAGATTTCAGCACTGGGCGTAACGGGATCACCCGATCTGTATGAGACCGTCGATCAATACGACGGCAAACCGGGATCGTAGAATTTCATCCCGACTGGCGCCTGCTCCTCAGGCACCGCCGTGACGCCCCGCTGGCCCTGAAACAGGCCCTGCATGCTTTCGCGTCCATCATAACCAACTGTGGAGGAGAGGCCCCCTCGATCAGCAAGCCGACCACAATCCACTAACGGTAAACCGTCAGCAGCGGGTAGGTCCTGCTGAAGGTGACGCCTCCCTGATCAATCGCATCTCCCAGCGACAGGCCTCCCTGCCGATACAGACTGGCCTCTTCGCGGCGAAGCGACGACACCGATACGGTGATCGAGATCGGCGTGTTGGGCACGTGATCGGCTTCGATGTCCGTGCCATTGAAACCATTATCGGTCAGGTTGATGGTCGCGGTGACCGGCAGTTCCTCCACCCAGACCACCTCGTCATCTGTCGGATCCGCCAGGTTCTTCTCGTCCAGGTAATTGTAGGTCAACCTGACCTGCACATCGACGATATTGTCCGCCAGATAGTCTTCGAGGAGGGTCCTGCCTCCGTCGTCGGTCGTGTAAGCCGGCCAGTAGCCGCTCCAGAAGCCATCGTGAAGATCATCCTTGTCAAGAAACGAGAGGGTGGCAGGCGGACGCGCCAACCGCGTGCGATACATGCTCACCCTCAGGTCGGTGCCCGCCGGAGTCATTGGATCCTTGTCCACCAGGCGATAAGAAATCGCCTGCAGTGCCCCCGGGTCAATACCCGCCATCGGCCGGCTCAACATCATAATCCAGAATGATGCGATCCCATCGACGGTCTCCGGCCTGAGCGTCAGGGTGGTGCGAGCGCGCTCCGGAGGCGTCAAGCCATCCAGATCGCGCTCGAGGAAATCAAACGCGAACTCCGCATTAGAACGCGTCGTAAGCTTGTCCATGATCGCCGAACTCGCGCCGGCGCCGGATGATAGCACCGTGAAAACCATCACCAGAAGCACCAGCGTAACTCCCATGGCCACCAGCAGCTCGATGAGGGTAAATCCCGCGCAGCGATGCGTCGGCGCATTACGTTGATCACGGCTGGTCGTATCTGTCATCTGAACAGCATGTGTGACTGCGCATCCACATACGTGGCGGCGGTTCGTTGTGTCGTCTGCGCCGGCCCGGACAATGCGTGAACTTGAAGCTGCAGCGGCAGGTAACACTTTTCGTAGTCGGCAGCATCGGCAACGAGAGCACCCTCTGAAACCATCTCGCTCGTCGGGGCATGGACCTCTGCGGCAAGAATTTTGCCCCATGTGACCAGGTTGACTGGCGCATTCCGGGAGATGCTGTAGCCGGCCTGATTGACATCCGTCTTGTAGGCATACAACACCTGGTTGACCGGCGGGTCAGCACTGGCATTGCGAACCCAGCCATACACATCATCAAAGGCGACCGTGTCACCCCGGGCGGCATCCACCAACATGCCATCAAGGTAGAGACTGAACCGGCTCATTACGGCAGCCGTGTCCCAACGGGTTACCAACCCATCGCTGACACGGGAGAAAATTCCCAACGTCCCAAGGATCGCGGGGATGGCGATGGCGACGATGCCCACGGCCACAACGACCTCCACAAGGGTGAACCCCTGGCGAAAACCGAGTTTGCGGCCGGGCTTAGACGTGTCGTGATCCTGTGCGTTCATCAGGGTGAGGGAGCGGCAATCTGATCCGGGTACTCGAAAACGGCCAGCATACCGGTCTGACGCACGATGAATCCATCCCGGTCAAGCGGATCGGGAATCATAGGGTCATTACCGGCATCATTCGTAACCGCCTTAACAAAAACCCACTGCGTCCCGCTGGCCGAGGGTTCGCCAAACTCATTGAACTCGATGTAGGTGAAATTCACGCCCACCGTATTGTCATCATCGTGCAATCCTGTTGGATCATCGAGGTTTATCCTCAGCGAGTTGGTGGTATCCGCCAAGGTGCTGAAACCCTTGTAAAAGGCGGTTCCATCGGGCAATCGACGGCCACGCCCGAAAATCTTCCACCCCTCTTCATCATCCTGAATGATACCATCCCCATCCTCATCTTCCTCGATCCATAAGAGGTTTACCGCGTAGCGTAAATACTTCTCATTGCCGATGCTGTCCACGCAGACCGCCACGCGCGCAGGCACCAGCGATTCACGGGCCTTCAAGCGGGCGATTTCGGTCATCTGCACCACCATCTGCATCGCGTCGACGGGCCTTCGGCCCGAACGCGGCCCGAAAGCTCCGGAACTGACCAATATTGTCGCGAGTATGATGATCACCGTCATGGACGCCAACATCTCGATGATGGTGAAGCCTGCCCCCGAGTGTCCGAGAAGTCGGTGCTTTTCGCCTGGTGGTGGAATCGTAAACATCATTAGATTCAAACGTAAACTCGATGAAGCGCAGCGTCGAGGTGCCGGTTCCCTGCTCGCCAACGACCCATCCCGGAAGCGTCGAGAACTGTGCAATGCGTTAATGCAGAATGCCGATAATACCCTCTCTGCCTGACCGTCATGGTGATCAATTCGTGCAAGGGGATGCCCGCACTCCGCGCGCTCAGCGAACTCATCGGCTCGAACCTCCATGGGATCCGGAAAGCTCGCGCGGCAGCAATTGGGAAACAAACCGGACCGCGGGCAGTTCGTCCTCCGCGTCAGGCGGGCTGATGAAAACGATTTCACGACCACTGGCCTGGGCGATGAGCCGGGTGTCGAAGATGTGCTCGCCCTCTGCACTGGAAATCACACAGGGAACCATGCCCCCTTGCTGGTTCACTCCGGACCCCATCACCAGCATACCCCGCGGCGGAAGGGAACCACCCTGCCCAGCGAGCTGCACTGTCAGGCTCTGCTCGCTGCAATTGACGAAGCGAAACGTGCCAACTGGAAAACCCTGCAGCGAATCATCCATGGGCAGGA
>JBDQJG010000103.1:0-11342 GCA_040263955.1 Verrucomicrobiales bacterium
GGGTTCGTCCTGCCGCGGTGTGCCCGCATCAAGCGGCCGAGTCGCGGGTGGGCTGGTGCGTTCTTCCGGCGGCGGCCGCAGGGGGGGCAGATCAGCGGGAAGCGAGAGGTCGGTCGGATGGATGGCCGGGCTATGGAGCAGGGTTTCCGGCTGCGCGGCAGTCTCTGGAACAGTGCCGATAGTTTCGGTAGCCGCGTCCGGAACGCCAGGGATCTCGTGAAAATAGATCAGGTCTCCTACCGCCGGTGATCCGCTGCGGATGTCCGCAACGAAGAGCGTGCCGCGTCTCTGTGGGCTGCGTACGAGAGTGCCGCCCTTGCCCTTGCCATCCCGGGGACGCCATTCGAGTGGTTGGCCGGAAGCCGGCATCCAGGCGGCGGTGCGTTTGAAAATGACGAAATCCTTGTCGTAGACGCCCTTTACTACACCGACGACGAAGCGGCGGGGTCTTTCGGGCGGATCCGAGGGCGATGTCGAACTGCAGGAGCTGTGCGCGAGGGCGAGCAGCAGGGGCAAACAAAGGTGACGAGAAGCACGCAGGCTGGTTCCGATCCTGCCGTCTTCTGCAACCTTCAGCGGTTTCACGCGTTTTTTCAGGCGGCGTTTCTGGTGCTTCGCCTGCGAATTGCGGGGGGCTTCTTGCCGGCTACCACGTTCGCATTGATGGACACTGTCTCAATGTCGTTACGGCTGGGAATGTCGAACATGACGTCGAGCATGACGCGCTCGAAGATGGAGCGCAGGGCTCGTGCACCGGTGCCGCGCTGCACGGCTTCCCTGGCGAATTCCTCGAGTCCGTCGCGGGTGATCTTGAGGGTGACGCCGTCCATGGCCAGCAGCTTGGCATACTGCTTGACGATGGCGTTTTTCGGCTCCGTGAGGATGCGCACCAGTTCTTTTTCGGTGAGCTTTTCCAGCGAGGAAACCACCGGCAGGCGCCCGACGAATTCAGGGATCAGTCCGAAGGACAGGAGATCCTCGGGTTCGATCTTGTCCAGAGTGACTGCCCGGTCATCCGTGCCGGCATCGGGATTGTCTGCCTGCTTACCGAAACCGAGTACGTGTGCTCCCTGGCGGCGGGCGATGATTTCCTCGATGCCGACGAAGGCACCGCCGCAGATGAACAGGATCTTCGAGGTGTCTACCTGGATGTATTCCTGCTGTGGGTGCTTGCGTCCACCTTGCGGTGGGACGTTGCAGACAGTGCCCTCGAGCATTTTCAGCAGTGCCTGCTGGACACCTTCTCCGGAGACGTCGCGGGTAATGCTGACGTTCTCGGTTTTACGCCCGATCTTGTCGATCTCGTCGATGTAGACGATGCCCAGCTCGGCACGCTGGACGTCATAGTCTGCCGCCTGCAGGAGACGCAGGACGATATTTTCCACGTCCTCACCGACGTAGCCGGCCTCTGTCAGGGTGGTGGCGTCGGCAATACAGAAAGGCACGTTGAGCTGGCGGGCGAGTGAGCGCGCCAGCAGCGTTTTTCCGGAGCCGGTCGGCCCGATCAGCAGGATATTGCTTTTTTCGATTTCAACATCCTGCAGATCCTCGTGTTTTTTCCCCAGGATGTCTGGCGCGATGCTGGAAATCCGCTTGTAGTGATTGTGCACGGCCACCGAAAGGATTTTCTTGGCGTTTTCCTGACCGATTACATGGGCGTTCAGGTTGGCGAGGATCTCGGCGGGTTTGGCTACTTCCAGGCCTGCGGCCGGGGCGTCGGGAGCTTGCGCCTCCTTGAGTTCTTTGTCGAGAATGCCCTTGCAGACGTGGATACAGCCATCGCAGATGTAGACGCCGGGTCCGGCGATGAGCTTCTTTACCTCCGCGTGGCTCTTGCCGCAGAAGGAACACATCGTGAGATTGGATGCGCGTGCCATTGGGGATGGGTTTCTTTCGGGGTTGGTCGCGTGCCAGGTCGCGAGGAGAAGTGATTAATCCTCGGCCTCAGCCTTGGATTGATTGTCTGCTTCGCCCTTGTCTGCCTTCTCTTTCTTTTCCTTTTTATCCTTCTTGTCCGTGACCGCGATGTCGGTCTTGTGCTCAAGCACCTTGTCAACCAGGCCGAACTCCATCGCTTCCTTGGCGGTCAGGTAGTTGTCCCGGTCGCAGGCGTCCTCGACCACCTTGACATCCTGTCCGGTATGATGGGCGATGATGAGGTTGAGGCGCTTTTTGAGCCGATACATGAACTCGACGGTGCGCTCGACGTCCGAGGCGGTGCCGCGAGCACCCCCGGAGACCTGGTGGATCATGATATCGGAGTTAGGCAGGGCGTAGCGCTTGCCGGTAGTTCCCGAGCAGAGCAATACGGCTCCCATGCTGGCCGCAATCCCGATGCAGTAGGTATTCACGTCGCAGGTGACAAATCGCATGGTGTCGTAGATGGCCAGCCCCGCGGTGACCGAGCCGCCCGGCGAGTTTATGTAGATGTGGATGTCCTTTTTCGGGTCCTGCATCTGCAGAAACAGCAGCTGGGCGATGACAATATTGGCAACCTGATCGTCGATGGGAGTGCCGATGAAAACGATCCGGTCCTTGAGCAGGCGGGAATAAATGTCGTAGGCACGCTCCATGCGTCCTTCCGTCTCGATGACGGTCGGGACGATATAACCGGACGGCCCTGCGGGGGAGAGGCTGTTTGGGAATGAACTATTTTCTGTAGGCATGGTAAATAAGTCGTTGAAAGGTCGCGGCTGCCGCCCGGTGTGTCAATGCGACAGGGTGGGAGGGGCGAGGAGCGTCGATTTGTCCGGCAGGCGGGGAGTAGCGCTGCGGTTGCTCGATTTCAGTGCGCTGGTCAGGGCTTGATAATGAGAAGCGAGCATGCTCCCGGGCTGCAAGTCCGTGGGTTACGCATTTGGTTACGCATTTGGTTACGTATTTGATTGCGCATCTGGTTCCGCCTCGGGATCAAATTCGGTGATCGTGACGTTTTCCACCAGGTGTGCGAGTGCTTTCTGGGTCAGGATATTGTTGCGAATGCGTCCAATCGCCTGGTTTTTCTCGAGCTCCTTGATGAGTTTTTTGGGCGGCTTGCCCTGCCGTGCCGCCATGGCGATGATGGTGCGACTGACCTCCTCGTTGGTGACCTCGATATTTTCCTGTTTGGCGATTTCATCGAGCAGGAAACCGGTTTTGACGTTGAGTCGGGCCTGCCGCGAGGCGGTTTCGATGATCTCGTCCTGCAGGGAGAGAATCTGCTCCTGCGGCATGCCCCGGCTCTGGGCGTCGGCGGCGATTTCGTCGGCCCGGTTCTGGGTTTCGCCGGCGACCACTCCGGGAGGCAGCTCGAATTCGGTCTGCGCATCGAGGTAGGCGACAACCTGGTTGATTTTCTGGTTGTGGATCTGCTCCTGCCAATCGTTCTCGAGTTCCTCGAGGATGGCCTGCTTGATTTCCTCGAGGGTTTTCCCTTCGTCCACTTTGGAGGCGAATGCATCGTCGAGCTCGGGGAGTTGCTGTTCCTTGATCGCGGTGATTTCAGTTGTGTAGATGATTTCGGTGTTGCGCAGCGGCTCGAAGGAGAATTCTTCGTCGAGAACCACGCTGACCTCGCGCGTCTCACCCGCCTCGGCATCGACCAGGCTGCTGCAGAAGCCGGGAAGAAATCCCTCCTCGTCCATCCGGATCCATTGACCGGCTGCCTTGACCAGGCTGGGCGGTGCATTTTCGGCTACCTCATCAACCGGCTTGCCATCGATGTTGCCCTGGTAGGAAATGACCGCGAAGTCGCCCATTTGGAGTTTGCGGTTGTCGATATCTGCGAAGGTCGCGTAGCGCTCACGCAGTTTTTCGAGGCTCTGGTTGACCTGCTCGTCGCCAATCTCCAAGCGCGGCAGCCGCACGGGAATGTTCGAGTAATCGGGCAGTTCGATCGAGGGATTGGTCGTCAGCGCAATGTTGCAGGAGAAGGCGCCGTTCTCGGCAAGGGCCTGATCGGTGACGGCATCGACGCTGAGCAGGTCCAGGGATTCGTCGGCGATAGCCTTGCGCAGTGCGGTGTTGATCAGGCGCTCCTCGACCTCGTCGTTGATCTTGCCGGCGAAGCGTTGTTCGATGACGCGCAGCGGGGTCTTGCCGGCGCGAAAGCCCGGAATTTTGGCTTGGGATGCGAAGGTGCCGGTGACGATCTGCCGCTCCGTGGCGACAGTTTCGGCCGGAATCTCGACCTTGAGCGTGGCTTTGCACTCGGGCAGGCGTTCGAGCTGGATATTCATGTTCTCTGTGGCAGGTGAAAATCGTGGAGCAGTTTTCGAGGGGGCGGAATCTATGAGTGGTCGAGGGAATTTACAAACCCAAAGGGATGGCAAGTTTGCGGCCGCTGTTGCATTGCATTCTGTTGCCGCGCAGGCAAGGCCGATTGCTTGTGAAACCCGGCTGGTGTTTTATCATTGGTTTTTGTGTGATGAGTGCGCGTGTCTTCCTGATTTCTATGCTTCTCGTGTTCACGGGGGCTTTTTTCTCTCCGGCCCGTGCCGGGTTTCCCAATGTCGTGCTGGTGATCACCGATGATCAGGGCTACGGCGACATCGCCGCGCATGGGCATCCGTTTGTGCGCACGCCCAACCTTGATGCGCTGCATGCCGCGAGCATCCGGCTTGAGGATTACCACGTGGCGCCGACCTGCGCGCCGACGCGTGCGGCACTCTACACCGGGCATTGGACCAATCGCACCGGGGTCTGGCATACCATCCAGGGCCGCTCGATGTTGCGCGAAGATGAGGAAACCATCGGTGATCTGTTTCACGATGCCGGCTACGCGACCGGGTTTTTCGGCAAGTGGCATCTCGGGGACAACCATCCCTATCGGCCGGAGGAGCGTGGCTTCCAGGAAGTCGTCCGCCACGGCGGTGGCGGGGTGGGCCAGACACCTGATTACTGGGACAATGCTTATTTTGATGACACCTACTGGCACAACGGCATTGCGCGGAAGTATGAGGGGCACTGCACGGATGTGTGGTTTCAGGCCGCGCGTGAGTTCATTGCTGAACAGGTGGCGCAGCAGAGACCGTTTCTGGCCATTGTCTCGACCAATGCTCCGCACAGTCCGTTTCATGCCCCGCAGAAGTATGCCGACCTGTACCAGGGAAAATTGCCCGGCCTGAGCGAAAAGCCCCTGGACAAGGGCAGTCGGCATTACTTCGGGATGATCACGCAGATCGATGACAACGTCGGCAGCATGCGGGAGTTCCTTGCCGAGCAGGGCGTGGCTGACGAGACGGTCTTCATCTTCACCACCGACAATGGCACGGTTAAAAGACAGGTTTTCGATGGCGGTATGCGCGGCGGCAAGGGCAGCGAATACGAGGGGGGTCATCGGGTGCCGTTTTTTGTGCACTATCCGGCCGGCGAACTGGTCGGCGGGCGTGCGGTGGCGAGCCTCACCGCGCACGTCGATGTTGTCCCGACGCTGCTCGATCTGTGCGGCATCGCGCCGCCGCCGGGTGTGAAATTCGACGGGATGAGCATTCGCCGGCTTCTCGAGCAGGGTGATGCGGGCTGGCAGCACGGCGATCGCGTGCTGATTACCGATTCACAGCGGGTCAAGGATCCGATCAAGTGGAAGCAGTCCGCGACGATGTCCGGCAGCTATCGCCTGGTCAACGGCGATGAACTCTACGATGTTGCCGCGGATCCGAGGCAGGAGACCAACATCATCAGCGCGCAGCCGAAGGTGGCGGAGCGCCTGCGGACGGCCTACGAAGCGTGGTGGAAGGAGCTCGAGCCGAGTTTCGCGCGCACCACCCGGATCAATATCGGGCACCCCGGTGAAAATCCGGCGCGGTTGACCAGCCATGACTGGGTGAGCACGGACCTGTCGCCGTGGAACCAGGGCATGATCCGTGAGGCTTACGATGCACCGGGTTCCCAGGGGCCGTGGGCGGTCCAGGTTGTCGAGACCGGCGATTACCGTATCGAGCTGCGGCGTTGGCCGGAGGAGGCGGATCATCCGATCGATGCCGACCTTCCGGGTGCGCCCGGCGTGCCGGGATCGACCAGCGCACGTACCAGGCCCGGTGCGGGAATTGCGGCGCGCGAGTGCGTGCTCGTTGTTGGCGGCCGGGAATACCGCAAGCCGGTGGCGGCGGGTGACCGGGTGGTCGTCTTCGACGTTGTACTCGAGGCGGGGCCGGACGAACTGGTCGCAAAGTTTATCCGTAAGGACGGCAGCGAGCTGGGCGCCTACTTCGCGTATGTAAGCCGGATTGGTCGTCCGGGCTCATGAAGGCGCGTGTTCTCTGGTCTTTCGGAGTTTATCCGGCGGCGCATTCCCGCTGCGCCAGGGCAAGGTCGGAGCGCACCATGATCTGCACGAGTTCCGCGAATGAGACGGTCGGCTTCCAGCCGAGCTCGCGTTTCGCCTTGCTGGCATCTCCGACAAGCTGATCGACTTCAGCGGGGCGGTAATAATCGGGTGAGACACGGATCACGATGTCGTCGGTGTCGACGCGGCGACCGATTTCGGAGACCCCTTCACCCTCGAAACAGATCGGGATTTCCGCCTCGTTGAAAGCAAGCTCGCAGAACTGCCTGACGCTGTGGGTTGTGCCGGTGGCGCACACGTAGTCTTCGGGTTCGTCCTGCTGCAGGATCCGCCACATCATGTCGGTGTAATCGGGCGCGTATCCCCAGTCCCGAAGTGCATCGAGATTGCCGAGAATGAGCTCTGCCTGCAGTCCATGGCGGATTCTGCCGGCTGCCCGCGTGATCTTGCGGGTCACGAAGGTTTCTCCCCTGCGGGGAGACTCGTGGTTGAAGAGAATGCCGTTGGCAGCATACAAGCCATGGGATTCGCGGTAGTTGATCGCCGTCCAGTGGGCGAACAGCTTGGCCACCCCGTAGGGTGATCGCGGGTGGAAGGGGGTGGCCTCGGTCTGGGGAGACTCCCGCACCTTGCCGAACAGCTCGCTGGTGGAAGCCTGGTAGAAACGAGTGGTTGCCTGCAGCCCGACTTCGCGGATGGCATTGAGAAGCAGCAGCGTTCCCATGGCGTTGATGCGCGCCGTGTAGTCGGGGATTTCGAAGGACACCTTGACGTGGCTCTGGGCCGCGAGGTTGTAGATTTCGTCCGGTTGCACCCGCTCGAGAAGGCGGTTGAGGCACAGGGCATCGGTCAGGTCGCCGTGATGGAGGGTGAGCTGCTCCCCGATGGCCGGGTCCTTGAGCAGGTGGTCGATGCGGCTGGTATTGAAGCTGCTCGAGCGGCGGATGATGCCGTGGACCTGGTAGCCCTTCTCGAGCAGTTGCTCGGAAAGATAGGATCCGTCCTGGCCGGTGATTCCGGTGATCAGTGCGCGCGGCATGGTGCGAGGTGGCAAAAAGGTAAGGTGGAGTGTTCCAAGGTTCGTCTTGAATTTGCAAAAAGCCAATCACTTCGGTTGATCTTGGTGGCCGCGGTTGATCGGGGTTTGCCGCATGTGCCCGGCAGATCACGAGGGTTTCGGTGGCCAAGTTCTTCAGCAGGGCGTATCTCATGGGCATGACGCGCGAGAAGCTGGCCGCAGTGCTCGAGGAGATCGCCCTGCTCCTCGAATTGAAGGGTGAAAATCCGTTCAAGGTCCGTGCCTACCGCACCGGGGCCGAGATCGTCCAGTCGTATCCCGGCGACATTGTCAAGGCGGCCGCCGAGAACCAGCTTGCGGGCACCAAGGGAATCGGGGAGGCGCTGCGCGACAAGCTTCATGAACTGGCCACCACCGGGAAACTGGCGTTCCACGAGAAGCTGCGTGCGGAGTTTCCCGAGACGATCTTCGAGGTGGTGGCCATACCAGGCCTGGGTCCGAAGAAGGTCAAAGCACTTTACGATGCACTGGGAATCGATTCGGTGGCGCGCCTGCGGGCGGCTTGCGAGGCGGGTGAGGTCGCCGGGTTGGCCGGTTTCGGGCAGCGTTCGGTGGACAGGATTCTCGAGGCGATCGCCTTTCGCGAGCAGAATGCCACGCGTTTCCGCCAGGAGGAGGTGGTCGGGGTGGCTGATATGGTGCTCGAGTTTCTCAAGGCGCTGCCCGAGGTCTCGCGCGCTCAGGTGGCGGGATCGTGGCGCCGCGGCAAGGAGACCGTGCATGACCTCGATTTCATCGCGGAAACCAGAGACACCGCAGCGGTAACCGCCGCCTTCGTCGGGGCGCCGTTCGTGGTTGACGTGATCGCCAGCGGCGCAACCAAGGCATCGATCCACGTGGAGCGGGGGATCCAGTGCGACCTGCGTGCGGTTGCTCCGGCGGAGTATCCCTTCGCGCTCAATTACTTTACCGGCAGTAAGGAGCACAACGTCAGCCTGCGCGGGCGGGCGCTCTCCCGCGGTTACACGCTCAATGAATACCGCCTCGCCGCGACGGAGGCCGCGCCGGATGCGGACGGCATTCGTACCGAGGAGGATCTTTATCGATTTCTCGGGCTCGATTACATCGTGCCGGAACTGCGCGAGAATGGCGGCGAGATCGAGGCCGCTGAGGCCGGGGAACTGCCCCGGCTTGTCGAGCTGGAGAATCTGCGTGGCACCTTTCATTGCCACACGGTCGCCTCCGACGGCAGGGCCACCCTCGAGGAGATGGCAGAGGCAGCCCGCGAACTCGGGATGCAGTACCTCGGCATTGCCGATCACTCGCGTTCTTCTTTCCAGGCCAATGGGCTGGATGCTGAGCGTCTGCTCGCCCAGGTGGCAGAAATCCGGGCGCTCAATGCGCAGTTCGAGGGTTTTCGGCTGTTTGCCGGGAGTGAGGTGGATATTCTCAAGGATGGTGACCTCGACTTCGATGACGAGGTTCTCAGCCAACTGGATTACTGCGTTGCCTCGGTGCATAACGCGCTGGGTCAGGAGGAGGCGAAGATGACCGATCGCATCATCCGGGCGATCTCTAATCCCCATGTCACCATGCTCGGCCACCTGACCGGGCGCCTGCTGCTGCGCCGCGAGCCCAGCGCGGTCGATATCCCGGCAGTGATCGAGGCCTGCGCCGACACCGGGACCATCATCGAGCTCAACGCCAATCCGTGGCGACTCGATATGGACTGGCGCTGGTGGAAGCTGGCAAAGGAGAGGGGAGTGAAGTGCGCGATCAATCCGGATGCCCACGACCCCTCGGGGTTTGATTACCTGTTTTACGGGATCCGGATTGCCCGCAAGGGGTGGCTGACGCGGCAGGATGTGGTCAACTGCCTGCCGCTGGGTGAGGTCGAGGCCGCCATCGGCGTGGAAGGCTGAGGTTCAGCCGAGTGCCTCGAGCACGCGATCGAGGGCGATATCAACGATCCTGCCGCTGTCGGCACGGATTGTTGTGACCTGCTCGCCCCACGGGGACCAGATCTCCGGGTCGGTGGGCCCGAACAGGGCGATGGTCGGGATGCCGAGTGCCCCGGCGAGGTGGCTGACGCCGCTGTCATTGCCAACGAAGGCAGCAGCCTTTCCGAGAGCCTCCGCGACCTCGGTGAGCGGGGCCTGGTCGAGGTGTCGACAGGGGAAAGAGGCCCCCAGATTGGCGAGGACCAGTCGCCCGATACCGGCGGCGGCCTCCACCTCGCCGGTGATGAGGAGGATTTCACTGGCCCGGCCAGCGGCGATGGCGGCGTGCGCCAATGCGATCCAGTTTTCGATCGGCCAGTTTTTCGCGGCACTGCCGCTTCCCGGATGGAGTGCAAGGATGCCGGATGTCCGGCTTCCTGAAGCTTCTGTGCGTCGGCCAAGACTCAGTTGCCCGCGCAGATCGCTTTCCTCTGCGAACAGCGCGAGTGATTCGAGCGGTTTGGTGAGCTGCAGACAGGCATGGCCCTCACCCGCGCAAGGTTTGTGGATCCCGCGCAGGTGGGTGGTCACCCCGCTGCGCTCGAGGTTGTCGGCGAAGTGTCTGTCCGGATCGAAGAGATAACTCACGATGACCTGAAACGAGGCGAAGTAGCTGATCAGGTCGGGGTCGAGAATCGTCTGGCGGGCGAAAAATGGCGCCAGCCGGGCGTATTCAATCGAACGTGTGGCGTCGACCAGCCCGGTAGCGCGGGCCAGGTCGACGAACTGCGGGTAGCCAAGCACCTCGAGGTGGGCATCGGGGAATGCCCGGCGCAGCAACCGGATGGCCGGCAGGGTCAGGATGAAGTCGCCAAGCGCCCCGCCACGGATGACAAGGATCCTGCCCATGGCTTCAGTAGGTCAGGATGGCCGCGATCAGCAGGGCGGCGCCGTAGCCGATGCCGGCGAAGCAGCAGGCTGTCCATCGCCACTGCCGGGCGATGACCCAATTGATGGAGTCCCGCATGAGGTAGGGAAGTCCGACCCAGACCAGTCCCTTGATGATCCAGCCGTAGGCGAGGATGGGCAGCAGCAGGCGGGTTGCCTGTGGTTGCAGGAAGGCGCAGTCGAGAATCGGGGCGGCGAGCAGCAGGAGCAGGGCCCCGAGCGCCCGGACGGCGAGGAATTCGTCGCAGAACCGGATCACGAGGAAGGCGGCGACCGGAATCACGATGAGGATCTTGTTCCGCAGGTGGAAGAATTCACCCATGTCGATTTCGCTCATCAGGACGAAGGCGAAGAGGGCATTGATGATCGTCAGCACGACGCCGGATCGGCGATTGCGCGGAAAAAGTTTCAGGGCCGCCTGCACCGTGTCGCGCTTGGCGAACGCGAAGCTATGGGTGCAGAGGAGTGCCAGACCCAGAACGATTCCCACCGCCTTCATGGTGAGGGTTTCGAAGAGGAACTCGTAGACGGCGGTGGTCATGACTGCGATGTGCGGATGTTAGGTGGCGGCGTGTTGCTTGTCCACGGCTTAAGCTTTTTCAGGCCCGGGACGTATCAGGGTTTGTTGGTGCCGGGTCTCCAGCCGCGGGTCCGTAGTCCATCCAGGTTGTAGAGAAGTCGCCACAATTCGAGCAATGAGGGAGCCTGCTGTGCCGTTGTTCGCTGCACTTGGGGCAGTTTTCGAACAGGCGGGTGCCGCAGGACGGGCAGTCGTAGGGGCCGGGGTCGATCCTGCCGGAGGCTACCAGCGACCCACCGCCGGTTTTCGGGCCCTTGCGCGTCCAGATTGCATCGCGCAAGGCGCCGCGTTGGATCGGGAACGAGCAGGTCGGGCAGAGATGCCGCCGGTAGCTCTCGCGGCGCCGGCGCAGCAGCAGGTCCGGATTGGGACGCACTGCCTTCCGTACCAGCCACGCGAGGAACCAGATACCGACGCCGATGCCGGCGAGGATGGCGATGTACTTGAAGTAGTCGCGTGGAAAATGCGCGAACATCACGCTGATGAGCTTCCACCCGGAGGCGACGAGCAAGGCGATCGGCAGGATACGGTAGGCGCTGCCTCGCGAGCGGTAGACGGCGAAGACGGCGAGCAGGAACAGTGGCACAATGA